>CAMDCW010000177.1 GCA_945890745.1 Phycisphaera mikurensis NBRC 102666
CATGCATTTTTTGAGATTTTCATCGTGAGTGAAAAAACGCGGTTCTAACTGCGCTATGCCCAAAATTTTGTTCCGGGCCGCCTGCGACCACCGGAACAGGTTCCAGCCCCTAGCCGCCAAGTGCCTTCCGTGTTCGAGCCCCCGCAGTGAGCACGGGATCCTCGGTAAGCGGCGTGTGACACTGAGAAGTCCGGCAGTTGGACGTACGCCCCGTGGGTGCCAACCGGACGAACAGTTTCGCCCGAGGCTAAGCGGACCCTTGTGGAGCGCAGCCGTCCGCGTCCGAGGGTCCCGCGCGCAACGGAGGGGGCGGGGGAGGACTCAACTCACTTCAAACGCGCCCCGAAAATAGGGACAGGGGTGAACGGCACCTATCTATTTACAGCCCCGCAGCCGCCAGCGCGCGTTTGCCTACGTGTTGCATGATCGCCAGCACGCCGATCAGGATGACGAAACCGATCGCGATCGCCAAGAGTCCTTGCTTCTCCATCAATTCCTTGAGGTCCTTTGCACCTGTTGCAGATCCCTGCGCCCCCACCCATACGGCGATGAAGGTGCGCGGCAACATCCCCGCGATTGATCCGATGATCATCGGTACAAATCGGACGCCTGATGCTGCCAACACCAAGTTGGTGAATGCAAACGGTGAGTTCGGCGGGAATCGCAGTAGTGCAACGAGTCCCATCGTCCGCCATGTGTTGGCTTCCACAAGCGATGATCGCACCACGCGCCAGCGCGGGTGGTCGTCGATACGTCGCACAATGGCATCGCCAGTCAACAGGCGCGAGAGACCGTAGCCCAACACCGCTCCACCAACGTAACCAGCTACTGAGATTGGAACACCGACTGCCGTGCCAAAGACCCAACCCATCAAGACCGCTTGTGCATACGTGGGTAGAAATCCAAAGCCAGCGCAGACTGCAAATGCACCAGCTGCAATCCAGGGCCCGCTGCCGTGATGTTCATGCAGCCAGTCGGTGATTTCTGCCAGCTTTGCAAACAGCAGAATGCTGAATGCCAGCGGCAACGTGAACCATGCGAGTGCAAGGGCGGCGGTCGCAATGATGCGAATGTCACGCGTGGGAGGAACAGAACTCACGGTGCCGCAAGCTGCCCTTCAGCTGGTTTCTCTGACATGTGACCGGGCGTGTTGGGGTCGCGTGATCCTTCGGCCGGTGCTCCGCCCATCGGGTCGCCTGGTACTGGGCGCACTGGGCCAAGTTCACCAAGCCGCATGCGCACCTGCCCAAAGAAGTGATCCGCTTCCTTCCAGAAGTGTGCCGGTACCGCCCAGTCCGGTGAAGAGAAGGTGACGGTGGTGGGCGACTGCGCGGAGACCACTGCGGAGAATCGCCATTGCAACTCCTCGCGCTGCGGCGAAAGGCCCGGCTCTACTAAGTCGCGGCGCAGATCGCGATAGACCGTCACGCGTCGTGCAGCGTCATCGACCTTCAACTTGTTCTCAACAACAATCCAATCGGGGTAACGCGGCGCGCGCGAGGCTTGCACCACGGCCATCCAGACATCGTCGCGCGGATAGTCATCAAACTGACAGGCTTGCGAGTGCCCACACCCAGTCATGGCAACCACGGTGAGTAGCGCGAAGCACACGCGCGCATAGCGATTGGCAAGCAATGCGGTTGCGGCGCGGATGGGTCGAACGGAATCAGTGCGTGGTTCAGGCATCAGGGATCTCGGCGTTGACATGCACTGTCTGGACATCGTCATGCTCTTCGAGCACTGCCACAAGCTTTGCTACGCGCGCTGCAGTTGCGGCGTCGAGCTCCACCATGGAAACGGGAATGTACGAGAAGTTGGCGCTCTCCACGGCAATGCCCGCGGCGTCAAGCGCATCACGAACCTTGGCAAGATCGGCAACCCCGCAGGTGACCTGCCAGCCCTCTTCGCCGCTCAATACGTCCTCTGCGCCCGCTGAAAGCACCACATCGAATAACTTCTCCTCGGTGGTGGCCTCGGCAGAAACTAAGACCACCCCTTTGTGGGAAAAACTGTAAGTGACGCTGCCTTGAACACCCAAATTCCCGCCATTCTTGTCAAACATGATCCGCATTTCCGGCGCGGTCTTGTTGACGTTGGCCACCAAACAATCAACGATCACCGCTACGCCGCCCGGTCCGTAGCCCTCGTAACGCACGGCCTCGTACTGGTCCGCGGCATCACTGCCGGCGCCCTTCTTGACCGCCTTTTCAATGGTGTCGCGCGGCATGTTGGCCGCCTTTGCTGAGTCGATCGCAATGCGAAGGCTGGAATTGAATTTCGGATCAGCCCCGCCGAGTCGCGCCGCGACGATCACTGCACGTGAGCACTTTGACCAAATCTTGCCGCGCTTTGCATCGACGGCCGCCTTGCGATGCTTGATGTTCTTCCAGACGCTATGCCCTGCCATGATCGTTACTGCTTCCTGAGTTCGGGGGGATTGGTGGGAGTGGTCGCGGGAGTGGCTGCGACTTCCGGCTCGACGCCTTTGGTCACGGCTTCGATTTTACCGCGTGCCCGGGCTGCCACCTGACCGTCGTGCGCGTTGTAGTAACGCGCCGCGTCGATTGCTCCAAGACCAAACTGCTTGCGAAACATGGCCCGCAGAAGTTCAATGGTCTGCTCCCGGGTCAGACCACCTTCGGCGATTCGAACCGCCTCGAACCACGCCAGGCGTGCGCCGTCGTGGTCACCCGCCCGCCAGCGCGCGTCACCAAGATGGTCATATTTCACGGCACTGGGCGCCTTGCCCTGGCTCGCTACCGATCGTTCGAGCAGCGAAATCGCTCCCGGAACACCGTCGGCGTCGGTCAACCGGCCCTGCAGGTAGCGAAGCCAACCGATCGAGTCGAGCGTTCCAGAGTCGCTGGGGCGTAGTCGAAGGGCCTGTTCAAGCAGTTGCTCCGTTCGCGCGTCAGCAAGCCCGCGCTCCAAGCGAGCGAATCCCAAATTGTTGAGAAGCGCGCCGTCAGCGGGATCAACCGCCAACCCTGCTTCCAATACCAACTCTGCACCAGCGCTATCTCCCAGCAGAGAAAGTATGCCACTGAGCACATCCGTCTCCGACCCCGGTCGATCAGAATTACCAAAGGGATGATGGCCCAATCCGCGCAGTCGCCCAGCGAGCGCCAGTGACTCCCCTGCTCGGCCACCAACGATCGCATCGCACGCCACCGCGGCGCGCGCTAAGAGTGCAATTTCTTCCTCACTCCGCTTGGACGGATCCTCTAAGCACGCGCGCAGAAACTCACCAGCCGCACGTGGCTGCTGTTGCGACAACAAGAAATCTGCACACGCACGCCACGACTCTGATGAATACTGAAACGTGTCAAGCGCGGCGGCCTCCGCTGCGATCATCGCCACGGCATCTGCCGCACTTTGAGAATCCATGGCTGGATCGGAAGCAGCGCCGAGGGCTTCGAAAGCGAAGAATTCCAGCGCTGCACGAGGGTCTGTGAAGATGGCATCGCGAGCGATGCGCCGCATGACCTGCGCGCGCCCCGGGGTAGTTGCCGGAATCCGCCGCGCAATATCCAACGCCGCCGCACGCATAGAAGTTGGTGGCGGATAGGCGCTCTCATAGAACCGGCCGAGGGCATCGACCGATGATTCCGGGCTACCAAACTGCAGTTCGTTGTCCGCCTCCTCAAGTGATCGGCGCGGACCGGACGGCAACGACTCGACGCGAACGCGCGCGGCCACGGCAGCGTCAGCGCTTCGTCCAGTGACACGCAGTAAGACCTCTCGCCACGGTAGCGCCAAAGTGTCTTGTGGATCCAACGCAAGGCGCGCATCAACGCGCGCCAGGGCATCCTCCGCGCGGCCGCCACTTGCCGCCTGCATGACGGTCGGTTGCCAGAGCAATGGATCGTTGGGACTATGCGCTAGCTGGAGCGCCAGCCACTCCGCCGCCGCGCGCGGACCTTCAGTGCGTGGCAGTAGACCAATCAACAGCGCCTGTGCCGCGGCGTCGTCTGGGTCGATGGATTGCGCCAGTAGTAGTTCAGCGACAGCGCTGACCGCATCACCGCGCGCCAACGCTCCCTCGGCCCGAGCACGCGCTGATCCTTCTGCTGCACGTCCGTCAACAAGCGCATGCGCATCAGCGAGCGAGCGACGCAATCCGGAGGGCATACGAGTCATCGACTCGGTAAGCAACTCGGCCCGCGCGAGCGATTGCTCGGCCTCAGTCGTTGCACCCGTCTGTGCAAACGCACACGCGAGTGATGCGTGCCAGCTCGCGTCGATGTCAAGATCAATGGATGCCGAGGCGGCCGCACGCGCCACCAACGCCGGATCCCCACCTGAAACTGCGGCGAGCAACATTGCCTCCAGTGGAGCGCGCGATCGATCCAGCTCAACCACCGCATCCGCGCGTCTCCATGCGGCACCCGGACTACGGACGGTCGCAAGCACTCCTGCGGCGATCGACTCGCGAATGCTGTCGGCTGGCAACGCATCAATTGAAACTCGCAACGTGCGCAAATCGCTGCTGGCTCGCACCAAGGCTCGACAGGCGTCGCGCAGACACTCTGGATGCGCGCTCACCACGGTGCGCGCCAAGACTGGCGCATCGCTATCACCGCTACGGCGGAATGCCGCCTCCAGGGTTGCCTGATCGACCGCGCCGTCGGCCATTGCAGAGTCCAATTCTGCAGCACCGGCCTCGGCGTCGCCCGCCGCGACCATGAGTCGTGCGATGCGCGCGTGACCTTCGGGAGTGATTTCGCCGGCACGTGATCCGATCGGGACCGCAGCGATCGCCGCCAGCGCCAGTGTTTCCCGCGCACGAGCATCACCGTCGAGCGATGTCAGTAGCCATGATGCCAGCGCAGTGCGTTCGGCGTCACGCCATGGGCCATCGTCCATGACCACGCCGAGCGTTGCGCGAGCACCGTCGCGATCGCCCGCGAGCAACTGTGCATACGCCGCGAGCGCAACGGTGCGCGGATCCGGAGTCAGTTCCACGCTGCGAGCGAATAACGCAAAGGCAACATCTGGTCGATGCGCACGCAGTGCCGCCTCGCCCGATTCAAGGGCAAGTTGCGCAGACGCACGCGATGCTGCATCAACGCCATCACCGCGCTGCTCCGCAACACTCTCGACGGGAACCGTCAGTGCCACGGCTGCTACCTCAAGACCAGCTTCATCGAAACCAAGGCGAAACAAGCTACGCGCCAGCGCCGCGCCGACCGCCGCGCGGCCCGCGTCAGAAATTGGCGCGAACCCTTCAAGCCGCAATCGAATCCATGCCGCCCCCAAGAGCGCTGCAGTGCGCGAAGGCTGGCCGGCATCGAAAGCAGCAACACCAACCGAAATCAATGCTTGTAAATCGGTGGGGTCCTGTGCTAATACCGCTTCCCATTCCGCCTTGGCACGCGGCAAGTCACCCGCCGCGCCAGCGATGCGGGCACGTGTTGCTCGCAGCGCGGTGGAACTTGGGTCGAGCCGCAGTGCGGCATCAATATCATCGGCCGCACGCGCGTACAGGCCGTCCATCGCGCGTTGCCTGCCGCGCACATAGCGGCGCA
>CAMDCW010000178.1 GCA_945890745.1 Phycisphaera mikurensis NBRC 102666
CCACCGAAAGTAAAGGCCAGCGCGCTGTCCCGTAAAGACGTTCGCTTACTCCGCGCCGCTGTCGGTGATGATCTTGATGCTGCGCATCTTCTTGCGGCTGCTCGTCGCGCCGCACGCATGCGCGTGTGCGTGAAGCGTGCCGACGACGCACCGGATATTGCAGATGCGCCCGCTCCAGACGTTCGCTTTGAAGGAAAGACCGCCCGGTTTGATGTCTATCTCACACACGAGGTTTCACCATGAGCTCCCCCTGGTTCCATGCACCACAACTGCCTTTTGCAGGCATGATTCTTGCACTTGATCGCGACGAAGCAAAGCATGCGGTTGGTGTTCGGCGCCTGAGTGCTGGCGATGCCGTGACGATCTTTGATGGCATGGGCGGTATCGCGCACGCGGTGCTCACGGGCGATCGCAATAGTGACGGCGGCGTGCTAGCGCGTGTCGATCGAGTCGAGCGCATCTCGCGCACGGGCACGGATCTTCTGGTTGGCGTTGCTCCACCAAAGGGCGATCGATTCTCCACCATGCTTGACATGCTTGGTCAACTTGGCGTCACTGGCATCGTTCCACTGAATACGGATCACGGCGTGATCGATGCGGCGGCGATCAATCGCACGCGCGCGGAGCGGATCTTGCTGGAAGCGTGCAAGCAGAGCAGGGGCGCGTGGCTGCCATCCATCGCTCCGGCCATGACCGTCGCAAACTTTGTACGTCTCGCAGCATCAAGCGGGCGATCGGTGCTCATTGCAGATCAGGGCGGCGTGTCGACTGCAACATGCACCGCGGAGCGCGTGGCGATCGCCATCGGACCCGAGGGCGGATTCAGTGCGGCAGAGTTAGCAGCGGCGTGCACTGCGGGCGCGGTCCGCGTGGACCTTGGCCCCGCCATCCTCCGTGTGGAGGCGGCGGCAGTGTCAATGGCGGCGGCATTTCGCGCGCGGCCGGCCGGGTAAATGGAGCGCACCGGTCTCGAACCGGTAACCTCCGCCTTGCAAAGGCGGCGCTCTTCCAATTGAGCTAGCGCCCCGGGGGGAGCGAAGAGTATACGAAGTAAATGCACCGACGGCCCGCTCCTTTGAAACTTCGGGGCGGGCCGTCGGCATGCTGCTTAAGAAAGTGAGAAATACGCGGCTATTCAGGGCGTGGCGCCCGGCGCCGGAGCAAAGCCTTCGGGGCACGGGGCTGCCTCAGGGGCAGTGACCGGGCTGGAGGCGGGCGCTGTGACTGCAACATTGGCAGGAACAAACTTGCCAGCTTCTGCAATCGGGCGTGTCGATTCAGACTTCGTCACTTGCGGCGTGTCCCGCTGCGTGAGGAGATCGATGGAGAGCGGGGTGATCACGGTAATGCGCAGTGCTGGGTCGTACTGCTTGCCACCCTTCACGCCAACAAGTGTCCCGATCATCGGCGCCATCGCGATGTCAGCATTCGGCTCGACATACGCAATTGTTGCTCCAGTGATTGGATCGCAGACGCGGTACATCTCTGGCAGGCGCTCGCCGTCATACACAGCGCTGGCGTTCAGAACACCAATCGCAGTGAAGTCAGAGCGTCGCTGAATGTTCATGACCAGTTCGGCGATGTCCTGCTTGTTGGTGTTGCGCTTGGCATCGATCCGACGAATCTCTTGCGAGCCCCGTTGGGTTTCAATAAGGAGCGAGAGCTGCTTCGCACGCGCTCCTGCCACACCTTGCACTCCGCGTGCCGCATCGTTTGCGGTCGCAAGTTCGTCGTACTTTGGCAGCAGTGCTTCAAACTCAGCACTTGCCTCAGGCTGACTACGCACGGCCTTGAACTGAGTCTCAAGATCGTCAAGCGTGGTGCGACGCGACACAAACTTCGGCTTGGTGGTGCGCGTGGTGGTGGTGACGGTTTCCACGGTCACGGTTTCTGCCGCCGGAGTCTCCACCGACGCATTCACTGGCTGCTGGCCAAGAAGCGGCGGAATGATTGGCGAACTGCCGAAATCCGCAGCAATTGGCGTCGGTGCTGGCGCGCCAGCATCGGGCGCATTCACCGGAACTGCGACGCCCGAAGTCACGGTCGTAGCAGTGGTTTCGGTGGTCGCGGCAGTGGCAACGGGTGTTGTCACTGCAACGGCAGCAGGAGCAGGAGCAGTAGCAGTCATTGCAGTCGCGGATTCAGCAGCATTCGCCTTGCGAATGAACTGCATGTTGATCCATGCTTCTGAAGTGGCTGGAACCTTGACCTTGTAGACCGATTCCTTCTCGCCAGTAGCGGTGCCCAAGACGCTGAGCGTGGTGCCAGCTTCCGCGCTACCGATCTGCTTCCAACTCTTGTCCGGCGAACTACCCGCTTCCACATTGGGCGCGCGCACTTCCGTGCGTGCACTCACCGTGGCGGTGGTTCCGTCAGCCGAGAGCGTGACGCGGCGATCAGCGGGGACAAACGCAAACACATCACCAAAGGCGTTGCCTTCAGTCTGTACGCGTGCCCATCCGTATTCCTCCTTGAGGACTCGGACGAGGTCTCCTTGCTTCAGTTTCCCGAAGGCGTAGGCGCTTTGCGCGCTTGGTCCAGAACGGACATTGACTGCTGATCCGGTGACGACCGCCCAATAGGCGGTGCCATCCGGCACAGTGGTCACTGCCGTCGTCCCGGACTGCGGGGCGGCGAAAAGCGAAGGCGAGAGGGTTAGCAGGGTCGCCGAAGCTAGCATCGTGCCAGCGGCGCCCCGCATCCGTGCGGGTGTGCATCCTTGCAGCATGCAAACAGGATACCGATGCGCACTACACTTCGCTAGATGCATTCGCCTCGCACACGCACGATTTTCACATTCATTGTTGCACCGCGTGGGCGGGCCGTGGTGGCTGCGATCGTCTTGGCGGGATCGTTGCTTGCGTTGCCCATGACCGCCGGGTGCAAGAATGCTCTCCGTCAGGATGCCGATGCCGAGTTGCAGCGAAGCCTTGATGCCACCATCGCTCGTGAGTCTGGTTCCGCGCTGAGCCCGGGCTCTGGGTTCGAGGCGGTTGCCGAGTCCAGCCCGGTGTTCGAGAGCCTGAAGGGACGCCGTCAGCAACTTGATGCCATGGGACCGCAGGCCGCCAACGCGGGTGTTGGTCTTGATGTCGGCCCCGATCTTGACGGGAAGGCCCCCCGTGAGGTGATCCTGACCCTGCAGCAGGCGGTGTCGTCCTGCGTTCAGAACAACCTTGGCGTCCAACAGGCGCGCCTTGAGGAAGCAATGAGTCAGGCGGAGATCATCAAGGCCGAGGCGGTGTTCGACACGGTGCTGTTTGCCAAGGGCGGTTACCAGCGCTCCAACATCCCGCAGCCGACGGTTGACCTGGGAGGCGGGGGCTCGGGGTTCCTTCTGAACCCGGCGGCGGACAAGCGGATCGCCACCCTGGAGTCCGGCTTTGAACAGCGGTTCGCCACTGGTGGAAACTTGGCGGTCTCCACCAAGATGCAGCGCCAAGAGTTTGGCGAGCCAGATACCAACGACAGCATTTCGCCTAACCCGTCCTACCTGAACTCAGTGAATTTGACGCTGAGCCAGCCGCTTCTTCGCAACTTTGGCACCGATGTCAACCTTGCAAATTTACGCGTCTCTCGGAATCAAGACCGCCGCGCGCTGCAGGGTTTGCGGCGCTCGCTCTTAGATACCGTTGCACGTACCGAAGCGTTGTACTGGCAGGTGTACGTGGCGCGCGCGCGGTTGGTGAGTGCGCGCTGGTTGCTCTCGGTTGGTGAGGATGTTCGAGCGCTCTTGGAACGACGCCGTGAATATGACACCTCACTTGCGCAGTACGCCGACGCCGTTTCCAAGGTTGAAGATCGGCGCGCCTCCGTGATCCGCGCCGAGCGTGATCTGCAGCGCGGGGTCAATGAATTGAAGCGAGCCATGAATGATCCGCGCCTCCCAGTTGGTGGCAGCGAGACCATCGTGGTAGTTGATGTGCCCGTTGATCAGCCGATCCGTTACAGCGTTGCCGACGCGATGACTACCACGCTTGCGCAGAACCCTGGCGTGGCTATCGCGCTCCTCTCCATTGATGATGCGTCGATCGGCATTGACGTCGCCGACAACGGTCGGCTGCCGCAGCTTGATCTTGAGACAAGCGGAGCGTTGTACGGGTTGAGCAGCGGATTCGGTGACTCGTGGCAGGAGCTTGGTGACAACGACTGGTTGGAGTGGGCAGTGGGAGCAACTTTCCGCCAGCCCATCGGAAATCGTGCTGCGGAAGCCGAATATCGCCAAGCACGCTTGGCGCGTTCGCGTTCGGTGATCATCTATAAAACTGCGGTGCAGTCTGCTGTTCTTGACGTCCGCAATGCATTGCAGGATGCGTTTGCTGCATACCGATTGATTGCGCAAACCCGCGCGCAGCGATTGGCGGCTGCGGAAAATATGCGCGCGTTGGCGCTTGATGAACAGAACATTGCACAGTTGACGCCAGAGTTCTTGGCTCTGAAATTCTTCCGTCAAGACGGTCTGTCAGCAACGCAGATCTCTGAAGCAATTGCACTTGCCGATTACAACATCGCGATCGCCAATCTTTACGCGGTCATGGGGACAGCGCTCGAACGAAATCGAATCGAGTTGTCGCTGGTCGATGTCGTACCTTCCAACTGATTGATTCGATCGCCTTTCATTCATGCCCATCATTCTTGAACCAACCGATCTCTCCATTCAGCGCGCCGCCGAGGCGATGCGCGCTGGGCGCGCAGTGGCATTTCCAACCGAGACGGTCTATGGGCTGGGCGCACTGACGCACGACCCGCGCGGTATTGCCGAGGTCTACCGCATGAAGTGGCGACCATCCAACAACCCGCTGATTGCCCATGTGCTGGACGCGCATGGCGCGAAAGAAATCGTTGAAGGTTGGGATCCCCGATGCGATGAGCTGACTTCGCGATTGTGGCCTGGGCCATTGACACTGGTGTTGCCGCGTCGCGCAAATGTTCCGGTTGAAGCAGCGGGTGGGCGCGCCACGATTGCCGTGCGTTCGCCCAGTCATCCGGTGGCACGGCGGTTACTTCAGGAGCTGGGCGGTGAATCAATCAGCGCGCCGAGTGCCAATCGATCGGGCCATGTCAGTCCGACCCTCGCGAGCCACGTCGCTGAGGACTTTGCCACGGAACTCGATCTGATGATTCTGAACGGCGGACGCAGCGAATTCGGCCTTGAAAGCACCGTTCTTGACTTGACCACGGCGCGACCAACGCTTCTGCGACCGGGCACCGTGACCCTGGAGTCGCTGCGACAGATTCTGGGTGAGGTCGACGCGCCGGAGTTGCTCGAGCAGGGTGCGAGTCCTGGCACTGCGCCTCGACACTATGCGCCACGAACGCCCGCAGCGTTGATTCCCATCAGCGGTATTCGTGCTGCCCTGGCACTTGAGCCGCGTCCGTGCGCGGTGTTGTGTTTCGATCCATCACACGTGCCCAGCCCGCATACGGGCATCACTATGCCGCGAGACGCGCACCTGTACGGGAGCACCTTGTACGACGCGCTTCGTTCGGCGGACACGCTTGGTTG
>CAMDCW010000179.1 GCA_945890745.1 Phycisphaera mikurensis NBRC 102666
CGGACGCTGCAAGAGCGTCCATATTGGCTTTATCGGCATCGAACAGCGGCTTCCGCCTACGTCATGACCGCGCTAGAATCTTCGGTTCACGATTTGGGAATTGGTGTAACGGTAGCACAACTGACTCTGACTCAGTTTGTCTAGGTTCGAATCCTAGATTCCCAGTTTGACTCTTTGAGTGCACACCGAACGCCCGGTTCATCGCCGGGCGATTTCGTTTTTACTGGCGAACCTCGCCGGCTGCCATTGGTTCAAAGGCAATGGAGCGAACCCCGTCCGACCAGATGGGCGCCGCACCTGACGATGGACGAAACCATGTCACGAAGTCGATGGCCGTGCCATCAATGCGATCATTGCCGCCATCATCAAGGAGCGAAACTTGGAATCGATATCCCTCACCGATCAGGCTGCGAAATCTACCCAGATCAAGATCGCGCGTGGGAATACTCCAGACATGAATTGGGTGATCGCCCGGCGCTGTTGCCGAACCCGCGGTGCCCATGCGGTACGCCGCGACATTCAAAGTGCCCTCGCGCCAAATGGGCGTTGGGTACGGCCGCGCAAAGAGGTAGAGCTCAATACTGAGGCGATCAGGGCGACCGTTCGCGTCGCTATCGGTTGGTTTCGGTGCATACAAGACGCTCATCGCGTTGACCGCCACGCCCTCCGGGGCCGTCTGTGGAACGCGCGCGCGCGGCGGCATGGGACGACCGTCCGATGTTTCCTTGGAAACCGTCTCGCAACCCGTAAGACTCAGCAACGCACCGAGCGCAAGGCAGATGTATGGCGAAGAATTCATGGTGCCTTTGGTGTAATCGGATCAGTCGGTGACGGAGGTTCTGCGCTTGGTGCTGGCAACTTGGGACCAATAGTGATGCTGCCGTTGGCTTCCTTGGTGGTGACTTGATCGCCAGGCTCTGAGGTAACGGGCATGATCAGCGTGGAGTCGCCGTTCGTTGGCATCGGCGCGTCGCCATCGGCGGCTGGACCCTCGGAAGGCGCGCCGATCGGATCAACCCACTCACCCTTGTCGTTGTACCTGCCCTGTGTGCCCTTGAGTTCAGCCTTACGAATCTGTTCCTTGAGGCCAGGCTGCAAGGACATACGACCAACGGCCTCCTCGGTGACCTGCTGCATGCGCTGCGGCGTGCGCACCACGTGCGGTCGCAAAACAATCAGCAGTTCCGTCTTGGCGGTTGTCTCGGTCTTTTGCCGGAACGCCAGCCCAATGATGGGAATATCGCCAAGGATTGGAATCTTGCGGTCCGAGCGCTCGTAGCGATCATTGATGAGGCCGCCGATGACTACGGTTTCTCCGTCACGGACGGTGACGGTGGTGTTGGCACGTCGTCGCTCAATGATCGGGCTGCGGAAATTTTCCGAAATGTCCACCGTCTGCTTACTGAGTCGACTGATTTCTGGCTCCACTGCCATCTTCACAAATCCATCGGGATTGATCGATGGCGTGACCTCCAGAATGACGCCCACTTCTTCTGCACTGACTGCGCTCTGCTGTCCGGCAGCACTGACGGTGACTGCATCAGGAACTCGAATGGTTTCACCAACCTGAATGCGCCCGCGCGTGTTGTTCGCCACCATGACGCTTGGGTTTGAAAGCATCTGCACGCGGTTCTGTGATGCCAATGCGTTGATCAACAAATCAAAGTCTGGTCCGCCCACGGCAATGTTGGGAATGCCGATACCCGAGAACAGTGCTGGTGCAAGACCAACCAGCCCAGGGGCTTTCGGCTGCAACGTGCCAAATCCGGTCTTATTGAGGCCAAATCCGCCCGCCGAGTAATAGCCATCGCCATAGTCGATGCGCGAGAACTCAATACCAATGTCCTCATTGTCAACCAAGGTCACTTCGGCCAACATCACCTGAATCAACACTTGCGGCGGGTCAACGTCAAGCTCCTTGATGACGCCCTTCAGCTTCTCCACGTAACGCGGGCTGCCGGTGAGCAGCACTGAGTTTGACTTCTGATCGCCAACGACGGTGACCTGTGCGTCAAGCAGACGACTGGAAGCAGCTTGCCGATTGTTTCCGTACACCTCCAGCAGTTTGTTGCGCTCGCCGTCCGCAAATTTAGTGAGCGTCTCTGCCACCTCGATAGCGGTTGCGTTCTTCAGACGAACAATATGCTGATCGCGATTACCAAATTGATCCGTGTCCAGCTCCTTCACTACCTTCTCCACTGCGCTCAGATAGTTTGGCGTGCCGCTCACTAGCAAGCTATTAGTGCGCGGGTCCACAGTAATGGAAAGCTCTTGGCGCTCATCGGGCACCATGTTGAGTTCAAGTCCAGCAATGGTGGTGGAACGTCCGGCGTTCTCTGGAGCAGTCCCGGGCGTAGCGCCATCTGCAGACGGTGGAGTTCCGCCATCGCGCGGCTTCAGGACGTACAAATTCCCCTGCTTTTTCAAGCGGAACAGCTCGTTCAGAATTTCCAAGATGCTCTCTGCTTCGGCATGAGCCATGCGGATCACCCGAACATTCTGGGCGGAACTGTCGTCGTGATCAAGATCCTCGATCATCTTCTCAACCAAGTCCATGGAGTCCTTGGGCGCACGAACGATCACCGTGTTGGAGCGAATGTCGGGAGTCAGACTGATGGACTGCCGTACCGCGGCGTTGATTTCCATTTCCGCGCTCTCGGTATCGACGCCAGGCATTTGTTTGAGGTAGCGAACAATGGTTGCCTGCTGAGTACCGCGTGATGCCAGCGAATTTCCGGAGAGAACGCTGTCAATCAGACTGATCAGCTCCAGCACGTTGGCGCTCTTCAGTTGGATGTACTTAATCTCCACCACCTCCAGTGGCTTAGTGGCTTCGAGCTCGCCAACAATCTTGCTCATGGTGGTGATGTCAGAACCCGCACCTGAAAGAATCACGGCATTGGTTCGGCTGTCGACGATCGCGCGCACGCTGTCGTTGCCACGGCGACGGTTTTCCTCGCGGATGTACATGTTCTCAAGCAACTGCACGATGTCGGTGGCGCGGCTTTTCTTCAACTGGATTGTCTGGAAGTCACGGGTGAGCGCGCTGTCGTTTCCCACTGATTTCAGGCTATCGATCAACTGTTTGATGATCTCCGCGTTCTCGTGGCTTGAAGCAACGATCAACGTATTGGTGGCAAGGTCGCTCTCGATAGAGATACGGTCCGATGGACGCGCCGTGTCTCCCAGAGTGGCCATGCGTTCACGCATCACCGTCTGCAAGCGCGGGGCAATAGTTTCCACACGAACACCTTGGACCGGGATGACATGCAGGGCGACCGCTGGGTCCGTTGGCTGCTCCTCGATACGCGCCACTAGGCTTTCGATGTCCTTGAAATCGGGTTCCGTTGCGGCAATCAGCAAGCAGTTGGAACGCGGGTCGGTCATCACCAAGGGACGTGCGCGCTTAGCCACGGTTTGCGGCATGTCTGCATAACGGCGATCCATGATTTGATTGACGGCGGTCGCAACGCGATCAAGGTTGCCGCGCTTCATCGGCAATACATGGAGCGGGGCGACATCAGTCCGCTCCAAGGTGTCAAGCTGCGCAACAATTCCCTTGATGACATCAAACGCATCGGCGCCGCCGGATACTAGGAGCGCATTGGCTTGTTCGTCAGCCAGAATGGTCACTTTCTGTAAGTCAGCGGCGCGTGGCTCCGCAGCACGCACGCGTTCGAGGCGCGAATCCATGAGTTGCTGAATGAGCGGGGCCAAGCGTGTGGCGCTGGCGTGGGTCAATTGCACTAGCTTGAGTTCGCGCAGATCAGCGGGGATTTCCCGGTCGAGTTGCTTCAAGAGTTCCTCAAGCACTGAGAAGCTTCGCTGTGAAGTACTCACCACCAATGTGTTGGTTCGGTCATCAGCGACCATACGAACCTTGTCTTCGGGGCGAAAGTTTTTCTGTTCTGCTTGGGCATTGAAGAACTGTTCCAATCGCTGCGAGACCGCCGAGGCGCCGGCGCGACTTAGTGGATAACTACGAACCGCTGAAGCCGCCGACGCGTCGGTGGTGTCCAGCCGCTGCTGCATCGCTTCCACCAACGCCACTGCTTCGTCCCGACCAGCAACGATCACGGTATTGGTGCGCTCGACCACGGTGAGCGCAAAGTCATCGGCGAGTGCGGTGCCAACATCACCCTGTGGCGCGCCGGTGAGCGTTGTGCCGGGAATCTTTCCCAGCTCCTTGCCCTGCGTGAACAGTTCACGAACCACCGTAGCAAACTCTTGCGCGTCAATGTTCCGCATCGGCAAAATGCGCATGGTGACCGAGCCGGTCATCGGGACGTCATCCAGCATGGCAATCAGTTCGCGTGCCGCTTCTACATTTTCCTTAGCACCTGTCACCATGATCGAATTGGTCTTCTCGTCAGCCACCAGTTTGAGCGGCTTAGTGAGGTCTAACATCAAGTCCGCCGTCAACATGCCGCTGCGACGAATTCGCAAACGCCGGACTTGCTCCTGCAAGGCCTTGGCAAGACCATTCGCCCCAGGCGTTGCCGCGGCATCAATCATCTTCTGCAGTGATTCTGCCACAGCCGGCGCCGCCGCCTTACTGAGGCGCACTAACTCGCCTTCGCTCTGTGCCCAAGTTGGCTCGGTATCGATACCCGCGACCAGATCTGCAATCAGTGCGCGATCTTCTGGAAGCGCAGCAATCGCTAGCGAGTTCCGCCCCGGCACCGCAAACACCTTTACCGGGCCCTGAACGACTCGACCTTTCGGATCAGTGGCGCCAGCCGAAGTCAGGCCCAGCCCGTTGACTGTCTGCGCGGCGGCATCGGCGGAGAGGTGCTTCAACTCCACCATGAACAGCGAACCGCTTGCTTCTGGGCGCATGCCCTGCAGGGTCGCGGCCAGCGCGGCCATGTCTTGGTAGTCCTTGTCATCAGCGCGAATGATGATGGTGCCAGCTGTCTCGTCCGGGACGATGCGCGGCGAATGAATTCCGCGTGGCTGACCATCCGCTGGCGCAAATACTGTGCGAAGCGCCGCCGCAATTTGCGTGGGGCTGTGACCTTCAAGTACAGGAATAAGACGCGGTGCGGGCAAGTCAGCTGTTTGCTCTGCATCCAATTGTTGAACGATCGCCTCAATCTTGCTGAGGTTCTTGCGGCTTGCACTGACAATCACGGAATTGGTCCCCGCGTCCGCCACCGCACTCACCCAACTCTCGCCCTTGACGAGATACGCAGGGGCCTGTCGCATCGGTCGGCCATCGGGTCCGACCGGCGCTATCTGCTGCCGCTCTTGCTGGTCGCCCTTGAACGCAGTGTTGATGGCGGTTGCCACGCTAGTGGCCTGCGCGTACCGCAATGAAAAGACCCGCAGCTGCAAGTTGGAGTCATAGTCTTCGTTATCAAGCTTGTTGATCATGGAACGCAAGTCGTCCCACTCCTCTTTCGGGGCACTGACGACCAGTGAGTTCGTAGCTGTGTCAGTGACGATGCGCACCGCGCGCCG
>CAMDCW010000180.1 GCA_945890745.1 Phycisphaera mikurensis NBRC 102666
ATGATCATTCCACCCGCCATCGGGTCGCCCATGATCTCTACGCGGCGGATCTCTTCATGACGACTCTCGCGGCCATCGCCACCATCGCGGTCGTCACCGTTCCCCTTGCCAATCGCAACGCCGATCAAGAAGATCAGCACACCCAGCGAGATAAACAGCCAGAGGCGAATTCGGGAAACGGTCTTCTCCAACTTCTTGATACGACCTTCGCACGGGCAGCAGCAAGAGGCGGATGAAGAGCAGGCGGCATTCGTGGAAGCGGCAGTGTCGGTCATGAGTAGTGACTCCTTGTGACATCAGTTTGCCACAAATTCCTCACCAGGGACATGATTCTTCAGGCGAGCGCCCGCCTCCCATGACGCGGAGCTCCCCTTTGGTCGGCTGAATCATCACATACAGCCTCCCAGCGCGCCTATTTCCGGAAGCAGCACCCATCGACCCAACCTATCCATGCATCGCAGCAACGCAAATCACTGCACCGCACCCCGCCGCACCGTAATCACCAACACCTCGGGCGCGCAATGCACCCGCAATGGAAACCACGCACCCGCGCCCACGCTCACAAACAGCGAGCATCCATTGCGCTGGTAAAGCCCCGCGCTCAATCGATGCGCAAACGAAACGTTCGCGCGCGGCTTGCCCTTCCACGCCACCTGTCCGCCGTGCGTGTGCCCACTCAGTGTCAGCGGAATGTCACGACGCGCGGCAGCATGAAACGCCTTCGGATTGTGCGCCAACAAAAGATGCGGCGTCTGCGGCAACTCCGCCACGCGCTGGTCCAGCGCTCGCACGGTGCTGGCCCAATCAACACCGCCAACCAACAGCGGATCACTCGCATCACCCACCGGCACCACCGCGCCATGCAACACCTGCAGGCCGCGCATGGAAGCCATGGCCGCAAGCATGTGTCCATCATCAAGATGATCGTGATTGCCAAGCACCAAGAACCGCCCCAGCGGCGCCTCCATTGATCCCATGGCTGACAACAAGTCCTCTGCTCCCATTCCATGCAAATCTAAATCCACAACATCACCCGTGCATGCCACCATGTCAGGCTTCAGGCACGCCACGCGTTCCACGGCATCCAGCGCTTGCCCAACGTGCATCAATTCACCAAGATGGAAGTCCGTCAAGTGCGCAATACGAACACCGTCATATGCCTGCGGCCACTGCGGAATGCACAGTTCCACGGTGCGCACCTCAATCGGCTGCGCACGATGGCGCCGCCCCAACATCCCCAATGTCAGACGGTCCGCCGTCCGCGTCAGGACAATGTGCCGGATCTTTGCGCGTAAAAATAGGTTGCTCCGCGCCATGCTTCCTCCTCAGAAGCGAACCGAAACGCCACCAAACAATCCGCGCAAGCCAGCATCCACCGTGGATGGACCGTCCTGCATATCGAAGTCAAACAGTCGGTAGCCAAACTCCACACCAATGTTCTCATTGATCATGAATGCAATACCAGCACGCAGTAGCCAAATGATGTCCGCATCCGGAATCGAAGGACCGACGCCCGCGTTTGCATAGATACGCAAGTCCTGCACGAGCGGCACTCGACCGTCAAATCCAATGCGCACATCAAGACCTGCGCCGCCGTACAGGCATCCAACGGTGCGATCGAAACTTGACGAACTGGGAACGGTGACATTTTCCACCGTCTGGTCGTAATGAAATAGCAACGCTCCACCAAGCAGCAGAAATTGCGGGTCAAAGAGCGGCCGGCCGTTCGCACCAAATGCCTTGGATGCCGCGTCGCGGTTGTCACCCTCATCACTCCACGCCCACGGCTCATCCGCACTGGGGCGGTACACCACGTACCCCACTTCTGCCCCTGCCATCCACGCGCTGTAGCTGCCCTTGATCTGATCGCCCACGGAAATGTTGGTATCGCCAAAGGTTCCGCCCTTGACGGCATTCTCATTGCCTGAAGTGGACGCTGAGAATCCCATGCCTCCAACCCGCCACCGCCCGATGGTCACGGCAAACTCGCCAGCAACCCCAGCGCTGCTGCCTTCCACCGCCAAGTCATCATTCAGATCGAACGAGGTGCCGCCGCTGCCAACTTGTGCCGTGCCCGTGAGCCTGGGTACCCACACGCCAACATCCGCCGTCACGGCTGGCGCTTCTGCCACGCCAAGAATCCGAGCGGCCGATGAACCGGGGGGAATCGCGCCCGGCATCGATGATGCCGATGCCGCAGATGAATCCGAGGAAGGCAATGCAGCCGATGAAGGCACTGCCGAGGAACTCACCGTTGAAGAAACAGGCACGGCAGCCTGCATCATCAACCAACCTGCGACAATGAGCGTGACCATGACGGAAGCCTACCCATCAAGCCCCCCACCGCCACCGCCCAAGCCTCGGCGACCACCCGGGGCGGTTGATCTGGGACGCGGCACGTGGATTCGTCCGCAAGACATGGAGTGGAGCTTCACCACCGCCCGTGGACCGGGTGGTCAGCATGTCAACAAAGCCAGCACCGCCGCCATTCTCCGCGTCCGCGCGGTGGACATCGGCGGTCTTGACGATGCCGCCCTGGAACGGCTGCGTGCCATTGCCATCAGTGTCCTTGTGGGTGACGGCGAACTGCTGTACCGCTGCGACCTGCACCGCAGCCAGCTGCAGAACAAGGATGCGTGCGAGGGCCGGCTCCGCACCATGGTTTCCCAAGCGGCCGTCCGTCCGAAAGTCCGCAAGAAGACCAAGCCCACATGGGGAAGCGTCCAGCGCCGACTGGAAGGCAAGAAGAAGGATGGCCAGCGCAAGCAGGGCCGACGCTGGCGCGACGACAACTAAAAAAGACGTGGCCCCCGGACGAATCCGGGGGCCACGCAGAACTCACTTTGTCACCCCACCCAGCGGGGTGCGTTCACATCAGACCGGGCATGGTCCCCATGAACCGAGCATCAGACCAAGGTCAGCACCGTTCACGATGCCGTCATTGTTGAGGTCGGCTGGGCAGCCGGGGCAAACACCCCATGAGCCGAGGAGCAGACCAAGGTCAGCACCGTTGACAACGCTGTCGTTGTTGAGGTCAGCCGGGCACGGTGGAGTGGTTTGCACCATTCCGAGGCTGACGATCCACTGGTTGAGCTGATCGACCTGTGGGACGAACACGCCACCACTGTCGCAGATGCCATTGGGGTCAGTGCTCTGCACGTACCAAGGAGCCGTGGAACCTGCACCGCCAACGCCACCGAAGACGGTGTTGGTGACTGGGTCGCAGCCGCTAGCGATCTGCGCACTCATAACAACCACGATTGGGTTGGTGTTGCCAGTGAGGCTGAGCGCCGATGGCAGACTGTAAGTGAGCAGGCCGAATCCACCGAGAACAGTGAACTCCTTCTCGGAGATCAGCACCAACTCAGGTCCAACTGGGTCGCCACCGTCAGTGTCGCGGTAGAGACCAATCTTCGCTGGGAATGGGTTGCCAGCATAAGCAATACCGTCAGCCGCGTAGTCAACGTTGGACACACCAACGGTCACGCATCCAAGCGAGCCGGTGCTGAGACCAGGGAAACTACGAGCCATCTTGACTTCCGTGCTGAAACGGCTCTCTGGAGTACCGCAGAAGAGCACGCAACCACGGCTGTAGACGGAGACCGTCTGATCCGTGTTCTGCGTCACCGACGATGAAACTGTGTAGCCACAGGTGTCACCGAAGCTTGGGCAGGTGGCAGGGACGGCAGTGAGCTTCAACACGTAGTTGTTGAAGACACCATTGCCGCATGGGTTGAGGTCAAACTCCTGTGGAGCAACGTACATGGAGTACGTGCCAGCTGGGAGGCAGAACGACTGAGTACGTGGGCATGCACCGGTGCCGTTCGCAATGAATTGCGTGGCGCAAGGCAAGCCGTTGTACATGGTCGTGACCACGTTGGAAGCACTGAACGTTTCAGCGGTCACGGTCATTCCGGATGGAATGGTGAACACGTACGCGTCAACGTCACGGGTCCCACCGGTTGCGAAGAAGGTGCCACCGATGGTTGTTGGGGTTCCAACAGCCACATTGATGGACTGGTACTGAGCAACCGTTTCAACGCAGCCGTTGTTGATGGCCTGTCCACAGGTCTCAACTTCTGCTGTCGTGAAGGACGGCAGTGAGCATGGCTCGGGCAGGTTGAAGAGAACCGAACCAGTGCCGGTGTCGCCCAAGTCGTAACTCGACACGCAGAGTAGGTAGGTGCGACCAACCGAGACGCTGACCGTGAGGCTTGAAGCGTACGGAAGACCAGTGGTGGTGAGACAGGTTCCGCCAGCGCCGTCATCGTTGCAACCAACCAGCACGTCTGGAAGCGTGTTGTAGTTGAAGGTCGCTGGGCTGGTGCCCATGTCGTAGATGGCCATCTTGGTGTCAACGGTCACCGTACCGCAGTTCGAAGCAGTTACTTCGCCGTTGGCGACTGCCGTGAACTTGTACCAAACGTCGTTGTTGCACTGATCGTTGCCGGAACTGCAGGTAGCACCGTAGTTCGGTCCATCCTGAGTGGCGCCAACGTTGGAGAATGGCTTGCTGCCGTCAGCGGTCACCAGGGTTGGGTTGGTGGCGCAGTTGTTGGCGGGCACGCCTGGGGTGCAGTTGTAGACGAAGATGCCGCACTGGCTAATAGCCAGGTCAACGCAACCTTGGCTCCACGTAGTGTCGCAGCATGATGGATCAAGCGCGCACACTGAGCCGCAGCAAGTTGCGTCAACGCAACCTGGGGTGGCATGCACTGTGCCGCAATCACCGGTACCCGGGCAGCCCGCGGCAGTCGCGGTGAAGGTGACGGTAATTGCACCAGCGCCAGTGCCGCCGTTGTAACCACCAATGCGAGCGTAGTAGGTGGTGCCCGCTGTCACGGCTTGCGTGACCGAGGAGTAGTACAACTGGCAACCAGCATCCGCTGTGGCGTCGCCGTTGCAACCGACTGCGACCAACGAAGCGCAGCTACCGGAGTACAGAACCAAGGAGGTGTCGTATGAACCCGCCAAGCAGGTGGAGAAGGCGGCAGTGCCAGCCTCAGTTGCCGTCCACTTGAACCAAACATCCGGGGATGCGCCCCAGTTCAGGAAGGTTCCCGTGCACAGGGCGTCGGTCACAGCTGGAAGAGCCGTGGCGGTTGCCGTGGTGGTGTCGAACGGCGTGGCAACGCCGGCGACAAGCGTGGGTGCCGTGACGCATTCGTCTTGGGCGAATACGACGGGACATGCACAGAGCACTGTCGCGGCGCAAGCGGTGAAGAAGGTGTTTCTCATGGTTCGTTGCATCCTTGTAAATGTGAACGGGGA
>CAMDCW010000181.1 GCA_945890745.1 Phycisphaera mikurensis NBRC 102666
ATGGCTGCGTTTCGTGCATTTTCGCCTGCGCGATCCTGCAACTTCTTGCGGAATTTCTCCATGACCGTCTTGGGGTCGACGTCGTGCAACATCACTTCTTCAATGAGTGGCCATGCGCGCACAACTGGATCCAACGATCGCGCGAGCACGCTCAGAAGCGCCGGCCGTACAACCAGACTCACCATGGCATCGCAATCGACGCGGTACTGCATATCACCGGTATCAACATTCACATCAAAGTGACCGCGATCCGTGATGCAGTTCAAGCGCGCTGCAAGCTCAAGCACCGCAATCCGGCGATGCGCGGGCACCACCAGCGGAAGCTTGGTCTCAATGCGAAACTTGACCCCGTCTTTGTGGATAGTGATCAGCTGATGAAGCGTCAGCGCATCGCTGCGCATCAGGAGTAGAAACTGCCGCTCGCGCGCACGTTCAAAGAACTTCAAGCCCGAGTCACGAAGGTGTGACCGGATGTTCAGATACAACTTTGCGCGTGAGTTTGGATTCGGCGTCATATGTCTCCTGCAAGAGGTTAGGCGACCACAGCGGGCGCGTGAAATGTATTTCGATGCCCCCCGGAAGGGCTTCGAACGAGGGGGAATCATCCACCACCAGGGTGAAACAACTGCTTCACCCACGCAGACGATGATTCCGAACATGGAAATCGCACCCGCACTTGCCGTCGGACCAAACCCCTGGACCCCGTTTCAGCCCAGCAGCGCGGGTGGCGGCCAGCCGGGGCCGCGGATAACAAACAACTAAATTCCTGCAACATCAGGGACAATGCACGCGCTCGGAGTTCTGAGTTTCCAGCGTCCAGCCCTCCCCGCCCCGCGCCCGAAGCGATCCGTCACTACTTGCCCTGACCCGCGCCTCCGCGCCACTGCTTGAACCACGCCCATGGACACCGCGCTCATCATCACCAACATCGTTCTTACACTGGCCCTTGTTGCAATTGCTGCGTTTGTGATGTTGCGGCGATCGTCCAACGGCAACACCAGTGCAGATGCAGATGTCATCATCAAGGCGCATGAGTCGTTTCTGACGGAACTGCACCGCTTCGGCGAGTCGATCGGTGTCATGGAGAAGCGTTTGCGTGAAGAATTGCGCTTGAGTGAGACCACCACGCGCGACGCGCTCACCAAACTCATCAGCCTCGCGCGCGATGATCAACTGACCGCTGCAACCACTCTGCGGACTGAAGTCAGTAAGAACCTTGCAGTGCAGCTTGAAACCACACTCCTGCGACTGGACGCAACTCGCGCCACGCTCGATAAGCAGCTCACTGATTCTCGCGAAACCACCCGCGTGCAGTTAGTAGAAGTACGTGACACCACGCAAGCACAACTCACCGCTATGCGCGAAGAGAATCAGAAGAAGCTTGATGAAATGCGAAATGTCGTGGACGAAAAACTTCAGGCAACATTGACCGCTCGTCTCGATGGCGCCTTCAAGATTGTCAGCGAACGCTTGGAATTGGTGCACAAGGGTCTGGGTGAAATGCAGGCTATGGCAGCGGACGTTGGTGGCCTGAAGCGCGCCCTCACCAATGTGAAGACGCGCGGCATTCTTGGTGAAGTGCAACTCGAATCAATTCTCGAGCAGTTTCTCACGCTTGATCAACTGGCACGCAATGTGGAAACTGCGCCCGGCAGCAACAAACGCGTGGAATTTGCAGTGCGAATGCCTGGACCGTCGGGCGACGCTGGTATGCCGCTCTGGCTACCAATCGACGCCAAGTTTCCAAAGGATGACTACGAGCGCTTGCTTGATGCGCAAGATTGTGCCGACAAGGAAGCAGTTGAGAAATCGCAGAAGGCGCTCGCTGATGCGGTGCGTGGTTTCGCAAAGGACATTCGCAGCAAGTACATCGATCCGCCGCACACCACGGACTTTGCGATCCTCTTTGTACCCACCGAGGGTTTGTACGCCGAACTGCTCCGTCGCCCTGGGCTTGCGGATGAACTGAACCATGTGCATCGCGTGGTGCTTGCTGGTCCAACCACGCTTTCGGCCATCTTGCAGAGTCTGCAAATGGGCTTCCGCACCTTGGCACTTGAAAAGCGTTCGAGCGAAGTGTGGAATCTGCTTGGCGCCGTGAAGACGGAATTCGGTCGCTTTGGTGATGTGTTGGACAAGGTTCGCAAGCAGCTCGCTACGGCGTCCAACACGCTTGATGACACCGGCAAGCGAACCCGCGCCATCGAGAAGAAGCTGCGAGGCGTTCAGGAGCTTCCGTCCGAGCAAGCGGCTTTACTCTTGCCCCCACTGGGAGGCTCAGAAGGCGAGCCAGAGCTAATCGACACGGAAACCGCCTGACGCGCCGCACCGCCTGACCCCCGCTCACACGCCTCCCGGCGCCCCGTGGGCAATACGCCGACCATTCGCGCCCGCTCGCGGTCGGCGAAGGCCCACATTCCGTCAATTCCAGCCCGTTCGCGCTGATGAGTCGCGGGTGACCACCCTCCTATACTTCAGGGCTTGGGCTGCGCCGTGCGCTTACTTGCGCGGCGCGTACCCCAATTTCGTCTTCGCGCCATGGCGCCCCGCAAACCACCACTCCGATGACATCGATGCAGACTTCCTCAAAGGCCGTCACCACCGCCGCCAACATCCCTGGTCCACTCGACCCGCTCGATACAGTCGCGCGCCGTCACTTGGGGACCACCTCGGTTGAAGAGACCGAGATGCTTGCGCTGCTCGGCTGCGCTTCGATGGCAGAATTGATTGACTCTGCAATTCCAGCAGGCATCCGTCTCCGCCGCGAACTTGACATCACTGATCCAACCAACGGCCAGAAGTTCGCCATGCGCGGCGAGGCCGAGACCCTTGCCGCGTTGCAGACGCTCGCTGATCGCAATCAGGTGTGGCGCACGTACATGGGGATGGGCTATCACGACACCATCACGCCGCCCGTGATTCTGCGCAATGTCCTTGAAAATCCAGGTTGGTACACGGCGTACACGCCGTACCAGGCAGAGATTGCTCAGGGCCGCCTTGAAGCACTCTTGAACTGGCAGACCATGGTGTGTGAACTCACCGGCATGGAAGTGACCAATGCGTCGCTTCTTGACGAAGGCACCGCCGCTGCTGAAGCCATGAGCCTCTGCTACTCCGCGAGCGGGCAGAAGAAGAAGCGATTCTTTGTTGCCGAAGATTGCCATCCGCAGACCATCGCGGTGGTGGAGACGCGCGCTTCCGGTCTCGGAATTGAACTAGTCATCGGTAAGCCATCGAACGCCACCGTGACGGACGGAACCTTCTGCGGCGGCCTGGTTCAGTACCCGTGCACCAGCGGAAAAATCCATGATTACAAGGACTTTGCAACCACCCTGCACGCCGCGGGCGCGCTGTTGGTGGTGGCAGCAGATCCGCTGGCACTGTGCTTACTGACCCCGCCCGGCCAATGGGGCGCCGACGTAGTGGTCGGCTGCGCGCAGCGATTCGGCGTACCGATGGGCTTCGGTGGTCCACACGCCGCATACTTCGCCACCAAGTCCGAACACGTGCGCCGGATGCCGGGTCGGTTGATCGGCATGAGCCGCGATACCGCCGGCGCGCCTGCTCTGCGAATGGCGATCCAGACGCGCGAGCAACACATCAAGCGCGAACGTGCCACCAGCAACATCTGCACCGCGCAGGTACTTCTTGCAGTCATCGCCGGCATGTACGGCGCATGGCATGGTCCCGAAGGCCTGAAGGCGATCGCCAATCGTGTGCACCGCGCTACCAACACGCTTGCCGCTGCACTGCGCACGCTTGGTCACGATTGCGGAACACACGCGTGGTTTGACACTGTGCGCGTCAAGCTTGGCAGTGGTGCTACGCAGCAGGGCGTGCTGGCAGCCGCCGCGGTCAAGAAGATCAACTTCCGCGCCTACGCGGATGGAACGCTCGGAGTGACATTCGATGAAACCGTCACCCCCGCTGACATTCAAGATGTGATTGACATCTTCGCCACTGGCACCAGCAAGCCTGCTCCAAAGGTTGCCGATGTTGCGCGCACTGTGACGACATCGAACCTCGGCGCCTTTGCCCGCGTCACTCCGTTCATGCAGCAGCCGGTCTTCAGCCAGTACCACAGCGAGCACGAACTGCTTCGCTACCTGTGGCGCCTGCAAAGCAAGGATTTGAGCCTGGTTCACAGCATGATTCCGCTTGGTTCATGCACCATGAAGCTGAACGCCACCAGTGAAATGATTCCGGTCACCTGGCCTGGCTTTGGCAAGATTCATCCGTTTGCACCCGCCGATCAGTGGAAGGGCTATGCGGATCTGTTCCGTACCCTCGAGACGTGGCTCTGCGAAGTCACCGGTTTCGCCGCCGTCAGTTTGCAGCCGAATGCAGGCTCGCAAGGCGAGTACGCCGGCCTCATGGTGATTCGCGCGTACCACCATCACCGCGGTGACAAGGCTCGAACGGTCTGCTTGATCCCCGATAGTGCGCACGGCACCAATCCGGCAAGCGCGGTGATCGCTGGCATGACCGTTGTTCCGGTTGATAGCGATGCTGACGGCAACGTCGATATTGCGGACTTGAAGATGAAGGCAGAACTTCACGCTAAGGATCTCGCGGCTTGCATGATGACGTACCCAAGTACGCACGGCGTGTTCGAAGATCGCATTCGCGAATTGTGTGACATCGTTCACGCCAACGGTGGGCTCGTCTATATGGACGGCGCCAACATGAACGCGCAGGTTGGCATCACGCGCCCCGGCGATATCGGCGCCGACGTTTGCCACTTGAATCTGCACAAGACGTTCTGCATTCCGCACGGCGGTGGCGGTCCGGGCATGGGTCCGATCGGCGTCGTAGCGCGACTGGCAGACTTCCTGCCCGGCCATCCGGTTCTGCGCCCACTCACCGCTGGCAAGCATGCGATCGGCCCAATCAGTGCGGCCCCGTATGGCAGCTCCAGCATTCTCACCATCAGTTGGATGTACATCGCCATGATGGGCGCGGAAGGCTTGCGTCGCGCAACAGAAGTGGCGATTCTCAACGCCAATTACATGGCAAAACGACTTGAGAATCACTACGAAGTGGTTTACACCAACAACAACGGTCGATGTGCGCACGAGTTCATCATTGACCTGCGTCCGTTTGATGTCAGCGTCGGCATCAAGCCCGATGATGTTGCAAAGCGGCTCATGGACTTTGGATTCCACGCACCAACCATGAGTTGGCCGCTGGCTGGCTCGTTGATGATCGAGCCGACCGAGAGCGAAAGCAAAGCAGAGTGCGATCGC
>CAMDCW010000182.1 GCA_945890745.1 Phycisphaera mikurensis NBRC 102666
GATGAAATCATTGCGCATGAAGAGAGCCACATCATTCACTACGAAACCGGCGGACCAGCGGCGCTGAGTGGCGCCATGGTGCGGACCGTGCGTGGGGATGGTGGCTTGTTTGATGCGGACGATGTGACCGCTGCCGTTCGCACGCGCAATATTCATCACCCGGTGAGCAAGATGCTGGTTGCGGAAAATACGCAGAACCGCGGGGGCGGAACGGTGTGGGGCATGGATCGCTGGGAGCGCGTGGCGCGTGAGGCGCATGCCCACGGTCTCCACGTGCATGTTGACGGCGCGCGTCTCTTTAACGCGTGCGTTGCGGGTGGTTACTCGGCCGACGCATTCGCCAAGCATGCCGATACGGTGAGTGTGTGCTTCTCCAAGGGACTGGGGTGCCCGGTCGGCAGCGCCCTGGTTGGCCCAGCCGCGTTCATTGAGCGTGCGCGGAGATTTCGAAAGATGTTTGGAGGCGGTATGCGGCAGAGCGGTTTGCTTGCCGCTGCGGCGATCTTTGCACTGGAGCACAACGTTGACCGCTTGGCGCACGACCATGCGAATGCGAAGGCATTTGCCCGTGGAATCTCTGCCTTGCGCGGTTTGCGCCCGCATGTCAGTGCCGAAGAAACGCCCACCAACATGGTGTTCTTCCATGTCGATCCTGCGATCGGAACGGCGCAGGCGCTGTGTGCGCGCTTGGAATCCAAGGGTGTTCGGATGATGGGGCTCGATCCACAGCGCGTGCGTGCGGTGACGCATCGTGATGTTGATGCTGCTGGAATTGAGCGCGCGGTTCGTGAAATTGCCGCTGCTGTGCAGGACAAGTGATCGTCAGAGCGTGCCCCGTGCGGGCACTTGATTGAGCAATTCGATCCACGCGAGGCGTTCAATCAGCCACTCGCCGTTTGCTTGGCGGCGGACTTCAATCCACCAGCGCGTGGGGACTGCTGCATAGCTGGAAGCGGTGGTGGTGCGGCAGCCAAGTAACACGATGCCGCAATCAGAATCCTTGGTGGCAATGGAAAGTTCCGTGACGGAATTTGATTCGATACGGTGCTTGCCCTTTAAGCTTTCAGCTGCGCGCATCAATCGTTCCAAGTCATCGCCCGGGCTCTCTGGGCCGCCGTAGTGCATTGATGCATCGGGTGCGAAGCAAGCCTGAAATCGCTGCAGGTCGGCGGATTCTGCTGCTGCCACCAGTGCTTGAACGGTTTCGCGCGCGTGTTCGCCTGGCGACACTTGTACTGCTGCAAGTGCAAGAATTGCAGCGGCGCACAACATCATGGCCACGCCCGCCAAGATGGCGCGGACGCGGTCGGTGCGCGCTCCCCACCATGCGAGCGCGGCGGCCACCACCAGTATGGGAAAGGCCAGCGTCCATGGGCTTTCGGCAAAGAGCGCGGTGAAGAGCGGTGTGGATGGAAGTTCAATGTTCACAGTGGGGATGTCCGTGGCGACCGGCCTCCTGCACTCAGTCTGCCGCGCTCGTAGCCTATAGCGGTCATGGCTTCGGTTCCTACTGCCCAGCATCTTGATGGAGTTGCGGATCTTTCCGGAGCGTGCACCGGTTCATTGGGAATATTGGTGGCCGAGGGGCCATCACTGGCGCAGGCGCTCTCCGCGCTTGCTGATCCCGGGCCGCGCAGTAAGTACATCATGGTGTGTACGACCGGGGCGCTTCGACCGCTGGTTGCTGCGGGGATTGCGCCGGATGCGGTGGTGCTTGGTGTTGAGGAGCCGGACTTGGAGGCGATTCTTGGGCAATTGCCCGTGCGCCTACTTTCGAGCACCACACTCTTTGCGCCCGCAGTGCTGGAATCAGCGGCGTCGCGTTGGTGGAGTGGGCCGATGCGCCTGACTGGGGAAGGTGGTAGTGACTCCGCGCAATTTGGTTCATTGGGCGCTGGTCGTGCGGAGGAGCGTGCGCATCGATTGCTTCGACATATTGGCTGTGATCCCGTGGCATTGGTCGGCGTGGATCCGCTTGGGCTTGATGGGGTGTGGCACGTCCGTGGCACCGCGTTGGATTCCGCGTGGAGCGCGCAGCTCAACCCGTTCATCACGCTTGCAACGCTGGAGTGGCGCCTGGGCATGCAGCGCCGTGAATTTCATGACTCGGCCATGCGCCGCGTGCGCGCCTTTGTGAGTGCCGATCGCGAAGCCGGGCTGCGGGTCCTTGATGCTGGCGCTGGAGTAGTTGCCGACGCAACAGAAATGTCGATCAGCGAAGTGCTTTTGCGCCATGCAGTGGTTCGCCGACCGCTGCCACTACCGCGTCGTTTGCCAGCGCCGCGCATTGATATTGATGTGGGCCCGGCGCGACAAGCGCGCTCGATTGTTGGGCTCATTGTTGCTGATTCGCAGTTTGGTGGCACCGGAGTGCCACGCCACTTAGATAGCGAATTTGGTGGGCGACCGGTCTTGGTGCGCACTATTGAACGCATGGCGAGCGCGCAGTGCATTGAGCGCATTATTGTTCTGACTGATGCGCCGGATGCCATGAAGGATCTGATTGGCAATGTTCGTGTGCGCGTGCCGGTAGAAGTGGAAGCGTGCACTTGCCCGCTGCGTGGGCCGGAGTGGCAATCCATTGCTGCCAGTCGATTGTGGTGCGATTCTCTGTGGGGCGGCGGCATCGGTGGAACCACCGTGTTTGATGAGATGTTGGCTCCGCAGGCGATTGCTGATTGTCTTGCGGCGCGTCGCATTGACGGGGCGATGATCATTGGCGCAGACTGGCCGTTGGTGCTGATTGATGGAGGCGCTGGGATTGAGGACGTAGCCACTCGCTTTGAGGCGGTTGGCCGTCGGGGCGTGGTCTTTGGCGATGCTCCGCCGGGGCTTTCGCCGTGCGCTGCTGGTGTTGACGCATTGCGTTCGCTAGCGGAGCGAGGACCGGGCGCAACGGTGGGAGCCATGGCGGGTCTACGCGGCAAGTGGAATTACGATTTGCGCAGCTCGCCGCGCTGGGTGGTGCACGCGCCATTCGCGGCACGCATTGCCACCGTGCGCGCCATCTTTGATTCGCCGCGTTCGAAGTTGCGTATGCGCCGTGGGCTGGAGCCGATCCTGCCGGAACGCGGCAGTGCCTTTCCGGGGTGGACGGAAATTATTCCAGCATTGGAGCGGCAATATGCAGCGCTGCCGACCTTTGCTCCGCAGCACTTACTCATTGAGTTGTGCACCGGGCGGTTTGCCAACGGCAGTGCCAGTCCGCATCGCTATGGAACTATTCAGCGCCCACCGATGACCCATGCGCTCATGGAACGCATTCTGGAACAGTTGATTGACGCGCGCGATGTGGTCATCAGCTTTGCTGGATTAGGTGATCCGATGCGTCATCAAGAACTTCCGACGTTCATTCGTATGGCCAAAAATGCCGGCGTGCGCGCAGTGCATGTGCGCACAGAATTGTTGGCATCGTCCGGCGTGATTGGTGCGATGGTTGATGCGGGCGTTGATGTCGTCAGCGTGGAATTGCATGCGGCGTGCGCGCACACCTACCGCGACACTATGGGATTCGATCGCTATGAAGATGCGCTCGCAAACGTGCGCCGATTGCTTGACCTGCGTCGGGCCGCAGGTGGTGCGGATATTGATCTCTTTGGCTTGCCATTTGTAGTGCCACGCATGCAGCGGCGATCGGCGACAGTGGCAGATCTGGCTGGTTTTTGGCAAGAGTGGGGCCGCCTTGGCACCGCTGTACTTGAAGCGCCGCCGATTGCTTTCATGGGTGAAGAAGAGCGGGCCACCCACGACCGACTGGTGGACGCTTCCAACCCACTGCGCAGCCAGCGCCGGGAACTGTGGCGGCGTATGAAGATCCTCTCCGACGGCTTGGTTCCTGCGGCAGAATGCGACCTCTTGGGGAGCACCGCGGTTGCCACGTTGGATCGGCTTGGTTTGCTCGACGCATGGCGGGAGGTAGTCAGCCGGCGCCGGGATGTTCGGCGCGAGAGCGGCGAGGGTTGTATTGAACTTCGCACTCGAACGCCCTGAGCGTGGCCTGCCTACTATTCAGCGCATGTTTGACGCCGATGCAGTTGACTTCTCGCAGCCGGTAGCGCTCTTCCCGCTACCAACGGTGTCCTTGTTGCCGCACGCATTGCAGCCGCTGCATGTGTTTGAGCCGCGCTATCGGAGCATGGTGGTTGATGCGCTTGGCGCTTCGCTGACGGGCGATTTTGACCACGCCGCGCCGATTGCAATGGCAACCTTTGCAGGTGAAGAATGGCGTGATTCCTATGCAGGCGCGCCCGCGCTGCGCCCGGTGGTGTGCGTGGGCCGGATCGTTCAGCATCAGCGCTTGCCGGATGGCCGTCATGACATCATGTTGCATGGCGTGGCGCGGGCAAAGATCGTTGCGATGCATGAAGCGGACGATTCGCGGCCGTATCGCATGGCAGAGTTGCAGCCGCTGGAGCCGCTTGAGATGAACCGTCCGCGCATGATGCGTGTTCGCCGGGCGATGCATGCACTGCTCGCGCGCCCGCGCTTGGAGCGCGTCATTGCGGCGCGTCATGTACTCGATTGGTTTGCTCGTGATGACGTGCCAACTCACGCCGCCATCGAGGTGGCTGGGTATGCATTGGTTCGCAATTCAGAAGCTCGATATCAATTGCTTGCGGAACCGAATGCATTTCGGCGCGCGGGGATTGTGCGCGATGCGATTGTGGATTTGGAGCGCTTGATTTGCATGGCGGAACGCCAGCACAGCGCCGATTGGCCCAAGGGCGAGAGTTGGAATTAAGGGCTGGGTGAGCCGGTGGGCGCAAGGGGCGCTGATGGCGCAACAGGCGCGGATGGCACAAGAGGCGCGGATGGCACAAGAGGCGCAGATGGAGCGATCGGCGCCGTAGGCGTCCCTCCTGCTGCGGAAGCATTCGAAACTGTTCGAAGGGCCGGCAACCGTGCGCGAGCGGTGGCGGCATCCAGCGCGGTGTTCCACTCAACTACTTCATTGGCGAAACGTTTGAGCAACGGGGCGGGATCGCCTTCAATCACGATCTGCGTGATCGCGTCCCCCTTTGCTAAGGCATCAACCACCGCTTGTCCCGATGCAACGGTGCCGAAGATTGGAATGTCCAAGTTCCAACGCGATTGCTCCTTCACGGTCACGAAGAACTGTGTTCCGTGCGCGCGCTGGCCATCAGGAGACTTCTGCATCGCCACCATGCCTGGCCCTTCAAACATGAGCTTGGCGCTGAATTCACGGCGAATGGTGTAGCCCGGGTCGAACGACTG
>CAMDCW010000183.1 GCA_945890745.1 Phycisphaera mikurensis NBRC 102666
GTCGCGGCGATCGATGGCATCATTACCCAGCTCAATGCCGAGGTTGGCGAATTGGTGGTGGTTGGCACCATGAATAACCCGGGAACGAAGATCCTCACCATTGCCGACTTGAGCAAGATGAAACTCACCGCCAAGGTCAGTGAATCAGATATTCCGCGCGTCGCCAAGAGTCAGCCGGGCGAAGTTCGAATCAACGGCTACAAGAAGCGCATCTTTGCTGGCACGGTGGAGGAAGTAGCGCTCAGTCGAACCAACGATAAAGACGGCACCGGGTTCTTCAAGACCGCGGTACTTCTTGAACTGAACGGTGAGCAGATCTTCAGTGGCCTTGGCGGCAACGTCGATATTTCCATCGCTCGCCACAGTGGGCTGAATGTTCCAAGCCAAGCCGTGATTGACCGCAAGATCGAAGATCTGCCTGATGCGTTGAAGAGCAGTCCTCTGATCATTCCTGGCGCAAAGAATCTCAGCATGGTGTACCGAGTGATTGACGGCAAAGCCGTGGCGACGCCAGTGGCCACTGGTCCATCCAATCTCACCAACACCATCATTGTTGATGGATTGAAGGAAGGCGAGGTTGTGGTGGTTGGCCCATACAAATCCCTGGAGCGTTTGAAGGATGGCGATGCCGTCAAATCAGAGGAGTCCTGGGGTGGTGGCGAAGGCGGCGGTTCGGGTGGCGGTGGCGGCCGTGGTCGCGGAATGCGCATGCGCTTTTGACCTGAGACACCGCTAGCCGCTGTCAACCACGTGTGATCATGAATGGGCGTGTGAATTGAATAGACATGAGTGATTCGATCATCCAACTTCGCGGAATTGCCAAGGTCTATCGCGTTGGCGTCGAGACCATTCACGCGCTGCGCGGGGTTGATCTTGATATTGGCCGCAATGAGATGGTGGCCATCATGGGTAGCTCTGGCTCGGGTAAGAGCACACTGATGAACATGCTCGGATGCCTTGATCGCCCAACCAGCGGCGAATACATGCTCGGAGGGCGCTTGGTAAGCGCCATGAAGACTGATGAATTGGCGCTCATTCGGAACGAAGAAATTGGCTTTGTGTTTCAGAGCTTTGAGTTGCTTGCTCGCCAGTCGGCTTTAGAGAACGTGGAACTTCCACTGATGTATTCCTCGACCGCAGGCGGTTTCCGTGCTCGACGTGAACGCGCGCTCTCCGCGCTGCAGCGTGTTGGTCTTGGTAACCGTGTTGACCACCGCCCCAACCAACTCTCGGGCGGACAGAAGCAGCGCGTGGCGATCGCCCGTGCGATTCTCAACAACCCCAAGATTCTGATGGCCGATGAGCCAACTGGAAATCTGGACTCCGCCACCACGGCGGAAATCTTGGCACTGTTCACGCGCATTTACCGGGAAGGGCAGACCATCATCATTGTCACGCACGAAAATGACGTCGCCGCGCATTGCCAACGCGTGGTCCGACTGCGTGACGGTCGCATTCTCAGTGATTTGTCAGCCGAGGAAGACTTTGAAGTGAGCCCCTACGTGGAAGAAGCGCGCGCTACGCAACGCCGTCGCGCTGCTGCGGAAGAGGCGACAGAGGCGACCACATGACGAACGCCAAAGCACCATCTCGGAAGGGCGCCAAGGGCGAAGGTCGCGGCCTCACCATCTTCTTCTTCCTGAAGGCGATTGGTATGGCGCTCAGTCAAATCTGGGCAAACAAGACGCGATCGTTTCTCACCGCGCTGGGAATCATTGTTGGTGTTGCCAGCGTCACAGCAGTGATTGCAGCGCTGACTGGATTGAAAGCCAAAGTGCTCTCGGAGTTTGAGAGTGTTGGTGCAGCACGTCTGTACGTGTTCCCAAACCGCCCCGACAACGTTCCGCGCGCTAAGTTTCCGTGGGAGAAGTGTCGCCTCAAAGTCAGCGAAGCACAGGCAATCATGGACCAGTGCCCCTCCATCAAGGGCATTTCGCCGATTGTTGATTTGCCCATGAGTGTTGAGAGCGACACCGAACTCATTGACGGCATGACCGTGAACGGAATTTGGCCAGCGTGGCACGACGCGGTGGGTCGCAAGGTGATGCGCGGTCGTCCGTTCAGCCAGATTGACATTGATACAGCGCGACAAGTGGCACTGGTGAACGAGGCCGCCGTCACTGAACTCAAGATCGACGCGGACGGCAACGGCGGACTGGGCGAGCACATTCTGCTTGGCGGACGCCGGTTTCTGGTGATCGGGGTAGTGGAAACTACTCAGGCACGAATGCTTGGAATGAACTCCAGCGAGGCAGAGATCTTCATTCCATTCAGCGTGGCAGAGAAATTGCTGGATGGTTGGTATTTCATGCAGTTTGCGGCTATCGCTACCAGCCCCGAGACCGCTGAGGAGGCGAAGGCTGAAGTGGAGTACGTGATGCGCCGCCAACGCGGTCTGCAGCCAGACGATCCCGACACGTTCCGTGTTGCGGCACTGGATCAGTACATCAACCAGTTCAAGAGTTTGGCGTCGGGTGTCACCGCGATCGCTGGAGGAATTGTGGGCATCTCGCTGCTGGTTGGCGGCATCGGCATCATGAACATCATGTTGGTTTCGGTGAGCGAACGCACCCGCGAAATCGGATTACGCAAAGCGGTTGGTGCCACATCGGCGGCCATCCTGCTGCAATTTCTGTTGGAGGCAGTGACGCTCACGGTCCTTGGTGGAATTGCCGGGTTGGTGATTGGGAAGTTGATGGCAGTGAGCCTGACATTCATTCCCGGCGCAAATCTTGAGCAGGCCGATGTGCCAGCGTGGGCCGTGATCCTGTCCATCGTCTTTAGTGCCGGCGTCGGTGTTGCCTTCGGTATGTTCCCTGCGTACAAGGCCTCGCGGCTGGACCCGATTGAGGCCCTTCGTCACGAGTGACCCGATGCGCCGATTCCTTCCCGCCATCTTCACGACGGTCTTGATCTTGGCTGCGGGCTGCCAGAACGATTTGTTTCGTGCTGAAGAAACGCCCTTCACAGCACCCGATAGTGCGCTGAGGGCGATCGAGCCGGTGGATCTATCGTCAGCCACCTACGGTCCGCCGATTCCGGCCGAAGATGCGGTGGCGCAGGCAACGGCGGGTAGTTTCCGATCGACGCGTTACGAGCGCACCCGCACGCTTTCTATTGCCGAGGTGCGCGCGTTGGCACTTGCCAACAACCTCGATTTGCGTGTGCAGTTGGTAGCCCCTGATATTGCCAAGACGACCATCACTCAAGAAGAGGCAAAGTTCAACAACCTCTTTTACGCCGAATACAGCCGTAACGGTAGTAATTTGCTGACACAGTTGCAGAACAGCGAAGGTCTCTTCTCTGACCAAGTGAAGATGGGTGTGGCGGTACCGCTTGCCACCGGCGGGTTGGTGAAATTCCAACCGCAGTACACCCAATCCGAACAGGTCGCTGGATTTAGTCCGGAGACGGATCAAGGTGGATTACTCATGTCCATCAGCCAGCCGCTGTTGCGCGATGCTGGTGTGGGCGTGGCAACTGCATCCATTCGCGTCTCCAAGCTGCAAGGGCAAATTACTGACTCGCGTACCAAGCTTGAGGCCATTCGAATTCTCGCCAACGCGGATAAGGCCTATTGGAACCAGTACCGCACCTTCCGCGAGTTGGAAGTTCGTAAGCAGCAGTACGACCTTGCGATCGCGCAGCTTGATCGTGCCCAGCGTCGCGTGGACAACGGTGATGCTCCGCTGGTGGAAATCTTGCGTGCGCAGAGTGGCGTTGGATCAACGTTGGAGAATCTGATCCTTGCTGACGCGGCGCTGCGGAATCGTCAGCGAGATCTGAAGCGCATCATGAATGACCCGGATATGCCCATGTCCGACGGATGTGCCTTGATTCCGGCAACGCAGCCGAATCCGCTGGGCTTGCAACTTGATGCCAATATTCTTGCTGATGGCGCGGTGCGCAATCGCATGGAAATGTTGGAGTTGGAATTGCAATTGGCCGTGGATGCCACCAACGTCGAAGTTGCACGCAATGGAACCTTGCCGCTCTTTACGGTCGACTACACCTATCAAATGCTCGGTGCTGGCAGCGGAGTCTCTGACAGCTTTGGCAATATTGGCGACGCAGATCAGTACCAAGTCGCGGCCCGTGCGGAGATTCCGATCGGCAATGAAGCTCGCATGAGCCAACTGCGGCGCGCGGTGCTGCAGCGTGTGCAACGCATGGCCACCAAAGATGCGCGTGCGCTTGCTATTCGTCAAGAAGTGCTCAATGCCGTGGATGCCATTGACACTTCCTGGCAGCGCATCTTGGCGGCTCGCTTGGAGTCGATTTTGGCAGGGCGCACTTATGAAGCCGAGAAGCGCCAGTTTGATGTTGGACTGCGCAACAGCATCGATGTGCTTGAAGCGGCCAGCAGACTTGGTGACGCACAAACCCGTGAGGTCAACGCGCTTTCGGGGTATGAGATCGCACTCATCGATGCCGCCTTTGCGACCGGTACCGTTGTTGGTGGTTCGCGTGTTCGCTGGGACGAACTGCGCGCGCGTGACCCAGCGGTAGTTCCAGAAACCGGCAATGATGGAATGATTGAGCCAATCACCGCAGTGCAACCAACGGTATCCCGACCGCAGGCTGCAGCGGTAACGGATGCTCCTGAGCCTGCCAACGGTGCGGCGCCAGTGACACCGGACCCAACTGCTCCGGTCGCTGCTCCGGTCGCTGCGCCCGCAACAGTTCCAACAAGTTGATTGCAACTTCTGCCGCGCGGGGCAGTCAACCGATCGGACCGGTCAACTTTCGTTCGGCCATCTGCATCATGAGTCGTACTTCTGCCGGGACGGCATCATCAGCGACAGCGCTGCGAAGTGCAGCGAGCAAAGCGGCATCATCATGATTGGAAATACGTTCACTGTGGAAGAGGTACGCAGCAGCCGCAGCCGCGATCGCTAGGCGACTACCCATGGATCGATCTTCTGCTCGCTCACCTTCGGAGCGCAGCGCAGCCCAAAGGATGCGGGCGCGGCGCAGGCGAGCAAGCGGGGTGGTTGGATCCGTGAGGAGCGCGACCGCTGTTCCGCGCTTGGCATCCACCTCGTAGGCGATCCAGTCGCCTGATGCGACGGCGGGCTGATCAAGCGAGTGCAGTACCCACGCCAGTGTGTCGCGCAGTGATCCATCTTGAAATGGCTCAGGGCGTGTGGTTGGATCAACAGGATTCGTCATTGGATTCGTCCTTCCGTCATTGGATTCGTCC
>CAMDCW010000184.1 GCA_945890745.1 Phycisphaera mikurensis NBRC 102666
CCACGCCATGTCTCCGCAGCCGATCGATACATCCGGCAGGAAACACTGTCACTGCCGTCGTACAAGTCCGTATGGAATCCGGCGCGGCGAATGTTGCGCGGCAACTTGATGCCGTCATGCATGCTGTCACGGAATGCTGCGTGCCCACCAGCTGCCAGCCACGCGGCGCGTTGCACTAAGAGAAACTGGCCGCATCCAGCGCTTGTTGCGGGGTCATTGGTGGTGCGCATGCGCGGCATTGGCAGCCAACTAAAGAGCATCCAGTGAATGAGCGGAACCACCATTCGCTCAAGAAATGTGCCCGTTTCCTGTTGCGGAACCGTGCTTAACAGCGCAGCGTTCAAACGCTTCGCCTCTGCCACGGCGCGCACTAAGCAATCCGGCGTGAGGCGAACGTCTGCATCCGTAAAGAGCAGCCACTCGCCGCGTGCTTCCTGGCCCATCCGCTCGCAGCCCCACTGCTTGCCGTTCCACCCTGGTGGCAGCGGCTGCACTGGTACGGCCCGAACGCGCGCGTCGTACGCACACAACGCCGCAAGAATCACTGGCGTCTGATCAGTGCTCTGATCATCATGCACAAGCACCTCAAGCGAAACGCCCTGATTAGCAAGCGCTCCGCGCACCACCGCGGAAATATTTCGCTCTTCGTTACGCGCGGGAATGCACACACTCACTACTGGCACAGCAGACGATGAGGCTCCACTCGCGCGCCCCGACTCAGCGGATGGCGAATCACTACCCGCCTCGCGCAACCCACGCGTATCGCCACTATCTCCGCTCGTCAAAGAAGCGCTACGCGCCCGAACATAGATCCGCACATTAATGATCGTCATCACCAACGCAATGGAACTGACCAGCGCGCTGAAGACCGGAAGCCATGCGAGTATTCCAGCTACAAACGTCACCGTGCACCGCCTTCGCGATGCGCAGTCTCAATGGCGGTCGCACGCCCAGTGGCGCGCAATATCAAGTCATAAAGCGGGTGAATCTGCGCAGCACCGCCGCCGGTGATGGCTACAAATTCTGCAGGATCGCGCGTCTGCACACAGCGCGCTAGTTCCGCCGCGTTGTCATTCATGGCGCGCTCGCAGTTCGTATGCCACGCGCGAGCGTCGGAAGGATCGCTCGGCGGTTCAATCGGCACAGCACGCAGAAACACTTCCGGTCGTTGGTCGTTCCAAAACGCGTACTCCACTGACATTGCCAGAACGCGCGCTTCCGGGTGACGCGCTGCCAACATGGCTACTCCGGGCCGAATCGATATCGCCAATCGCGGATCCACAAATTGACCCTGCGGAGTAATCATCAATACCGAACGCGGCGCAGCAGCGAACCGCTCGCCCACGTAGCGCACCAAGCTACGAAGCCCAGCCGCATGGTCGGGATCCACGCCAAACACGCCGAGTTTGCGAAAGAACTTGAACTTACGCAATTGCGTCACATCCATCGGACTCAGCGCAGGACGGCCAGCAAACCATCGTTCATGAACGATGAATGCAACTAATGGATCCCACCACGAATGGTGATTACTCAGCAAGATGATTGGACCAGCGTGCCGAGACATTGCCTCAAGCACTTCCGGCGATCCCCGCACCAACCGAACCGCGTGGAAGCGCTTCGGCACTTGGCGACGAAGCCAGACGCCAAAGAACTTCCGAAACCACGAACTTTCCGTGGCTGGCAGCAGTTCGCTCACGCCGTCTGGCACGCTTGCCCTTCAAGCACATGAGCACCGGTGCCCGCGATCAGCCGCGAGCCGTTGTCAATTCCAAAGCCCACGGTGCCGTGCGAAGTGCGCCCCACACCAAGGTCCTCGCACACCGCATCCGCTGCGGTCACACCACTCATCAACACCATCGGCACACCTGGCCCTGGGTTGGCACTGCCGCCCGCCAGGTAAAGATTGGAATACACGCGGCTCCGGTTGCGCGGCTTAAAGCCACCCTTCAACTTGCCGTGACTTGCCAGCCCATAGATGGCGCCACCTTCAGCGTTGTACCAACGCTCAATACTCTGTGGCGTGAGATGACGCTCAACCACAATGTGCTTCTCAAGATCAGGCATGCCCATGCGCTTTAACTTCTCAATGATCACCGGGCGATACTGCTCCATCATGCCGCCCGGACCTTCCCACACTTGTCCCGGACGCAAGAACGGCGTGTGAATCAGCGCGTACAACGCCTCGCATCCCGCGGGCGCCTGCGTTGGGTCAGTGCGGCTTGGAACGCACAGGTACACGGTTGGATCACGCGCAGGAATGCCCTGCCGATAGATGTCCTCAAACTCCAGATGAGCATCCTTGGAGAACAAGAAGTCATGGTGCAACAAGTGCTGGTACTGGCGATCAAGTCCCAAGTACATCACCACGCCACTGCACGCCGGCGTGTACGCGCCACCGATGCGGCGCTGCTCGGAAATGCCTGCCTGTGACCCGTCCAAATCACGATACGTTCGCTGCACATCACAGTTTGAAATCACTACATCGGCAGTCAACGTGCGACCGTCGTCAAGTTCAACGCCGCGAACGGTCTTGCCGTCAGTGATCAGACGCTTCACCCCCGTACCAGTGATGATTTCCGCGCGCTCCTCGCGCAAGATGCGCTCCAGCGAACGCGCCACATTGCGCGTTCCACCCATCGCGTACCAGCATCCGTCATCCACCTGCGCAGCAGCGATCAGTGAAAGAATCGCCGGCGAAAGAAATGGACTCGATCCAACGTACTGCAGAAAGTGTTCAGCCAATTGCTGCAGATGTGGCTCACGAATGTGCTTCTCAATAGTCGCGCCCACGGTGGAGTGCATACGCATGGCAAAGACATCTTTGAGCAGTCCCGGCTCGTTCGAAGGCGGAACGCGCATCAGATCCATCACGCCGCCAAGATCCTTGAAGAAGAAGACCTTGCCACTCAGGCGGAACATGCGGCGACTGTATTCAACAAAGTCCACCCAGCCGCGCCCCGCTCCGGTGCCTGGAAATTGCTTGTCCATTGCAGCGGCCATTGCCTCTGGCTTCTCCAAGAGATCAATGACCGTGCCGTCTTCGTACATGCAGCGCCACTGTGGATCCAGGCGCACCAAATCGATGTAGTCAGAAACAGTGCGCCCGGTGCGCTGAATGATGCCGCGCAGGACATTGGGGATGGTGAGGATGGTTGGCCCCATGTCGAAGGTGAATCCCTTCTCCGCGAGCACATTCATCTTTCCACCTAAGTGCTGGTTGCGCTCCACCAAGGTGACGCTCACTCCGCGTCCAGCCAGTTCGGTAGCCGCGGCAAGCCCAGCCAAACCACCTCCAATGACGATTGCTGTTTGTGTCATGTGTTTGTTACTCCGTGTTCTGATTGACTGGCGCTTTGGTGAACACCTGCGTTGCCAAGTTCATGATCGCCCGCGCCTTGCGATACGTTCGCAGTCGCGCCACGGCGCCCACCAAACGCCAGCTTTCGTAGCCAACCCTTGACGGATGCACTCGGCTCATCAAGCGGAGTCCGAACGCGCCCGGATGTCGTAGAGCAGGTCACCTCGCGGCTCAATGCGCGCAATCCTGCTTCGCCGCGGCTGGCACCCCAACCGCTCGCTCCACGGCCCTCGATGGACGTTGCTGGATGCGCCGTTGGCAGCACCGTGTCGTTGATCGTCACCACGTTCGAACCAAGCGCTGCGATGAAACTTTGATCAGCAAGCAGTTGATCCGGTCGACCCGTATAGATACTCGTCGCCAAGTGCTGCCCCGCGGCGCGATGCACGGCTACGGCGTCTTCAAGCCCATCGACCGGAAGCACCGCAAGTACCGGCCCAAAGTGGTCGCCCAGCACCAATGCCGCGTCGCGTTCACAACCAGCCACGCACAGCGGGCGCATGACGCCGCGATTCGCCGCCTCCACCACTCCGCCCAGACTGCACCCGCCCTGCAGCATGGCCGCCTGCACCAATTGCACGCAGCGATCGGCCATAGCAGCATCGGCAAGTTTCATCGGACGCGACGCCGCCACCAACGGCCGCATGGCCGCAATAAACGGGCCGTACGCCGCGCGTTCCACCAAGACGCGACGCGGGGCCATGCACGTCTGACCAGCATTCATGGTCACCGCATGCCAGATGGACTGGGCAGCGATCGCCACATTCGCATCAGCAAGTACCAATGCGCTGTCGCGGCCAGAGAGTTCCAACGTGCTTGGAGTGAGCGTTCGCGCGCAGACCTCGGCGATCTGCTTCCCCACTGCGGTGGATCCAGTGAACACCACGTGATCAAATTGTTCGGTCTCAAGAATCGCGCGACCGGCGTCACGCGTTGCCTCAGTGGAAGTGATCATCTCCACCGGCAGACCCACATCGCGCATTGCCTCACGTGCTAATTCCACCAACAGACGCTGCGAACGCGGCGAACGCTCGCTCGGCTTCACCACGGTACGGTTGCCCGCCATGACTGACTGCAGCAACTGAATGCCCAACAATTGCAACGGATAGTTCCACGTGGCAATCACCAAGACGCGCCCCACCGGCAATCGATAGCTCCAGTGCGTCTGCCCCATCATCCACCACGGCGCACCACCAATCTTGCGTGGCCCCAGAGCACGCGGCGCGTTTCGAACATGCCAACGGATACTCGCCACCAGTGTCATGATTTCATGGGTCACTACTTCCCATTCCGGCTTGCCGATATCCGTGTGCACCGCATCAACCAAGTCGCGCTCGCGCTCCACCAAGCGCCGTTCAAACGCTGAGGCCCACGCAACGCGCGCCGAGAGGTCCGAGACTCGCTCCATCGCGTCGGCGTGCAACATGGGTTCTTGATGCATTTCTAGTTCGCAACCGGGTTCGGCCGTCGAATCCGCTCGGATTCGCACAACGGCATCTGTCAGAAGCGATATCTTCCCGAATCTGAGCCCCTTGTGGGGGCGAATTCGAAAAAAACCATGGTGACGCAACAGTCCAAGACCTCTGTCCTCTCCACCCACTGGCAGCAACAACTCCCAGGGAACGGGGCCGCGCCGACCGCAACCATGCCTACAGTTGCCACTCGCGATGGCTCGGCACCAACAGCCGCCATCATCGGTGCCGGTCCGGGCGGCCTGACCACGGCCATGCTCTTGGCAGCCGCGGGCTTTGCCGTGACGGTCTACGAAGCGCACCCCACCGTCGGCGGACGAACCCGCCGGATTGAACT
>CAMDCW010000185.1 GCA_945890745.1 Phycisphaera mikurensis NBRC 102666
GGTGGTCCTTCTTCTTTCTGCGCAGCCAGTGCCTGCGCCCCCTGCTGCATCCGTGCCGTCCGGTCCGCCCCCGGTCAAGAGCGTGGACGGCGCCGCTGGTATCGCCGCCATCTGGAAGGAAAGCACCATCACGTGGGATCGTCTGCGTCCAGTGCTTGCGGAACTTGCAGGAAGTGCCGCACTGCAAGAAGTGCTCTTGGACGAACAACTTGCGCAACGAGCGCGCACGCGCAGCATTGTGCCGGATGCCGCAGCCCTGAAGCGCGAAGAAGAATTGCTGCTTGGGTATCTGGATAAAGACCGTGCCCGCGCCGATCGATTGCTGGAGGAATTGCGAGCACGCCAAGGACTGGGCCCCGTGCGCTGGAACGGATTGCTGTGGCGCAACGCGGTGCTGCGCGCGCTGGTAGCCCCCGATGTTGAAGTGCAGGAAACGCAAATTGTGGCAGCCCACGATGCCGCCCACGGCCCCAAGCGGAAGCCGCGCGTGATTGCCGTCCCCGACCTGCGCGGCGCACAAAATGTGACCGATCGGCTGGCGAAGGGTGATCGATTTGAGGATATTGCTGCGGAAATCAGCACTGATATCAGTGGAGCGCGCGGCGGCCTCATTTCACCAATGAGTAAGTTTGATCCAGGAGTCCCCGCCGCGGTACGCGAAGCGCTTTGGTCCGTACCCACGGTGGGCGCGGTATCGGCACCGGTACTGGTGGGCACCGGCTATGTCATCGTTCGATATGAAGGCGACGTTGCCGGCGACGGTGTTCCGCTCAGCGCCGTCCATGAAGAGGCAGCCCGCGCAGTGCGCATTGCTCAAGAACGCGCGCGCATGGATCAACTAGCACAGGAATTAGTGCGCACCGCCAAGCCGACCATCTTTGACGATGCCCTGGCAGACGGATGGAACCGCGTCAGGATGGAAGCCACGAGATCCGGGCCACCGCCACAGGAGTAAGTAGCGCAATCGGTATCGCCACCGCTACTGCCGCTGGCAATCCACTGATCGGCGCGGCCATGACCACGGCCGACACAATGATGGTGGGCACTGCAATGGTGGCCGCCGCTACGCACATCTGCAACATGTTGGCAGGGCCGCGCTTCAGAAAGAACGGCACCGCAATGGCCAACACCAGCAAATTGACGAGCACTGCACCCACGCGGCCAAACTGCATGCGATCCGCTTGCGAACGCTCGAGCGCGCCCGCTTCTGCAAGTTTGCCAAGATCCGCACTCGAAAGCATCTGCGCAAAGAGGCGGTAGTGCCGAGCGGTGATGGCCTTTGGCGAGAGATCCGTCTTCCACTCAGCCGCCGGCATTGGTGGCGGAGACTGCGTCACACCATCGCGCACTGCCGGATCACGGAGCACCGAAGTACCACCTGTGAGCACCCAGGTTGATCGCTCCTCGTCCCAGTTGGCAGACGGCGCGGTGGTACGACGAATCAACGAACCACGTTCGTCCCGTTCCAGGCCAAGGAATCCACTAATCCGGTGTGATTCCGGATCAAAGCTGGACGCATAGAGCAAATTACCAGCGCTATCACGTGTCACCGTCACCGGAAACGAAGCGCGATCGCGTCGACCAAGATCGGAGTGATCAAGCATCAACTGATCAGCAAAGCGTGGAAGCACCAATTCCTGATTCAGTACACCAAGCACATTCAGTGCCAGCGACGCCACCAACACCGCCCATACGCAGCGCCGCAGCGGAACACCGGCGGCCATGATCGCCACCAGTTCTCGGGTGCGATGCATCTGCGAGAAGGTGAACCCCATGGCGCCCACGCAGAGCAGGCCAACCATGAATTGGAAGAATTGAAAGGCGCGCGGGCCGTGGAACTGAAAGATCATCGCCACAAATGCAACCGCTCGGTATTTGTAGGTGCCATTCTCCACAACGAATGACGCAGCGCGCAAGTACTTCTCCATCTGCAAGATCACATCGATCGACGATGCAAAGACGAACAGCAGCGTGAACAGGACAAAGAAGTTCCAGAGGAAGCGGCCGATGATGGTTCGATCAAGAATGCGCATGGCGTACGTGCTCGCTGGTTCAGTTGCGAACGATGCGCCTCCATGTGAAGAACAAGACCGACAGCAGCAAGAAGTTGCCGCCCCACATCACCGCGGATCCAACCAGCAGACTGCCGTCCGACATCAGTAACTGGCCGCCCGAAACCATGAAGATGTTGGTGACGGCGGGAATGAATGCCAAGAGATACACAGTGAGCGGCATCGCCCGCTTCATCGCCACCGCCAGCGTGGCGCCGAGGAGTAGCACCAAGACAATGCTTGCCGATTGCGCTAAACGGTTGGCCACATGCGAATCACACTCCCACACAACATCGTCGCGCATCAACTGCAGTTTTGCCAGTTGCCGAGGCAATTGCGCACGCATGGCTGGAAGCGGAGCAACGCTATTGGCGGTTGGAAACTCACGCGCGGCGCGCAGTACTTCCACGCTTGAAACGGCTGACCAATCCTTTGGCGTGCAACCAATTGGAAGTAGGTCATCGATACGCGGCGCCCAGCGTCCCGGAAGCCCGGTGACCAGATCCTGCGTCTGCGTGGAGCCCGGAATGATCAGCGCGAATCGTGGTTCAAATCCAGACTCGCTGACGGCGCGCAGTGTGCCGGTCGACGCGTGGGCGCTGCGAATCTGCTTGCCCTTGGACGTTTCTAAGAGCAAGAAATCCTCGTGACCCGGGGCGGGGCGCAACTCGCCGTCTTTGACTGTCACCTGACTGATTCGGAAGGCGCGATCCGTGCCAGGCTCGGAAAGTTCAATCGTGCCACGAGCAACGGCTGGTTCAACGCAGCGCCACAGTTCCATTTCCCCCAGTATCGCCACCAACGGACGCTTGGCGGCACCAACAGTCGCGGAGCGATCGACATCGCCGCGCAGCGCAAAGATCTCCTGCACCGCCAGAAATTTGGGGCTTCTTTCAAACCCGCTGTAGAGCGATGATGCTTCCGGCTCCGCCAACGGCAAGGTGACGATCGCACCTTCGGACGGGCGAACCACCGTCGCGTTCATCAAGGAAATCTTGGCAACCATGCCACGCGGGGTTTCATGGATGTCCACCGCGGCGTCCTCAGCAGTGAACTCGGTAGCGATGGAACTGCCTCCCGCTTGGTCAAGTTCGATCGCGGCAACGCCAGTGAGCAGCAGCCGGCGCTTGATGCCCAATCCAGCCGGGGGTTCCACTTCACGCGCCGCATCGGCGTAGATCATCATCTTGTCTGCAACCACTGCTTCGCCGCGCCCCACTGCCGCAATCAGCACCTGCGTTGCGTCCGCTGTTGCCAGTTCCTTCATGCGCGTCCAGAAGTGCGGCACAACAAAGGCCACCAACACCAACATCACTACGCACAGCGTTCCACCCAGAATGGCGACTGGCGCAAAGACCCTTCGATATCCCATGCCACAGGCAGACATGGCCACCACTTCGTTGTCGGTAGCAAAGCGGTGCATGACCAACGTCGATGCAAAGCCTGCGGCAAACGGCATGGCAAATTGCAGCATTGGCACCATGGCCAATGTCACATACTTAAAGATGGTGTTGGCGCCGATCGAATTGTCCGCCAGCGGCTTCGCTGCGGCACCGAAGGCGATGACCGTCACGATCACCGATGTAGTGACTGCAAACACGCGCAGTAATTCCCAAGCAACATGGCGCCACAGTGTCCACGGAATTCCCGTGAGGCGAAGTTCGCCATCCGGCGCGGGCGTCGCGGTGGATTCCAACTGTTGATCCATGTGCATGGTGGAGCGGTGCCGCACTCAGCGGAGACCGTACTCCTTCAACTTACGGTACAGCGTGCGCTCACCAATGCCCAGCATCTGCGCGGTTTGCTCACGATTTCCAGCGGTCATTGCCAACGTCTGACGAATGGCTTCCTTCTCAAGTTTGTCGAGGCCGACTCCGGCGAGCGAACCAACCGCGCCCTGCCCCTCAGCCGAGTCGTCGGCGGATCGCACTTCATCAGGAACATCGCGCAGCGAAAGCTCCGGGCCTTGTGAAGTGACCACCATGCGATGGATGGCGTTGAACAATTCACGGACATTGCCCGGCCAGTCGTAACCAATCAGCCGCATCATCACTGGCTGAGGTACCAGCGGGCGCGGACGACCAAGCTCCGCCGCGTACTTGCCGACGGCGTGATTCACCAGCAGCGGAATGTCCTCGCGCCGTTCGCGAAGCGGGGGAATGACAATCTCCGCGCCGCGGATTCGGTAATAGAGATCCTCGCGGAAGCGCCCATCCTTCGACATCTGTGACAAGTCACGATTGGTGGCACTGACAAAACGAACATCCGTCTTTCGCTGCTCATTTGAGCCAAGCCGCACCAGGTCGCCGGTTTCAAGAACGCGCAGCAATTTGGGCTGCATGTTGAGCGGCATATCACCGATTTCGTCGAGGAACAGCGTGCCTTTGTCTGCAAATTCAAACACACCTTCGCGGTCCTTGTCGGCGCCGGTGAAGGCCCCGCGCACGTGCCCAAAGAGTTGGTCTTCCAGCAAACTCTCGGACTGACCGGCCGCGTTGAATGTCACGTAGCGACGGGCCGCGCGGCGACTGGCCTTATGAATGGCGGCAGCCACCAGCTCCTTGCCGGTGCCACTCTCCCCGCGCACGAGCACCGGGATGGAACTTGGGGCAACCTGGCGGATCAAAGCCACCACTTGGCGCATGGCCGGGCTGTCGCCAATGATGCCTTCAAAGCCAAACGCCGCATCAAGTTCGCCCTTTAAACGGCTGTTTTGATGGCGCAAGACCACGGTTTCCGCGGCGCGCTGCACCAGGTTGCGGAACACCACCAGGTCAATCGGCTTCTCAATGAAGTCATATGCCCCGCCCTGCAAGGCGCGCTTGGCGGTGGGGATGTCCCCGTGCGCGGTCACCATGATCGTCTCGGCATCCGGCTGCAGGCGCTTGGCTAATTCCAACACTTCAAGCCCGGCCGTTGGCGATTCCATCACCAGGTCGGTGACGATCACGTCAAACGCCCCGTGGCGCAATTCATCTTCGGCCTCGGCCCGGCTGTGGCGAATAGTGCAGACATGGCCCGGTTTTTTAAGGGCGTCCGC
>CAMDCW010000186.1 GCA_945890745.1 Phycisphaera mikurensis NBRC 102666
TTCAAGAAGATCGCACAAGCCGATGGCACCTATGAGATGGCCGATGCCATCTTTGGACGCGCGCATCTAACCAATACGTGGTGCCTGTGGTGGGGCGTTTCCATGATGCTCACCGCATCCATGCTGGGGCTCTTTGCAAAGCCCAAGGTTCTGCTGTCCGCGTTCAGTGGAATGTTCAAGCGCCGCGAAGTGAACGAAGACTGTGTTCGACACATTGAACTGCCGCTGTGGATCAGCTTTGTGGGCGTGCCGATCTTTAGCGCACTGATCATTTGGCTCAACCATGAATGGTTCGGCGTGAGTATCTGGATCGGAGCGCTCTCCATCCCGATGATCGTGCTCTTGACACTCATTGCAGCAAATGCCACGGCACTCACTTCAACTACGCCGACGGGATCGCTTTCCAAGATCACCCAGTTCACATTCGGTGCGATCCAGCCAACAAATCCGGGCACAAACCTGATGACTGCCGGCGTGACCACCGAAGTGGCATCCAATGCTTCGAACCTGCTGATGGATATCAAGCCGGGCTACATGCTTGGTGCTAAGCCACGACAGCAGGCCTGGGGGCATTGCATTGGAATTGTTGCGGGCGCATTGGCATCTACCCCGCTCTTCTATGTGCTCTTTCTATGGAACCGCACCGCGGATGTTTCTATTGAGCAGCATGTCTCAGAGACATGGGCAGTGCCGGGTGCGTTGCAGTGGGCTGCTATCTCCAAGGTGATTGAAGGCATGGGCAGTTCCCCCGCAGGGGCCTCGCTGGTGCAGACGGTTGACGGCATCCAGAAGCTTTGGGGCGTACTCCCGGTGAGCGCGGCATGGGCCATGCTTGCTGGTGCCACCATCGCCATCATTCTGGAATCCGCGCGGCTGATTTCACGTGGCAAGTTCCCGATCTCTGCGGTGGCGATCGGCCTGGGTGTGGTGCTGCCACCAGAATCCACCATCATGATGTGGCTTGGCGCCGCGTTCTTCGCCGCTATGGAACACCGCTACATCAAGCGCGTCGGCGAATTCGGCTGGCGTCTGTGGGTGGACTCCAAGGAAGCGGTGTGCGCCGGCCTGATCGCCGGATGGGCCATCATGGGTATTGGCGACGGGCTGATCGCTGCATTCTTGCCCTACCCCTCGGAAACCCCTGCGGCGCAAGTGGAAGTTGTCCCGACATCGCCAACTGCGGCAACCACCGTGCCTGCCGCCGCGAATCATTGATTGCATACGAAAGGACCCTGAACCATGGCAAAGGCAGTCGTTGATCCCGCAGAACTCAGGCGCTTTGCGCAAGACCTGAAGAAGTTCGCGCTGGAACTGCAGCAGCAGACCGGCGCGCTCAACGCCCGCATGGCAACGCTGTCGCAGACGTGGCGCGACCAAGAGCAAGCGAAGTTCTCCGAGGAGTTTGACTCCACAGTGCGCGTCTTGCAGAAATTCACCAAGGCGGCTGAGCAGCATGTTCCGTACCTCCTTCGCAAGGCCGACGCTGCGGAGTCGTATCTCAACCAACGTTGAACCGCAGCGCGAAGGATCAATGAATGGGCGAACAGATCAAGGTTGCAGACGTGCAAACCATCGAGCGCTTTCGCGCTTCGCTACTGGTGGCCTCGGAAACCTTTGGACTGGCGCTTGAAGAGGCAGAAGGCGAGATCGAACGCACATTGGCATGGGTGGAATCGGACCAGCCCGACTTCTGGCGTAAGCGCATTCGTAAGGCGCAGGACGAAGTGGTGATGTGCAAGAGCGCCCTGTTTCGCAAACAGGAAATCAAGGCGACGGCTGACGCTCGCCCCAGTGTGGTCGATGAGAAGAAGGCGCTTGACCGCGCCATGAAGCGCCTGGAGTACGCCGAAACCAAACTGCGCAACACCAAGCGTTGGTCGACGGAGCTGCCGCGCCAATCGGTGATCTTTAAGGGCGCATTGAGTGGCATGCACACCGTGCTTGACCGCGATGTTCCACGCGTGAATGCCATGCTCAAGCGGATGACTGAGCACCTTGAGGCCTACCTGCGCGGCGGTGATGAATCCGACCGCTTGCTTGAGATTTTGGGTACTTCAAGCAACATGCGCCGCGGCGGAGACATGGACGAAACCAGCGCGGCTGCGGAAGGCGCGGCTGATGAAGGCACGGCCGTTGATAGCACGGCCGATGCCGGTACGCCCGCCGACCGCACCACCAGCACGAGCGCGGCACCTGAGTCTGACCCGCAAACACCCACCGAAGGTACCCCGTGAGCGTTTCCGGATCACGAGCCAAACTGAAGGACGCACACCGACAATTGTTGGTGGCGTGGGTGCGGTCGCAGGAGACCTGGGACGACCCCGTCTCGCAAGCACTGTGGCGCAAGCAGATCGAACCACTGGAAACAACGCTCCGTTCGGTGCTGAATGCCATGGACTCCATCAACGAAGTCCTTGAGCGCGTGCGTCGCGAATGCGGCGACGATCAGTCGGCGTGGTGACCACCGCCGCCTGCCAATGCATATCATCACCGTGTGACGCCTCCGATGCCTGACCACCCCTCTACACCTCTCGACCGGGAACGTGCATTGGTTGATTTGGTCTGGTCGGCAAGCAGCGAGCGTGCTGAATCCGAACGCACTGCGGCGGCACGCGGGGCCCGCGGAAAGTCCTTGAACGAGCGGATGCATCGATCCGCGCTCGACTCATTAGAAGAGTCGTTTGCTGAACAACTCACCGAAGTCGCCACTGGCTTCACGCGCCGGATCAATGAGATTGAGGTCGCCGCCGAGGCGGCCGTGACCAAGGTGCGCGCCGACGAGAAGACCCTGCGCGCACAGGCCGTTCGCCAAGCAGAAGACAAGGAAGACGAAACACGCGGCGCCTACGACGAACGAGTCTGGATGGCTGAGAGCGTGTTTGAAGCCGCGATTCCCGAGATTCGCAAGGCGCATAGCGCCCGCATGACGGAACTTGGTGGTTGGAACGGGCGCCTGACTGAAATTACCGATGCCGCACACCAGACCGTGCGCGGGTACCGCCAACGCGCACTTGCGGAGCCAACTGTTCCGGTGGGTGGGCCTGGCAACATTGAATCGTGCATGAACGCGCTGGCGGGTTCATTGAATCAGTTGCGAGCGTGTCGCATTTCCGGGCTGTTCCGCGGACCGATTCTGGTGATTCCGCTGGCATTGATGGTGAGCGCCGGATTAGTCGGCGGCCTGGTACTGAAGGCGCAACTGGGGCTTGCAGCCATACCAGCGGGTGCTGCCGGTGCGGGAGTGGCGCTCACGCTCTTTGTGATTGCGATTGCCGTCCTGTACGGAATGGCCCGCCATGAGGTGAAGGCTCGATACCTGCCGTTTCTACAAACAGCAGCCACGGCGCGCGCCGCACTGAACGCCGCCATTGAAGGCGCCGAGCGAAACCGCCGTGAGCGCGAGGATGTTGCCAAGCGCGCCCGCGATGCGGACCTGGCCACCGCCGATGCCATGCACAAGCCAATGGTGGTGGAAGTGGAGCGCAAACTCAAAGAAGTGCTGGCACACATCGACCAGAAGGTCCCGCACTACCACGCCAAAGCACTGAAGCAGCGCGCGATCGCCATTGAAGAAACCGAACGACTGCGCGACCGATTGATTGCCGAAGTCAATGAGCGCCGCACGGTGGCGCTGGCGGAAGAACAGCATCGGTGGGAATCAGTGGCGCGCGAAGCGGCTGAACTGGAGTTTGCCGAGACCGCCGCTGCGCACGCTGCTTGGCGCACCGCGCAGCAGACCATCACCAGCGGGTTTGATGAATTGCAACTCGCAGACCGCGAATGCACACGGCCATGGCTTGAGTCTGGTTGGGATTCATGGCAGCCGCCGTTGCAACCATTGGCAGTGATTCGCGTGGGCGAGGTGGCCTTGAATCTCAAGGATGTGCCTGGCGCCCTGCCATCCGCTGCCGAGCTCGCGTGGACCGGCGTTGATACAACCTCGCCTTGGCGAGTGCCGGCATTTCTCGGAGCGCCCGAGCGCATGTCGCTCCTGATTGATGCTCCCCCCGAGCGCCGCGCTGATGGGCTGCGCATCTTGCAGAACGCGGTTGCCCGACTGCTGGTTTCCATTCCAGCTGGCAAAGCACGCTTCGTCTTCATGGATCCAGTGGGGCTCGGCCAAAGTTTCGCCGGGTTCATGCACTTGGCAGACGAGATGGAACTCTTGGTCACGGACCGAATTTGGACGGATGTGCGTCATATTGAGCAGCGACTTTCTGACCTCACTGAGCACATGGAGACGGTCATTCAGAAGTACTTGCGCAATGAATACCCGTCGATTGAGGCCTACAACGAACAGGCCGGCGAGATTGCTGAGCCCTATCGCTTCTTGGTGATGGCGGACTTCCCGGTGAATGTTTCCGACCAATCCGCCAAGCGCTTCGCAAGCATTCTGCAGAGCGGCGCCCGTTGCGGCGTGCACGTACTGATGTTGCGCGACCTGCGAGCCGCATTGCCGCCCGGGCTTGATATTGCTGATCTGCGCCGCGGTGCGATCACCGTTCGCTGGCTTCCAGCGGAAGGGAATGCTCCGGAACGCTGGACGCTTGACGAAGGTCGCCTGGCGGAATTGCCATTCACGCCCGACGCCCCGCCGGATGATGCCATGTTGCTGCGCCTGACACGCGCCGTCGGTCGAGCCGCCAAGGATTCCAACCGCGTTGAAGTGCCGTTCTCATCGGTGACGCCAAAGCCGGAGGAGCGTTGGACGCTTTCTACTGCCAAGAACTTCCGTGTTCCGCTGGGGCGAAGCGGCGCCAATCGTCTGCAGTACATGACGCTTGGCGAAGGAACCAGCCAGCACGCCTTGGTCGCAGGTAAGACGGGCTCCGGAAAGAGTTCGCTTCTCAATGCGCTCATTGTGAACACCGCGCTCTGGTATTCACCGGACGAAGTTGAATTCTGGCTGGTTGACTTTAAAAAGGGCGTTGAATTTAAGGCGTATGCCGCAAGCGCCCTACCGCACGCGCGCGCGGTGGCCGTTGAGAGTGATCGTGAATTTGGTCTGAGCGTCTTGCAAGGCCTGGATGATGAACTGCGTCGTCGCGGCGAACTCTATCGCTCCGCCAA
>CAMDCW010000187.1 GCA_945890745.1 Phycisphaera mikurensis NBRC 102666
CCGCCGGCAACTCCGATAATCCGATTTAAACCATTTCGATGCACCCCTTCCCGCCGCGCCGGGATTTGGTTACACTACGCGGCTCGGAAACAGCCATGCATTACCCGCACAGAATTAGTCGAATCAAGAAAGTCCGCAAGATTGGCTTCCGAGCTCGTATGAAGACGAGTAAGGGGCGCGCGATCTTGAATCGCAAGCGTCGTGTGGGTCGCAAGATTCACGTGCGCTAAGGCCGTGCCAGCAACTGTCCGCGTTGTGCTCATCGGCCTGCGCGGATCTGGCAAGACCACGCTTGGGAGCTTGCTCGCGCAACGACTCCACACTCAATTTATTGATCTTGATGACGTCACCGTCGCCGGTTCCGGCCAGCCATCGGTGACGGTCATGTTTCGTTCGCTTGGCGAGGCCGCATTCCGCGCAGCTGAGTGCGCCGCGCTGGAGCACGTGTTGACCAGTGCATCCACGTCCGGCGCTGTGATCGCCCTTGGCGGCGGAACGCCCACTACGCCGCCGGCACGCGCGCTTCTGGAGTCAGCCCGCGCGGCGGGCACCATTCGCATCATCCTGTTGGAAGCGCCACCCGAAACGCTCGGCGCACGGCTCACCAGCAATCCAGGCGACCGCCCGCTTCTCGCGGGAGCTTCCTTCGCTGAAGAAGCCCTGCTCCTCGGCGAGGTGCGCCTGCCGATGTACCGCACGCTCGCCGATGCGGTGGTTTCCACTGGCGGCCATGCTGCAGCCAGCGTCGAAGCATTGGAACGCGCGGCACGGAAATCGGCGGGTTAATTTCACGCCTCGGGTACCCGGCACGGAGATGCAGCACCAACTAGCGGGCGCCTGGGCGAGGGAATGCCTGCTAGCGCTTGGGCCAGGTAATGTGAATTTCGCCTTCGGGGGTATCGGCAGCAATCCCAAGTTCTTTGAGCGCGGCCAGCGCGGCCAACTGTTCGGACTGCTTCTTGCTCGGACCCCATGCGCCTGCAAATCGGCGCGCTCCGGTCAGGACGCAGATCTCAAAGCACTTCGCGTGGTCAGGGCCTTGCTCGTCGAGCACCATGTACTGCGGCGCGCCCATTTCAAGTTGTGCGAGGCATTGCTGCAGCACCTGTTTGAAATTCTGTTGGTGCCCCAATCGCAGCGCGGAATCAATCCGCAACGCCAAGCGTGGCAGCACGAATGCGCGGGCGGCTTCCAGTCCACCGTCGAGGTACAGCGCACCGACCACGGCTTCAAAGACACCTGCTAGCAGACTCTCGGGAAGCCCTTGAGGACCCCGAACGCCCTTATCAATGCGCATCCAACTTTCCATGCCACACTCAGCGGCAAGTTCAGCGCAGACTCGCCCGCTGACAATGTTCGACTTCACCTTGGTCAGTTCGCCCTCAAGAAAGTCGGGGCGCTCCGCGAACAGGTGCGTGCACACAATGAACCCCAAGACGGAATCGCCAAGGAATTCAAGGCGCTCGTTGGAGTTCAACCGCCCATCAGCTGCTGAGGAGTGAACCAGAGCGATCGCTGCGAGCGACGGATCGCGGAACCGATGGCCAGTGATGGCGGCCATCTCATCAAGAATTGCAGGGTCAGGCGTCAGCGCCACGCCAGCACCATCTGCATGAGATGCACCGCGGATGCCAAGAGCAATCCGCCGACGCCGCCGAGGACAAACCAACCAGCCGTCTGTAGTCGCTCACGACGACGGCGGGCTGCGGGGCGATGAGTTGCGTCCGATGCCACGGCAGGAGTGAGACGGGCCGAACGGGATGCCGTGGCCGCAGCGCCTGCAACTGGCGTGGCAAGTGCGGCAAGTGCACTGGCATGCTTGCCAAACGACTCAGAAACTGCGGCGCTCATGGCGCCTTCGTTTCCTGGGTATTCCGATGGGTCAAACCCAGAAAGGTCTTCGCGCATCTGCGCGTAGGCGTCGGACGCTAAGACCCACGCTGCGTGCCCCACTGAGTGCGGTGCGCTCTGCGCTTCCTGCCAGAAACGATCAAATGGATCATGACCAGCCCGCCCCGCTACCGCCATCTCGGCGGAAATAGCATTTCTCGCAGAGAGCGCAGCGCTCACCGCAGGGTGCTGAAACGGACGTTCTTGATCAAAGTGTGACACTCGCTAACAGTACTTTCGGTCGGATTCGCCTTCGCGTTCCAACTTTCAGTAACGAAGTATGCGTTGGGGTCACTCTGGCCAGCAGCAAGCGCGGGCAGCAATGCGGTTGATCAGGCGCTGGCGGTCGCGGGGGGTGGCAAATGCGGTGAATTGCACTGCCATACGGCGCGGACCCGGATCGTCATCATGCGAGAAGACGCGAACCACCACGCCGTGCATGCGAATCGGATCCTGTTCGGCGGGCGGATAGACCTCTATCTGCACCTCTGTGTTCGTGGGAAGTTCATCATCAAGCTCAAACCGCATGCCGGTCAGCGAGATGTCGTAACCATGACCTTCGAGACCGCCCCTTGGGGTTTCGAGTCCGGAGTCGAAGTCTTCCAGGCCAAGGGCTTCTAAGCCTGGCTCGTGGAGTTCGTTTGGATTTGTCGGCGTTGGTCGGCTGGAGGCAGGAACAGCGGCAACGAATGCTGCGAGGCTGACCGCTGAACTACTTACGGCAGGAGTCGAAGGGATAACCACTACCCGGGTGTAGGCGGGGTCAAACCGAAAGCGATCGTCCGATCGCCGGTTTGGGGCTTCAACGCTGACCATTCCAGTAGCTCCTTGGCCGAACATTCCGTGGCCGCATTGATAATTCGAACCTGGGTGCTTCATAGGGAAACGTCCTTGGACTACCAATGGTTCGGTCATTCTGCTAAGAAAGCATGAAATCCCGAATTTCGGACGTCCTCCTGGCCAGTTCATCCTTGAACTTCAGACCCATCCACCCCACCGATGATTCGCAACGAGCGAGTCAAATTCGGGTGTGGACCCTGACAGTCTGCTATTCCGAACCCCCCCGGTCAGGTAATGTGTGCCTTCTTTCTTCAATATTCATTCAGAATGTCATTTCTATGCAGGTACCTTCCGCCGCTCGGTAGCGCGGAATCGACCCACGGAGCGCCCTGCCGGGCACTAAGTAATCCCCGATGTCTGACACGCAAACCCTTATGGAACAAGCATGTACAGCCGATGCGCTGCTCGCCCGAAGGGTGGTTCTTGTGGGCTACGGCAACCAAGGACGAGCCCACGCACTCAACCTGCGCGATTCTGGAATTCAGGTGACAGTTACAGGTCGATCCGGTTCGAATGCACGGGCGCGGGCGCAGATGGACGGATTTCAGACCAGCGATACCGATCGCGCAGTGGTGGGAGCAGACTTAGTAATCATGGCACTTCCTGACGAAGTGCATGCCGAGGTGTGGACGTCCGCGGTGGCGCCGCACGTGGAGTCCGGACAAACCATCGGATTTATCCATGGATCAAGCGTCCACTTCGGCTTGGTGCGGATTCCAGAGGGAATTGGCGCTGTGCTGGTGGCACCCAAGGGACCAGGAACCACCCTGCGCGAGCGATTCGTGCGGGGCCAGGGCATTCCGGCCCTTCTTGCCGTTGCGCAAGAACGCGCACCAGGAACCGGCGGACCAACTTCACATGAACTCGCACGCGGATGGGCTGCTGGTCTTGGCTGCGCGCGCGCGGGGATTGTGCGAACAACCTTTGGCGACGAAGCGGAGACCGATCTCTTTGGCGAGCAAGCTGTTCTGTGCGGCGGCATGATGGGCTTAGCGCAAGCGGCGTACGAAACACTGGTAGAAGCGGGCTATCCACCGCTGTTGGCGTACATGGAGTGCGTTCATGAGATTAAGCAAGTGGCTGATCTGCTGTATGCGCGCGGCCCGGCTGGGATGCGAGCAGCCATCAGCAACACAGCGGAGTTTGGCGCATACAGCGCAGCGCCGCGCATGGTCGATGATGCAACGAAGACGGCCATGCGAACACTGCTGAAAGAAATCAAGGACGGCACCTTTAGCCGCGCTATGCAAGCAGATCACGATGCCGGCGCTCCGTGGTTCCGGGCGCAGCGAGCGATGGCGAGTGCACATCCGATGGAACAGTCAAGCGCTGACGTGCGCGCCTTGATGCCGTGGCTTGCCGCAGAGACAACGGGCGGCGCGGCACAGCCAATCAGTGACCAACCAGCAAGGGAAACGTAAGCAGCAATGACACCATTCGACGCTTGGATTCTTGGCATGGTGGAGGGGATCACTGAATACCTTCCCGTTTCAAGTACTGGACACCTGATCATCACTTCATGGCTTCTTGGCCTGGATAAGACCGCGGCGCAGCGCGATGCGGTGGCTGACTTTGAGATCATCATTCAGGGCGGTGCGATTCTTGCGGTTGTGGGTCTGTACCGCGCGCGCATCGGACAGATGTTGCGGGGTATCGCATCCAAAGTAGGCGTGCAGGGGTTGGGGTCCGCGGATCGCATGAAGGCGGGATGCACCATTGCGCGCAATGTGGTGATCGCATTCATGCCCGCAGCCATCATTGGGTTTTTGGCAAAGGATGTGGTCAAAGCGAGTTTGTTCAATCCCGCTTCGGTGATCGGCGCGTTGGCTGTGGGCGGCGTGGTGATGTTGGCGATCGCACCGTGGCAAGCACGCAAACTTGCAACCGAACGCGACTCCGCATTACGCGCGGCAACCACTGCTTCGGTCACCGGCAGCAGCGCGGACTTCACGGGCGCTGCCCTCGCGCGCATGAACGCCATGCAGGCGCTCTTCATTGGGCTCTTCCAATGCTTAGCACTGTGGCCAGGAACAAGCCGATCATTCGTGACGATTCTCGCCGGACTCTTGGTTGGCCTTGGCGGCGTCGCAGCGGCGGACTTCAGTTTCCTATTGGGATTACTGACGCTGACCGCCGCAAGCGGGTACAGCGCCATGAAGATTGTGAAGGCGCACCACACCAGTGAATTCCTAGAACAAATTGGCGGCTGGCTGCCGTTGGTGTGCGGGCTTCTGGTGGCGTGGGCAAGCGCGGCGCTTGCGATCGACTTCTTGGTGCGCTACCTCGGTCGACACACTCTGGCACTCTTTGGATGGTGGCGACT
>CAMDCW010000188.1 GCA_945890745.1 Phycisphaera mikurensis NBRC 102666
CACTCCCGTCGGCGGGCTGGATCCAAATGTCGCTATTGAAATTGTCGTCATCTTGGCGAATGGCCAACATGCGGCTGTCGGGGCTCCAACGCCAGTCAATCGACTGATCGAACCCGGTGCGCAAATCCTTCTCTTCGCCAGTGGCGACATCGCGAACCACCAGGGTGTTGAGATCGCGCCGATATGCGACCTTCTTGCCGTCGGGTGATGGACTTGGCCCGCGCTCGCTCAGTGCAGGAAGCGCAATGAACGGCTTCACTTCAATCTTCACAGCATCCGCCCAACGAGCGCCTTCATCCTTCTTGTCGTCCTTCTTGTCCGCCTTCTTTTCGTCCTTCTTGTCATCCTTCTTGTCGTCGGCCTTGTTCGTGTCCTTCGGTTCATCAGCCTTCGCTGGCTCGGCAACCGGCGCGGCGGCTACTGGTGCAGGCGCTGCAGGATCAACGACCGTGGGTGCGGGCGTGGGTGCAGGCGCGGGTGCAGGTGCGGGCGCAGTGACGGCTTCAGCGGCGGGTGCGGCTGCGGGTGCGGCTGCGGCCGGTTCAGCCTTCGGTTCTTCCTTCTTCGGATTGACCTTGTCCTTGAACGCACTGCGAACTTCACCGCGCGTCTGCGCAACGGTTGCCTGATAGATCGAATCGTTACCGTCGGAGTCACTGGAGAACAGCAGCTTGGTGCCGTCGGGCATCCAGGCGATGTCGCGTTCGCGCGCGGGAGTGCGGGTCACGCGGACGAACGGGGTGCGTTCTTCAACGCCCTTCACGTAGACGTCGCCGTATGCCACCATGGCCATGGTCTTGCCATCCGGCGAAAGTTGCGCCTCGGTGACGTCACGCCCAACGCTGCGCGGTCGCATGCGATCCGACTCATCTTCCGCAGCCTGCATGGCAATCTTGATCGGCTGCGCACCAGGCGTGGCGAGGTCAAGACGCCACAGCGAATCCCAGTTAGAAAAGATGGCAACGCGGCCGTCAGTCGATACTGCAAGTTCGCGCACGTCATCATCAAATGACGTGAGTTGCGTACCCGGGTCAGTGGTGGGCGCCGTGAATTTCTTACGCCAAATATTGATGCTCTTGCCGTTGCCGCGGTCACTGAGATAAATGACGTCTTCGCCCGCTGGGAATGCCCAACCGTCATTGCCCTTCCAATCAGTGAGCTGCGCAAAGCGCCCGGTGGCGCGATCAAAGGTCCATACATCGCGTTGATCCGGACCTTGATAGCCGCGTCGGAACCAGGCGCTGCTGCCACGCTCAAAGAGCACCGTTGCTCCGTTGCGCGTTGCGATGGGGTGTGAACCAAATGCATCGCATGCGCGCTCCACCGACCCACCAGCGAGTGGCACCATGTATGGCCGCGCTGCTCGGTAGAGATCGCTTTCACGCATGCTTTCGAAGTACGCCACTGGTCGACCGGTGCCATCGACACCAGTGCCACTGAGAATCGCTGCCGAATCACCGAAGGTGAGCTGGCGGACATCACTGCCGTCACTCTTCATGATGAAGAGATTGCGTCCTCCGTCGCGGTCGCTGTCAAAGACAATCGATGCTCCGTCCGGACTAAACGCGGAGCGACCTTCATTGGCAGGATTGCTGGTGAGGCGCAGCGCGCCGCCACCGGTCGATGGGCACTTCCAAAGATCACCGCGCCAACTGAACAAGATGACGTTGCCGTCCGGACTGGTTGCTGGATAGCGCGGCAGGTCAACCGTGCCCGCAACGGCATACGAAGCCGAAACGGCGATGAGGAAGGTGGCGGCGACGGTGGCGATGGGCTGCACTGGTATCTCCTTGAGGGCCCCGGTGTGGGGTGAATCGGTAGTTCACGCCGTGGGGGGGAATTACGCAAGTTGGGGGTCGAATAGCGGCTCGGGCCGGGCTCGGGCGGCACGGACCGGGGCGCGGCGGGCGCGCCTTGCGGGGTCAGCGCTGAAACTGCCCAAAGCGAGTCCATCAAAGTGTGGAATTGAGGCAAACCGGCCGGCACAGACGGAAATATGTCGACGAGAACTTGCCGGTCGGGTCCTTGAATCAGACATTTCAGGCGATAGAGGTCAGCTCTCCGATCGAGGCGCAGGTGTGTGCGCCCTGGAAAGCTGACAGAAGTTGCCGCAAACGCGGCGAACCAACGACCGGTGTCCGCCGTATAGGGTCAGGACACATGATCGATGGATGACCCCCGAAGGGAAGGAATTCCGATGAGCGACTCGTTACCAAAGCCCCTGAGTTCAATCAACGCCCTGCGTGCCCACCTCAAAGTGCTTGAACGCGGCGTAGACAACGCCCGCAACAAGCGCGTGGGTCCGAGCGAGCCGCTGGCAAGTATTGCCCCCGCCAGTCGCCCTTCTCAACCAACAGCGACGCGGACCATGAGCCCGCCGCCAGCGAGTTACCCAATGACGCGGCCTGCCTCCAACGGTGGCGGTTCCGGATCTGACGGCAAACCGAAGGCGAAGCCGAAGAGCGGCGCTGACTTCAGTGCATTCTTCGGCGGCATCGATAAGCGCGCCGCAAGCTGACCCAACCACTCGAACGCCTGCATGGGCGGAATGATGCGACCCCGTATCATTCCGCCCATGCGCACTGAATCCCTCGCGTTTCTAAGGAAACTCCTCGATACCCCCAGTCCATCCGGCTTCGAACGCGAAGGTCAACGCGTTTGGCTTGATTACGTTCGCGGCAACGGCGCCACGCGGACTTGGAACGATGCGTATGGCAACTGCTTTGCTGAGTTGTTGCCTGATACCCTCGATACGCCCCAAGCAGACAAGCTATTCACCGTTGCTATCTGCGGCCACGCCGATGAAATCGGTCTGATGGTGCAGCACATTGATTCCAATGGTTTCATCTACTGCCGCTCGATCGGCGGTATCGATGCGGGATCAATTGTGGGTAAGCGTTTGCAATTTCGCTCCTCAGTGAAGGGCGTCAGCGAACCAGTCATCGGCCTGATTGGCGCCACCGCCATCCACCTACAAGACCGAAGTGGCGAACCAAAGGTTCGCAAGCTGCACGAGCTGTTTGTGGACATTGGTGCGAAAGACGAAGCGGCTGCGCGAGCTCGGCTGAACATCGGCGATCCAGCAACATTTCTGGACGGAAGCATGATGCTCTCTGATGAATTGATTGTGGCGCGCGCGCTCGACAATCGCATCGGCACGTGGGTTGCTGCAGAAACACTTCGCTTGTGCGCTGCCATGCCAATGCGCAATGTGCGCATCGTTGCTGTCAGCACGGTGCAAGAAGAAGTGGGACTCCATGGCGCGGAGATGATCGCCGTGAGTTTGCACCCAAGCGTTGCCTTGGTCACCGATGTTGGCCACGCCACCGATAGCCCCGGAATTACTCAAGCGCAACACGGGCAATTCAAGATGGGCGCTGGCCCCAAGATTGCTATCGGCGGCGCCATGCAGCCCGAGGTGGTGGCTCGCCTTCTTAGCACCGCTGAGCGCCTCACCATTCCATTGCAGCGCGGCGCCACTCCAGGCACCAGCGGAACTGACACGGATTCCATCTTCCTCGCAGGTGGCGGTATCCCATGTGGCTTGGTGAGCTTCCCGATTCGTTACATGCACACCACGGTGGAAATGGGGCACTTGCGCGACCTGGAGCAAATTCCCGAGTTATTTGCGGGTTTCTGCGAAGGACTGCGGGGCGATGAACGCTTCGCGCCATCACTCTAAGTGGTTGGGCCGGCATGTCCCTGATATCCTGACCGATCCTGTACGCATGAATCCATGCATACGGGATCGCTTGAAACCATCGATCTCATGATTCAGTTCCTTTCCATCGCCTTCCGCAACATGAAGACTGTGGGCACGATCTGCCCAAGTTCCCCCATGCTGGCACGGTCGTTGGCGGCGGCGGCCATTGAGTCCACCTCTCCGAAGCGGATCTTGGAGGTTGGGCCAGGAACCGGGCCGGTCACCAAGGAAATCTTGAAGTGCCTTGGACCGGATGATGTCTTGGACATTGTGGAACTGAGCAGCGAATTCTGCAAAGATCTTGATGCCAAGATTCTCACACCGTGGCGGACACGCGGCAAGCCTGGGCAAGTGACTTTGCACAATGCTGCGATCCAAGACGTGCAATTGGAAATGAGCTCTTATGACTGCGTCATCTGTGGCCTTCCATTCAACAACTTTGAAATTGACCTTGTGGAAACCATCATGCGTCGCATGCTGGATTTGCTGCGTCCGGGCGGCGAGCTTTCATACTTTTGCTACTTCGGTGCAAAGACGATGAAGAGCACCGTGCTTGATGGTCCGGGTCGAGACAATCTGCGAGCCATCGCGCGACTTGAGCGCGAGTTACACCTTGCGCATTCCGGTTCGCGGCACGTGGTCCTGGCCAACATCCCACCTGCCGAAGTTCGCCGGCTCCAGAAGCCATGAGTGCGCTACCGTGAAGGAAGTCCAAGACCATTTCTTTAAGCTCGCCAAAGAAGAGGGGTATCGCGCACGCAGCGCGTACAAACTCCGGGAGCTTGACGACCGATTCAAGTTGATGCGCCCTGGTTCGCGCGTCCTGGACCTTGGAGCTTGCCCAGGCAGTTGGATTCAAGTAGCGGCCGAACGCGTTGGGGACAACGGCGTGGTGGTGGCCATCGACCTGAAAGCCATCGATAAGCGCGGCTTTGGGCCGAATGTCCACCTGCTTGAAGGCGATATCAATGAGCTGACGCGCGAGCATTTGCCCTACGCCATGGAAGGCAAACTCTTCGATACGGTCATCAGCGACATGGGGCCAGACACCAGCGGTGTACCGATGGCCGATAGCGCGCGCAGTGTGCAGTTGTGTCACGCGATGCTTGATCGGTTGCCATTCTTACTACGTACCGGCGGACACGCCACCATGAAGGTGTATGAGGGCGCTGAGTACCCGGCGCTGGTGAAGCGCGCGCAAATGGTGTTCACCGAGGCCAAGGGATACAAGCCAAGTGCCAGCCGCGCGGAGAGCGTGGAGATGTTCATCGTGTGCCGCGGCTACCGCGGACCGAAGGACACTGGACCTGGA
>CAMDCW010000189.1 GCA_945890745.1 Phycisphaera mikurensis NBRC 102666
CTCCTCATATAAGTACCACCCCTCCGCCGATGGAGCCCCGACAGACGGTGCTCTTGATTTCGGCTGCGCGGAAGACGATCCCACATGGCAAAACGACCAACAAAGCCTGCAAAGACCGCCTCAAACGACGAACCAGGGGACGATGCGCCTGCTAAGAAGGGCAGCTACAAGCTGGTGATCGTGGAAAGCCCGGCCAAGGCGAAGACCATCACTAAGTACCTCGGGGCTGGCTTCCAGGTGGAGGCCTCCAAGGGGCACATCCGCGACCTACCGAAGCGTGCACCCAAGGGGGTCAAGCAGCCGGTTCCCGGCGTGGACCTGGAGCATGACTTTGAACCAACCTATGAAGTGAGCGACGACCGCCGCACGCAAGTGACGGCACTGAAGAAGCTTGCCAAGAACGCCAGCGAAATTTGGTTCGCAACCGACTTGGACCGCGAGGGCGAAGCGATCGCCTGGCACTTGGCGGAACTCTTGGGCGTGGATCCGTTGAAGGCGAAGCGCGTGGAGTTTGATGAGATCACCCGCGGCGCCATTCTCAAGGCGTTCGAGGCGCCGCGTCCGATTGACATCAACCGCGTGAACGCGCAACAGGCGCGCCGCATCTTGGACCGCATCGTGGGCTACATGGTCAGCCCGGTGCTGTGGAAGAAGGTGGCGGGCGGACTCAGCGCGGGGCGCGTGCAGAGCGTTGCGCTGCGACTCATTGTTGATCGCGAGCGCGAGATTCGTGCATTCCAACCGGATGAGTACTGGAAGGTTGAGGCTGCCATGACGCCGGACGCTGCCAAGGGCGCAGCGTTGGCGAAAGACTGGAACGCATTCATGGCGCGCCGCGATGAACGCAACAAGGCGCCCACCAAGAAGGAGCAGGCGCATTGGCTTGCAGAGCGCAGCGGCATCGAGTGCGAACTGGTGCAAGTGGCCGGCAAGGCATTTGATCTGGGACGCGAAGTTCCAAAGTATGAGGATTTGGCGGATTTCAGTTCGAAAAACCCTTCCATTGCCATTCCAGATTGGGTGATGCGCAAGAAGGAAGAAGACAAGAAAACCAAGACTCCCCTGCCCCAAGAACTGCGCTGGTACGGACCGGGCGATGATTTGGTGACGCGCGTGCGGACCGTGGCGGAGGCGGTTGGGCTGGAGAGCGTGACGGTTGATCTGCGCGAAGACGCGGAGGCTGTGGGGTTTGCGCGTTGGCAGCGAACGGTGCGCGGCACCATTGGTGCTGGCGTTCGTTACCGCGTGAAGAGCATCGACCGCAGCGGCACCAGCAGCAAGCCGAGGGCGCCGTTCATTACCAGTACGTTGCAATCGAGTGCCAGTTACGCGCTGAGTTTCGGCACCGACCGCACCATGCGCGTGGCGCAGATGCTCTATCAAGGCGTGAACGTTCCTGGCGAAGGGCCAGTCGGTTTGATCACGTACATGCGTACTGACTCCACTGCATTGTCCGGCGAGGCACTGGGGACGGTGCGTTCGTTTATCAGCGAGAAATACGGCGCGAAGTATCTGCCGGAGAAGGCTCGCTTCTACGGCTCAAGTAACAAGAGCGCGCAAGAGGCGCATGAAGCGATTCGCCCAACCAATGTGCGGCGCACGCCGGAGATGTTGCGCGGCGTGATCGATGAGGAACAGTGGCGCTTGTACAACCTGATCTGGCAGCGCTTTGTGGCGTGCCAGATGACCGATGCGCAGTACGACTCCACCGCAGTGCTGCTGGAGCGCAGCGATAAGGCGACCGGCGCCATCTTTAAGGCCAACGGACGCGTGCAGACCTTTGATGGTTACACCGCGACCGGCATTCGCGGCGAAGGTGAAGATCAGGAATTGCCAGCCATGAAAGAGGGCCAAGAAATGGCGCCCTTCTGGCTTGATCCGCAGCAGAAATTCACCAGTGCGCCGGCGCGATTCAACGAAGCGAGCTTGGTGCGCGAGCTGGAGAAGCAAGGAATCGGACGGCCTTCAACGTATGCGTCGATCATTAATACGATCGAGGCGCGCAAGTATGTGGAGCAGGTCAGCCGTGCGTTCCATGCAACCGATATTGGAATAGCCGTGTGTGGATTCCTAGAAGAGCCGTTCAAGGATGGCTTCATGGATATTGGCTACACGCGCAAGATTGAAGAGGAGTTTGATGAGATCGCCGAGGGCAAGGAGAAGTGGCAAGAGATGTTGCGCCGCTTCTATGTACCGTTCAAGGACGTAGTGGCCGGACTTGCGGCTGCTGATACTACGCATGTGAAGGCAGAGGGAACGCCCTCGCCGTATGCGTGCCCGTTGTGTGGGCGACGCTGCGAGTATCGCCTTGGAAAGACCGGCAAATTCCTTTCGTGCAGCGGATACCGCGAACAGATTCCCGTGGAGTTGCCGCCAGCAAAGGTGCCGGCGAAACCAGCGAAGAAGAGCAAGGCATCGGCGAAGCCCGCCAAGCCGGTCAAGCCGCGCAAGGTGAAGACGCAGCCAGCGTGCGCGTATGCGGCACCGGTGAATCGTCAAGGCAAGCCGCTGCTTCCGGAGAAGGTGGACATTCGCTGCCCAGTGGATGGTTCGCCGATGATTCTGCGCACCGGTCGCTTTGGTGACTTCTTGACGAGCGTCAACCGCGAGACTGATTTCATTCTCAACATCGACAAGAAGGGCGGACTGAAGTTCCCGTCGCCGCCGCCGTATGTGACGGAACTGCCCTGCCCCAAGTGCAGCGCGCCGATGAATCTGCGCACCGGTAAGCGCGGGCCGTGGCTTGGGTGCAGCAAGTTCCCCAAGTGTCGCGGGCGCGAGAGTTGGGCGAAGATCCCGGTGGAGAAGCAGCAGGCCTTGGAGAAGGCCTTGGCGATCCACGAGGGCAATCAGCCGAAGTTTGATATCGCTGCGCTTGATGGCACCCCGCTCAAGGAGGGGACGCCAGTGGTGGCGTTGGTCATACCGGGCGAAGAGGCGAAGTTGAAATTCCACGCGGACTGGGATGCAGAGCAGCGGGCGTTGGGCGCGACGGGGTGACGCGGCTGACTGTGACGAAAGCTGATTGAAACAGAAACTCCCGAGCCGTCCATTGACGACTCGGGAGTTCTTTTAATTAGGGACAGGGGTGAACGGCACCTATTTAGTGAGGGATTTGGCGCGGTTGGGGTAGGCGACCAGAATGATCGCGAAGCAACCGATGGCCATCCACATGGGGACGGTGAACAACTTGGCGTAGTCCATCGTGCCGCTTGCACTTGCCCAATTTCCGACGATATTCGCCGCAACAATGCTGCCGACAATCGTTCCGATACCAACGATGACCAGATTGAACAAGCTCTGCGCCGTGGCACGAATGTCCCCGGTGGTGTTCTCGTCAACAATCATGAACGCCACGAAGATGAAGCAGCCGAAGCAGAGGCCGTGCAGCGCAATGCCCGCCATAACAAATGGCAACGTTGGCATGAATGCCCACAGAGCCATGCGTAGCGCGTAGGCAGCCAAGCCGATCAACAAGAGATGCTTCCGTGTGAACCACTTGGTGAGGAACGGCATCATGGCAAGCACCAAGATCTCCGTCATCTGGCCGATGGTCATCAAGCCACCACCAACGCCGAACACCTCGCTGATGGTCTTCTCAAAGGCGCCCTTCTCCACAATGGATGCCTGAACGCTGCCAATGAATGCGTCCGCCTGCACAAAGTAGAACTGGTGAATGATGCTGACCGGGACTGCAATCAGAAAGAGCAGCACCAGCGGCATCTTGGCAACTTCGCCAAATGCCTCAAGCCATGCCGTGTTCTGCTTGGCATTCCGCGAAGGCGGCGTGTTTGGCAGGATGAAGCAATAGAGACCCATCAGGACGCCCAGGCCAGCACTGATCTGGAACGCCACCGCGCGTCCTGCATTCTGAGCAGCGGTCACTTCGTCAGCACTCACACCAACCGGAGTGTGGTAACGGAACAAAATCTGACCAACTGTGATGCCCACCGCGATCCAACCAACCGTGCCCCAGACGCGGATCGGACCAAAGTCCGTGTCGCGATTTGGAATGTGCGCGAACGCCAGCGAGTTAGTCAACGCCATCGTTGGCGCGTACACCAATCCGTACAGGGCAGAGAGCGCTAGGAAGTAGTTGAACTCGCCAGTCATTCCCATAAGGAACACTAAGAGTGCGCCCACCAAGTGACTCACGCCCAGAATCTTCTGAGTGGCGAAGGTGCGATCAGCCAGCTGTCCAGCAAGGAACGGCCCAAAGATGGCGCCGAGCGCGCCGGCGGAGAAGCAATATCCAATCTGTTCTCCGGTGAACTTCAAGTGCCCGGAAAGGAACGAATACAGAATCGGAAGCCATGCGCCCCAGATCGCGTATTGCAGAAACATCATCAGCGACAGGCGCGTTCGAAGGTAGGGAATGCTGCTGCCGGGCGCGGTAATGGTTGAATTCATGGAAGCGGATCATAACTATGCCCTCCGCGGAATGTCAGGCGGGTTCACGCATACGTGGATACACTCCCCCACCTATGCAGGACCGCAGAAAAACACGCAAGGTGGCAATCGGCGACGACCGCGTCGGACGCTTATTCATTGGCGGCGACTCCCCGATCTTGGTGCAGACCATGACGGCGGGCTACACGTATGACATCGATGCATGCGTCGCCGAAATCGAGCGCTACCGGCTTGCCGGCGCCGATGTGGTGCGCGTAGCCGTCCCAGAGCGCAAGGACACCGATGCCCTGCGCGAGATCATCAAGCAAGTGCAGATACCGATCGTTGCGGATGTGCACTTCCACTTCCAGCGCGCACTTGAGGCCGTTGAGGCCGGGGTCCACAAGATCCGCCTCAATCCAGGCAACATCTCTGACCGCGACCAGGTCAACCAAGTCATTGATGCGTGCAAAGAACGCAAGATCCCCATCCGCATCGGCGTGAACGAGGGCTCAATCATTGAGCGCAAGGACAAGCAGAAGCGCATGGAGGAGTTGGGCAAGTACTTCGCGGGAC
>CAMDCW010000190.1 GCA_945890745.1 Phycisphaera mikurensis NBRC 102666
GACCACGGAACTCACGCCGCTGATGCAGATCACCTCGTGGAGCGTTCCGATCATTCGCGGGCCCGGCTACTTCTATGCGCAGCGCGATGGCCGAATGAACCAGCCCGCGATCTATGTCCGTAACGGCGGCGCCAACTTGGGCGGCGCGAAGGTCATCGACATGAACGTGATCGACCCATCGGGCCTGACGTCCATCGATTGGTGGATGCCTTCCTGGCAAGGCTCCAAGTTTGCATACGGCTCCAGCAAGGCCGGCGATGAAATGAGCGTCCTCAAGGTGATGCGCACCGATACCAAGGAGCACTTTCCTGACGAGATTCCTGGCAAGGTGTCCTTCGGTGGCTGGAACAACTGGGGCGATGCGTTCATCTACAGCAAACTGACTGATCCAAAGGATCCCTACAGCCGCGTGGTTTCCTATCACAAGCTGGGCGAGCCAGTAGATAAGGATCCGGTGCTCATGAAGCAGACCAATCCGTCTGAGGTGCCGTTTGGACAACTGATGAGCGAAGACCGTTGGATGGTGCTGGGCATGAGCCGCGGTTGGACGGAGAACGATCTGTGGGTTGGCAAATTTGATGAACTGAAGCAGGGCAAGGACACCAAGATTGCCATCGCAGTTGGTCGCGGTGCACAGTTCAGCCCGGTAGAGATTGTTGACGACACGCTGTACATGACCACCACGCTTGGCTCACCCAACGTGCGTTTGGTAGCGGTTGACATTAAAAATCCTGCAGAATCCAACTGGAAGACCATCATTGCTGAGCAGAAGGATGCAGTGATGAGTCAGGTTGACTTTGGCAAGGATGAGATTGTGGTGGTGTGGCAGAAGGATGCGCACGACACCGTGAGCACCTACAAGTACGACGGCAAGCCGGTTGCCGAGATTCCAGTTCCTGGAGTCGGCAGCGTGACCGTGGCCTGCGACCGCAAGCACACCGAGATGTTCTTCTCGTTCGCTAGTTACAACAGCCCACGCACCATTTACCGTTGCGACATCTTCTGGAAGCCGTACAAGCCTGCCATTTGGGCAACGCCGGAACTTGACGTGAAGATGAACGATATTGACGTGACGCAAATCCGCGCCAAGAGCAAAGATGGCACAGAGATTCCTGCGTTCGTAGTGATGAAGAAGGGAACCAAGATGGATGGCAACAACCCCGCCGTGCTGTATGGCTACGGTGGATTTGATGTCTCATTGACGCCCGAGTTCATTCCGACCATTGTTCCATTCGTGCAGCGCGGTGGCATTTACGTGGTGGCCAATCTGCGCGGCGGCGGCGAGTTTGGTGACGCGTGGCACAAGGCCGGCATGCTGCAGAACAAGCAGAATGTGTTTGATGACCTGTATGCAGTGGCTGAGAAACTGACCACGGATAAGTACACCTCGGCTGCGCACTTGGCAGTCATGGGTGGTTCGAACGGTGGATTGCTCACCGCCACCGCCGTGACACAGCGACCAGAACTTTGGACCGCAGCGATCAGTGCAGTTCCACTCTGCGACATGCTGCGGTACCAGGACTTCCTGCTTGCCAAGTACTGGGTTCCGGAATACGGCGCAAGCAGTGATGCCAATGCGTTCAAGTGGCTGAATGCGTATTCGCCGTACCAGAATGCCAAGAAGGGCACCAAGTATCCCGCCGTGCTCTTCACGGCCGGTGAGAATGACAGCCGCGTTCACCCGCTGCATGCGCGCAAGATGGCCGCACTGCTGCAAGCGAATACCGGTAGTGATTCCGCTGCGGAACCGATCCTTCTGTACATCGATCGCGATGCTGGACACGGCGCAGGCAAGCCGCTTGAGGCTCGCGTTCGTGAAGCTGTTGATCAATGGTCGTTCCTGATGTGGCAGACCGGCGCGTGCAACTGACGCCTGCCGAAACTGTTCGAATCGGTGCGCTCGCCTCGGGGGGCGGGCGCACCGTTATCAATATTGCGCATGCGTGCGCGCGCGGCGAGATTCCAGCGATGGTTGCCGTGTGTGTGGTGACGCGCGCTGATGCCGGTGCCGCGGATCGGTGCCGAGCTCATGGCATTCCGGTAGCAGTCGTGGCGCCGGAACCGGCCGAGACGTTTGATGATCGATTGGACGCCGCACTGCTGGCGCACGATGTGAACTTTGTGTGTCTTGCTGGGTACCTGCGCCGATTCCGCGTGGACGCGTGGCGCGGTCGTGCGTTGAACATTCACCCGGCGCTGCTGCCAGACTTTGGCGGCCAGGGGATGTACGGCGATCGAGTGCATCGCGCGGTACTTGAGGCGGGGAGCACGGTGTCCGGCTGCACCGTGCACTGGGTGGACGGCGCGTACGACACCGGCAAGCACGTGGTGCAGCGGCGTTGCGCGGTGCATCCCGGGGACAGCGCGGAAACCTTGGCAGCGCGGGTCTTTGCGGAGGAATGCGTGGCATATCCCGAGGCCCTGCGGCAGGTTCTCGGCGGTAGGTAATGCCGGCGCTCCGCGGGCTTGCAGCCAGAAATACTGTGGAACTTGCCAATCAACACTGGGCTTCCACCCGGTCTGCCCTTACTCTTTTCATAGGAATGAGCCGCTTCATTGCCGCCATTGCGATCGTGGTGCTCGCCGGTCGAGCGTCTGCTCAGAGCTCTTCGCCGGTAGCGCCAGGCATCTCGGATCGACCGCCCTCCACCGCACCCGCGGGACCAGGACGGAAGGGATTAGCAGGTGCTCCGTCTGACGGATCTTCGCCTGCCCTGCCGCCGGTAGTCACCGCTCCAAAGCCGCGCAACGACCCGCGCGCGCGTCGCCAACAAGACGAGTGGCGGCGCGATCATCCGGGCGACACCTATCACTACTCCATTGACGAAGTGCATCGCATGGTGTTTGCCAGTTGTCTTGATGATGCCAGCCAAGCAGACATGCAGAAGATGCTTGCTGCGCAGATCGACCAACAGGCGGCCACGCTCTTTGAGGCGCCGCCGGACACGGAGATCTTTGTTGCGGTTGCGACGCCGGCAGATATCAAGAAGATCTTCGCTGACAGGCCCACCAGCGCCGGCATGTACGAACATCCGCGGCGGCGCATTGTCACGGGCGACATCGGAACGGTTCTCCGCCATGAATACACGCATGCCATGCACTTTGGGCACATGGAACGGCTCGGTCAACCGCATGTGATGTGGGTGCAAGAAGGCCTTGCTTCGCTGTATGAGGTGTACGAACTTGCACCGGACACTTCCATCCGATTTGTACCTACGGAGCGGCATAATCAGGCTCGCAAGATTGCTGCAAACAAGCGCGCTATCTCATTGGCACAGGTAGTCACCATGAATCCGGATGAATTCATGGCCAAGAGTCAGTCGCTCTATCCAGTGGTGCGTTCGGTCTTTGAATACATGGCCGATCAAGGAAAGTTGCGCGCTTGGTACAAGCGGTACGTGGACACCTTTGCGCAGGATCGCTCTGGGCGCCGCGCGATTGAGGACATCTTTGGCGCCACCATTGATGAGTTTGAGGCAAGTTGGCGCGCGTGGGTCTTGGCGCGCCCCGCTGTTGATGTTGCTGTGGGGCGCGGGGATCGCAACGTTGGCGTAGATATCAAAGCGGCTACGGACGGCGTGGAAGTGACGCGGGTGGCGCGCGGATCGGCGGCACAACGCGCGGGAATTGTTGCTGGCGATGTCATCGTTGCAATTGACGGCACCCCCGTTCGTTCACCCCGCGAATGGACCGAAGCGACCGCTGCAATCCGTGTGCCAGAATTGGCGATCACCATTCGCCGCGCTGGAAAACGCAGTGAAATCACTTTGATATTTGATGCCCAAGCCAATGCGATGCCGCGCGGCGCGGGCGAACATGTACTCGTCACTCCTGCCGAATTTCAATGGGCCGAAATTCGGGGTGGATTCCTTTACAAGGTCCAGTTTGCATCAGAAAGTTGATACGTCATGCATATCACCATCAGCGCGAAGCACATGGAACTGACGCAACCCATTCGGGATTACATCGAGCGAAAGATGTCGCGGCTACCGCACTTCTTTAATCGGCTACAAGAAATCCGAGTCATCATTGAGCGTGTGCCTCACGGGTACCACGTGGAAGTGGTGAGTGACGTTGAGCACCACAAAGACTTTGTGGCCAACAGTGAGCATCGTGACTTGTATGCCTGCGTTGATATGGTTTCCGACCGGGCGGTACGGCAATTACATGAATGGAAAGACCGCATTCGTGGCGCTAAGAAGCACATTGGGACGCGCCGACGGCTTGACTAACGCGTCATCGCGCGCAATCACTGAATTCTGTACTCTGTGCGGTCGCCGGACACTCCGGCGGCCGCCTTTTGCTTGAGTCTGCACTCGGGCCGATCGCGCAGTCAGTGCACTCGCAGTTGCAAGGAAAACCCCCACCATGAAGCTCCGCGACATCGTCGTCGAGAAAGCCATCATCGCACCGCTGAAGTCGACCAAGCGCGACGATGCGATCCGCGAATTGGTAGAGGTGCTGGCCACCCAAGGCGCCGTGAAGCCGGCACTGATTGACGAACTTTCCAAGGCGGTCATCAAGCGCGAGAAGCGCGGCTCCACCGGATTTGGTCACGGTGTTGCGGCGCCACACGTGAAGACCACTGAAGTACAGCGCGTCTTTGTGGCCGTGGGCATCGCCCCGGGCGGGCTTGAATTTCAGGCGCTCGACAAGCAGTTAGTGCACGTGGTGTTCCTGCTCTTGTCACCAGAAGATCGCCCCGAAGAACATATTGACGCCATGGAGTGCATCTTCGGCGTCCTCACCCAAGACAAGTTCCGACGCTTCCTGCGCCAGGCGAAGACCCCGGCGGAAGTGTGGGGTCTCCTTGAGGAGGCCGACTCCGCTTCGCAGTCGCGTTGAATGTTGAACTCTGCACTGACCACTATTCAGAACTCCCTCGGGCTGCATGCGCGGCCGGCGATGGCGTTTGTTGATGCGGCGAACGGATTTGA
>CAMDCW010000191.1 GCA_945890745.1 Phycisphaera mikurensis NBRC 102666
ACCAGGCGATCATCATTCTCAATGCGCGCGGTCAGCCGCGTTCCGCCAATCATGACAGCAACGTCCATGCGGTCTCCGAGTCGCTCGATGGCACGCACGGTGGCGGGGACCGAAGTACCGCCGGAAGCCATGCTGTCCGCGCCGGCGTCCGCGCTGTGCAGGACGCGCAATTGGTCTGGTCGGACACCCAACGTTGCCGGACCAGCGGGCATCCGCGGCCACCGCGCCGCCGGCAAAGTCACACGCAGGTCAGTAGAAACGAACACACCGCCGTCAACGCGGCCTTCAATGAAGTTCATGACTGGCGTACCTACAAATCCAGCCACAAATCGGTTTGCTGGTCTCGCATAGCACTCGCCGGGCGTCCCAAACTGCTGGACCACGCCGAATTTCATGACCACCATGCGGTCCGCAAGCGTCATCGCCTCTTCTTGGTCATGCGTCACATACACCATGCTGGCTTTGGTGCGCCGGTGCAGTTCCCGGATCTCCGCGCGCATTTCAATCCGCAAACGTGCATCAAGGTTCGAAAGCGGTTCATCAAAGAGGAACACTTGCGGCTCACGTACCAACGCGCGCCCCAACGCTACGCGCTGTCGTTGCCCGCCCGAGAGCGCGCGCGGCAGACGTGCCAGTAGCGGCTCAATACCAAGTGTCCGCGCAGTATCAAGCACCTTTCGGTCAATAGCAGCAAGCTCCGCGCGTCGCTCCGCGCCATGGAACAGCAGACCAGAAAGGCCGCTGTACTTGCGGCGGCGCAGTAGTCCAAACGCCATATTCTTCTCGACCGTCATGTGCGGATACAACGCATAGTTCTGGAACACCATGGCGACATCACGATCCTTCGGTGGCAAGTCATTCACCACGCGACCGCCGATCGCCACGGTTCCGCCCGTGATCGCTTCGAGGCCAGCAATCATCCGCAGCAGCGTGCTCTTCCCGCATCCGGATGGTCCCACCAGCACAATGAACTCACCGTCTCGGAAGGCAAGCGTCGCCTCGCTGACAGCGCGGACATCGCCGGAGTAAGTTTTTGAGACGCGGTTCAGTTCGATGGTTGCCATGTGTTTCCTTCGCAAATCGTCAGCATGCCGCTGGCTTCCCAGCGCGTCAGCCCTTCACCGCACCTTTACCGAGACCTTCAATAAATTGCTTCTGTGCAGCCAAGAACAGCAAGATGCACGGCACCATGGTGGTCAGGCTGGCGGCCATCAGTAAGTTCACTTTGGTGATGCCGCCGTATTGATTTCGGAACGAGTTCAAGGCCACGCTCAGCGTCGCTTGGTCGTCGCTCTGCAGATAGATGAGCGGTGCCAAGAAGTCGTTCCATGTGAAGATGAAGGTGAAGACCGCAGTGATGGCGGTCACTGGCCGGGTGAGTGGCAGAATCACGTGCCACCAGATCCCAAACCATCCTTGGCCATCAAGGCGCGCGGCTTCCAGGAGCGCTTCCGGAATCTGCGCAATGAACTGCCGATACATGAAGATGAAGAATGCGTTTCCAAAGAACGCCGGCACGACCAACGGAAGGAATGTGTCAATCCATCCCAGGTTGCGGAACAAGATGAACAGCGGAATCATGGTGACTTGCGCGGGCAACATCATGGTGCCCAACATCACCAAGAACATCGGTCGACTGCCTCGGAAGCGCATACGCGCAAACGCCATGCCCACCAGGCTTGAACTCAGTGCCGTCCCGGCGGTGGCCACCACGGTCACCACCACGCTGTTGGCGAGCGCATCCAGAAATCCAGTCCAACGCACGCTTCCCATCTGCATCAATGCATCCGGGTAGTTGTGCCACTGCGGATCCGTTGGAACGAGCGCCGCTAATCCGCCGCGCACGGTTGCTGCCTGTGCCGCTTCGGGCGTCATCAGGCTGACCGCCACCATCCACCACAACGGGAATAAGAACGTCACTGTCCCAGCAATGAGCAGGGCGTAAATCAGAGCTTTTCCTGTGCGACTGCGCATGACTATTTCTTAAGCGCCTCGTAGTAGATGTGTCGCGCACTCGAGCGCAGGATCACCACGGTGACCACCAGCACGACCGCAAGAAGTATCCACGCCATCGCAGATGCGTAGCCCATTTCGTAGTACTCGAAGCCCTGGTTGTAGAGATAGAGCACATAGAAACGAGTCAGGTCGCCGGGCTCCCCGCCCGTCATCACGAACGCCTGCGTAAACACTTGGAAGCTACCGATCACCGCCATCAGCACATTGAACAGAATCACCGGCCCAAGCATGGGCAGCGTGATCCCTACAAAGCGACGCACCCGACTAACGCCATCCACTTCGGCGGCTTCGTTGAGTTCATCCGGAATACCTTGTAAACCTGCCAGATAGATCATCATTGATCCACCAACAAACCACGCGCTCATGATGGCAAACGCGGGTGCACCCCAAGTCTTGGCGTCCGCCCCAAACCAATGCGGTGGCGCGAGTCCAAACGGCGAGAGGATCGGCGCGAGTACGGAATTCATCAAGCCAGCGTCGGAATCGAACACCCAGCGCCACAACACCGCCACGCCGACACCCGCCAGCACGCTTGGTAAGTACCACGCTGCACGGAAGAACGGAATACCGCGCACCTTCTGGTTCATGAGAAGGGCAGCACCCAGCGCCAGCAATTGTCCAAGTGGTACTGCAACCAGAACGTAATAGAGCGTCACCGCCACGCTGGTCTTGAAGCGCGAATCTTCAAGCAGTAATTGCTGATAGTTGCCAACCCCCACCCACTTCGCTTCGGAAAGCGTGGCGAGTCCGCGCCAACTGGTGAATGACAGGAGCAGTGAGAGCACCACCGGGAATGCCATAAACACGGCAAATCCAATGATCCATGGCGACGCAAACAGGAAACCGGCGCGTTCTTCCCGCGCTTCGTGACGGGGCAGGGGGCGCTTCCGGAACCACAGCACGACGGCGGCTACACCGGCAGCGGTGATGGCAATGATGATGGTGGTCAGCATGCGCCAAGGCATGGTTGGAAAGCCACCGCGCCCAAGTGGACTGTCTCGCTCTTGTTTCCAGAGCGTTTCAAAGGCAGCCACCGCCTCGGGGAGCGGCTTGTTGCCAGTCTTCAGCCCCTCATCAAGATTCGTTCCCAGCAGTTGCTCAAACTTTGCATTGGGTGGCCAGTTGATGACCTTTGACATTGGGATCGCATCAAGGAAGCCTCGGTCATTTGCCGGCTTTGCCTGATCGATGAATGCATCGCTCTCGGCCGCCGCGCGATTGGATGGAATGGCCAACCCAAGCCGAGCCTGCGCCTTCTGGCCTTCGACGTTCGTCAGCCAGCGCACCAACTTCCACGCATCATCCTTGTGCTTCGATTGCGCGGAAATGCTCCATGAAACCGTCAGGATGATGTTGGCTCGTTCGCTGCCGCGCGGAAGCGGAGCAAAGTCCCAGTCAAAGGCCTGAATTCGCCGGTATTCAGGCACAACCCAACGCCCGAACGGCCCCGCCATTCCAACGCGACCAGTGCTAAATACCGCAGATCCCGTGGCGATTTTGCTTCGACCACTGGTGAGTGCATGTTCCTCATCATGGCGCCACGCGCGCAGTCGTTCCAGTGCCGCCATGGCCTTTGGATCCGTGATGGTCACATCATCGAACGTCGTGCCCACAACATCGCGCCCTTCAGTGAACAGATAGGCGCGCACCATGGCGGGCCACGTCACAAATTCCGCGCCAGTGAAATGCTCGCCGGCATCATCCTTCGCTGCGCCGATGGCGCGGGCGGTGGCGATGAAGTCATCCCATGTCCAATCGTCCTTCGGAAGCGGCACGCCCGCTTTCCGAAACAGGTCCTTGTTGTAATAGAAACCAACCGTTGTGAAGTCTTTGGGAATGCCCCACAGCGTGCCGTGCCCGGCAGTGAGGCCGTCGTAGCGGAATGCATCCACCACTTGCGGATAGAGGTCAGCGATCTTCAGCGCGCCCGGCTCCGTTGACGCCGTATCTGCAGCAACGAAGCGGTCCAGCGGCTCCATCAGTCCGAGTGCTGCAAAGCTGGGGATTCGCTCATTGCCAACGTAGAAGATGTCCGGCGGTTCGCCCGCGGCCATCATGGTTTGTAATTTCGTATAGAAACTACCGGCGTCGCCCGGATTGATCCGCTTGACGTGCAGCCCCGGATTGGCAGCCTCAAAGGCGCGGAGGCTCGACTCCACAATGTCGTCCTCTTCCGGACCGCCTTCGCCCGACCAATGCAATACGGTCAACGTGGTGCCACCCGCATCGGTGCGCGATCGTCCCAGTTCGCGCCAGCCAACGCGCGCAAACGCCCAAACAACCAGTGCAACGGCGGCCACTCCGAGCGTCCAGCGCACGGTGATTGCAACTATCCTTGACAGATTCACCGCGATGCCGTCACGCGCCATGAAGCAAAGAATAGCAACCACACGATCGGTACCCGTCACGCGCGCAGCACTGCTCCGGGCACTGTTGGCATGCACCGTGACGGGCATTGTGGGTGGCGCACGTGCAGCCGAGGACGTGTTTCCCCCGGCATTTCCGACCGCCGCAGCTTCAGGCAATCAAGCGGACAGCCGCATTCCACCCAACATGCGTGCCGAACCGCTTGCGGACGGTCGTTGGCGAGTGACGTTCACGCTCTCTGCCGCGCATGCGATCAACGCGCAGTCAGCGGCCGTTGCTGGTGACTTCACCGGTTGGCAGGGGCAAGCGGCGGCCATGACGCGCGCCTCTGACGGCAGCTTTTCGGCAGTCATTGATGTTCCCCCTGGAACGCGCCGCTACAAGTTCATCTTGGATGGCACTCGTTGGATTGCCGATCCCGCGAATCCGCGCGGCACGGACGACGGCAACAGCGGAAAGAACTCCGTCATTGATCTCGGGCCGGAAGTGGCGCTCGATCCTTCGCTCGCTCGTCTCGGAGACGGCGCCGTAGAAGGTGCCGCGTTCCG
>CAMDCW010000192.1 GCA_945890745.1 Phycisphaera mikurensis NBRC 102666
GGTCAAGCGACTCGACGAAGACTGGTACGCATTGCCGATTGCTTCCGGCGCAACGCTGACCATGACCATGACCTTCACGCACGCGAACGGCGACGTGGATATCGAGTTGTTCACCGAGTGCGGCGGCGCGGTTGCACTGAGCCGCGCTGGCAACACCAACAACGAGTCATTCACCTTTGTGAATTCAAGCGCTTCCAGCACCGTGTACATGCGCGTGTTCCTGGCCACCGATACTCGCAACGAGTATTCGTTCACGTTCAGTACGTCGACACCTGCACCGGCGAATGACGCCTGTGCCACCGCCACCGCGGTTGGGGCAGGAGCATTTCCATTCACCAACACGTTGGCAACCAATGCTGCTCCGGCACTTCCTGCATCATGCGACGAGGGCTCCGGCGTCACCATCACCAAGGACCTTTGGTACCGCTTCACGGCACCGATCACTGGCCGCATGACTGCCAGCACCTGCAACGCAGCATCGTTCGACACGCGCATTGCCGTCTATGCCGGCGACGCCTGCCCAGGATCGACCACCGCGGTGGTTGCCTGTAGCGACAACTCCGCAACGTGCGCCAGCGGCACCAGCAAGGCGGAATGGTCGGCGAGCGTTGGCAGCATCTGGTACGTGCGCGTTGGTAGCGGAGCAGCCGGAACCGCTGGTACCGCAACACTGACGCTGTCTTCCGCAGTGAACTGCCCAGCCGACATCACCGGCAACGGGGCTGTTGACGGTGGCGACTTGGCCATCGTCCTGGGTGGTTGGGGCGGAGCTGTCACCAGCGACCTCAACGGTGACGGCACCACGAATGGTGCTGATATTGCAGTCATCCTTGGCGCATGGGGCCCCTGCCCCTGACGGCCGAGTTGCACTGCTGATCGATTGACCTCCTGCCGCCCCGACGGGCTCACTCGTCGGGGCGGCTTTCTTATCCGCGCGCGACTACCCTGCGTCTCCAATGAATGCAACCAATGTGCTCATGCCTTTGCCTGTGACGCTTGCCGATGAAGGCACGTCGATGAGTTTGTTTGAGTACGTGCGCGCGGGCGGCGCCCTGGGCTACGTGCTCATCGCGTTGTCCGTGTTGGCGCTAGCGCTCATTGTTCGCAACTTGCTTTCGCTGCGTCGTGGGCAGCTGGCACCGCCGGCCGTCGTCACTGCCATTTCAACTGCGCTCCGTGCTGGTGATGTTGCCGGCGCCACTCGTGCGTGCACCAGCGATTCGTCCCATTCATTCGTTGCGGTCGTGATGGCGAGCGCCATTCGACGTTGCACCGGAAATCCAATGGGCGCCTTCGAAGCTCGTTCAGCAGTGGAGGAAGCGGGCCAAGTTGCCACTGCGCAACTGCATCGCCTCAACAACGGCCTTGGAGTGCTAGCAGCTGTGGGTCCCATGCTTGGCCTCCTGGGAACCGTGATCGGAATGATCGGCGCCTTCAATGCGATTGGATCATTGCAGGGCGCAGCACGCTCCACCGAGTTGGCGCGGTTCATGTCGCTCGCACTGGTGAATACCGCGCAGGGACTGGTGGTTGCGGTGCCGTGCACGGTGGCGTTTGCACTCTTTCGCCAACGCATCGATCGACTTGTTACTGACGTAGCAGCTGATGATCTTGAACCGATGGCTGAAGAATTGGCGGCTGCACTTTCAGCAGCGCGCGCGCAAGCTCCACGTCCAGCCGCAGTAAACCCAGGCGCCGGCACCACGCCAGGCGCGCCAGCGCCGCGAAATTCGCCGGCACAGGGCACCTGATGGCCGGCGGCGCAGACGGATCCGATGCATCGTTTGATCTCACACCGATGATCGATGTGATCCTGCTGCTCATCATCTTCTTCATGCTGTCATCACAGTTTGCAACCAGCGAGTTGCGACCCGTGGACCTGCCTCACCAAGAGGGCGCGGCGCCACCAAGCGAATCTGCTTCTGCCAAGTTAGTGATTGATGTCGACCGCGCCGGAAACTATTCCATTCTTGGCGAGAGTGTTTCACTCGACGCGCTTGCCACACGAATCGCCGCCGCTCAAGGTGGTACCGGAACGCGACACAGTGGAATTGTGGTGCGCGCTGACCGCGCGGCAGGTGCTGCGTCACTCAATCGCTTGGCGGAACGATTGGCGAAAGCAAAGATCGCCAACTGGTCGCTGGCGGTTGCGCCGGAGGGTTCCTGATGCGCATGACTTCGCGCGGCCGCACTGGACTGTTGGAACTCTCAGAGATGCGGCTTCCACTGATCGCACTGATTGATGTGATCTTGTTCTTACTCATGTACTTCCTGCTGGCAGGAAGCATGGAGGCAGAGGAGCGCGAACTGGCCGCCACCCTTGGTAGCGGACGCGCCACGGCCGGCGACACCGGAGGATTCACGCCGCAAGTGGTGGACGTGACGATGGCCAACGGCAGCACGATCTACCGCATTGGAACACGGACCTTCACCGGGCGCGATGCGCTCCGCGATGCCATTCGTCCGCTCCCCAAGGAGCCCGGCGTGGTAGTGCGGGTTGCAGATGATGTCACCGTTGAGGGTGCAGCGTCCGCATTGCAGGCGTGTCGGGACGCGGGCTTCACTCGCATTGCCTATCAACCCAGCGCTGCGGGCTCGCAAGCCGCTCCGGCGGGTCGGTGATGGTGAACTATTTGAAATAAATTGCGGTTATACGCTTTCAGAGCGGATTTAATTTCTAAATCAACCCCAAACCATTTGATTTGTGAGCGTGTGAAGGTAAGGTGTTGATTGCGATAGGCACCTCCCGGGGGATGCGGGTTGGCCGAATCAACAATCTCTTCCATGTGTGGGGACGCCGTGGAAATGAACTCCCCCTGAAGTGCCTCGTGCGCTTCAGGGGGTTGTGTTTGCATAGCAGCCGATGCGCGAAGCACCATGCTGTGCGCGCTTCTGAATCGACCTTGATCGATCCGCGGGCTATTCACTCAAAGCGCAAATGCTTGACACTCTCACCCTTGTCGCGCAGATCGCGCAGCGCGTCAAGGCCGATGTCAAGATGCAACTGCACAAAGCGATCCGTGACCTCACGATCACTCTCGCCGGTCTTCACGCCCTCAGGGGTCATGGGATTGTCAGACACCAGCAACAGTGCGCCCTTGGGAATGCCGTTCGCAAAGCCCACCAAGAAGATGGTGGCCGTTTCCATGTCGATGCCCTCCGCTTTCATCAAGAGGAGTTTCTCACGGAAACGCATGTCATGTTCCCATACGCGGCGATTGGTGGTGTAGACGGTGCCGGTGAAGTAATCACGGTTGTGCTTGATGATGGACGCACTCACCGCGCGCTGCAGTCGGAAGCTCGGTAGCGCGGGCACTTCCGGTGGCATGTATTCGTCGCTGGTTCCTTCGCCACGGATGGCGGCGATCGGCAGAACGAAATCGCCGACCTTGGTTTTCTTTAAGCCGCCGCACTTGCCTAAGAACAGCACCGCCTTTGGAGCGATGGCCGAGAGCAGATCCATAGTGGTGGCAGCCATGGCGGAGCCCATGCCGAAACTCAGAATGGTGATGTTCTCCGCGGTCGCCGTCAGCATGGGGCGATCACGCCCGCACACCTCTACCCCGAAGCGCTCTGCAAACAACTCCACGTAGTTGGCAAAGTTGACAAGCAGGACGTACTGGCCAAAGTCCTCCAGTTTGCGACCCGTGTAGCGCGGCAGCCAATCTCGCACGATGTCGGACTTGTCCTTCATAATGACGAAGACTACTTATTCTCGCCGTTGTGAAGCAGCCCCATCTGCGCTCGGTAGGGGCGAATGTGCGGATCGTCGCTGGCAACAAACTCGTCAAAGGTTCCATCAAAGGAGACCTTGCCGCCAAACAACATGATGATGCGCGGCCGAAGCCGACGCAGTAGTTCCGTGTCGTGCGTCACCACGATGCTGGTTCGCTTGATCCCGGCACGCGTGGCAGCAAAGGGTGGTTGGGCGCGGTGCGTTTCGCCAATCAACTCGTCGATCTGCGCGGACATCTCTGGGTCCAGACCCGCGGTCGGTTCGTCGTACATCACGATGACGGGATCCATGACGATCGCACGTGCAACGGCAACGCGCTTGGCCATTCCGCCCGAAAGGTCTTCGCGGTCGCGATGCATGACGAGCGCTGGATCAAGCCCCACCTCAACCAACGCATTCTCCGCTAGGGGCAGGATTTCCTGGTTGGTCATGCCCTTCACTTCACGCGGCAGGACGGCCAGATTCTGGAACACATCGCCGGTGACCAGCGCATTGCGTTGGAAGACGATCGCCCAGTGGATGCGGATCCGGTCAAGCTGCGCTTCGTCCAAGGTGGACATGTCCCGCAGCGGGGCGACCCCCGAGCCATCCGGGTCCGATTCATGATCCGCCACCAAGACCCGCCCGGAGTCGGGTGGGTAGTGCGCCATGATCAACTTCAGGAGCACGGTCTTGCCGCACCCAGATCCCCCGACAATGGCCACCATCTCTCCGCTGCGAATGGTCAAATCGATGCCCGCCAGGACGACCTTGCCGCCAAAGGACTTGGAGAGGTTCTCGATGACGACTTCTGGAGGATCGGAGAGCGGCATGGTCGGCGAGGGTACCTATGGGGGCTCAGGGGCGCTACAAAGCCACTTTTTGGCACGAGTGCAGCAATTTGAAGAAATGTTGAAGAACTGTGATGGCTGAGGCTCGTAGTTTCCGTTGATAAAGGTGACGGGGACAGTTCTGACAGCCGACGGGAAACCGGCCGCCAGAACAAACAGTCTTGAAGGTCGACGGGAAACCGACCTGCAGGACAAACCGCTTGATGGTCGACGGGAAACCGACCAGCAAGCAGACAATGCGGGCGCCTCTGAACGGGAAACTCAGAGATGCCCAAAACCGCCTGCGGCGGGCTCGACGGGAAACCGAGCTCACCAACACAGGCACCTGGAGTGTGGCCTCGAG
>CAMDCW010000193.1 GCA_945890745.1 Phycisphaera mikurensis NBRC 102666
ACGGCAAATCCGCGCTGTTTCCAAGGGTCAGTGCCGTCATGAACACCGCAAGCAATCCGCTGGAATGCAATGACTCAGCAATCCCGTACGCCAACAGTGCAAGCGCAATGGTGATGACCGGGTAAATCTCCGGCGAGTCTTCCTCAAACGCTCCAATGGCAAGGCTGCTGAGCCAACCGATCGCTCCGCCGATCAGCGCTCCGGCACACATTTGCCACATGATGGTGGGGATGGTGGACACTTCGAATGAGCTACCCATGGCAATACTGGTAAATGTGGCCACCAGAATGAATGCCATTGGGTCGTTCAATCCGCTTTCAAGTTCCACGATTTCCCGCACGCGGCCACTCAGGCGTTCACGCGCCAGAATTTGCAACACGCTTGCAGCATCCGTCGATCCAAGCACTGCGCCCATCATCAGAGCCACGGACCACGGCGCGCTTGGAAGGAGTATGCGAATGATGTACGCCGTGACGCCAGCCACTCCCAGAACACCAACGGTGGCCAGCGTGATGGAAGGCAGCCAAATTCCGCGCACTTTGCGGACATCGGTGGACAGTCCGCCGTAGAACAGAATCAGTGCCAGCGCGATGTTTCCGATGGAGTACGCGCCCTCATAGCCTTGCAACAGCAGGCGTAAATCGGTTTGTCCACCGATCAACATGCCCACGCCAATGAAGCCAAGCGCCGTTGGAATACCAATCCGCATCGCCATCTTGGTACCCAGCGCCGCCACCGCCAGCATGAGCCCGCAGATGATCAGGACGAGCGGCAGATTATGTACGGCGGAGTGGAGCATGGAGCGCCTTCCGTGCGCGGCGAGCGCGAGCGCGGGAGCCGTGGCAGAATAGCGATATGCAACCCGCCTTTCCTTTCGTCGATCGTGTTCGCTATGAAGGACCGGATTCCCGAAATCCGTTCGCCTTTCGCCATTACGACGCCGATGCATCAGTTGACGGCAAACCCATGCGCGAACATGTGCGCTTTGCTGCCTGCTATTGGCACACCATGCGTAATGGACTCGCCGATCCGTTTGGTGCCCCCACAGCGCTCATGCCATGGGACGATGGAACAGACACGCTGAGCAACTGCCTGCGTCGCGCTGATGCGTTCTTTGAGTTCTTGGAGAAATGCAACATTGACCGCTTCTGTTTCCATGACCGAGACATTGCGCCAGAGCTTGGAACGTTGCGCGAGTCCAACGCCATGCTTGACACGGTTGCCGAGCACTTTCAGCAACACATGAAGTCGAGTGGCAAGAAATTGCTGTGGGGCACCGCCTGTCTCTTTGCACACCCGCGCTACATGGCTGGCGCTGGAACGAGCCCGGATGTTCGCGTCTTCGCGCATGCGTGCGCGCAGGTCAAGCACGCCATGGAAGTCACGCACCGACTTGGTGGAGATGGCTACGTGTTCTGGGGCGGGCGTGAGGGTTACTCAAGTCTCTTGAACCGTGACATGCCGCGCGACCTTGGACACATGGCGCGGCTCTTACAGATGGCAGTTGATTGGAAGTCTGAACTTGGCTTCCGTGGCGCGCTCTACATTGAGCCGAAGCCGCGCGAGCCCAGTGTTCATCAGTACGACTTTGATGCAGCCACGGTGCTGGGGTTCCTGCGCGAGCATGGGCTGATTGGCAAAATATCCCTGAATATTGAGACAAATCACGCCACCCTGGCGGCTCATGAGATGGAGCATGAATTGCGCGTGGCCGCGGCTGCGGGCGCCCTCGGTTCCGTGGACGCCAACATGGGCACGCCCAATTGTGGATGGGATACGGATCAGTATCCGACCGACTATGCATTGGCAACGCGCGTCATGGAAGTGGTGCTGGCGTCTGGTGGTTTTACGAACGGTGGCTTGAACTTTGATGCCAAGCGGCGCCGCGAGAGTTGGCGCCCGGAGGATCTCTTCCACGGTCACATTGCATCGATGGATGCGTTTGCGTTTGGACTCAAGGCGGCTGCGGCGCTTCGTGCTGATGGCCGGCTTGCTGCCGCCATTGCTGCGCGTTACGCGTCATGGAGTAATGAACTGGGGCAGCGCATCGAACAGGGTGCCACGAATTTCCCGGAGATTGAGCGGGCGGTGATTGACGAGCGCGTTGGACCACCGGAGAGCGGCGCTCAAGAGCGTTTGGAGGACACTTGGAACGCAGTAGTGTGGGACGGGCGCGCGCGGCGGTGAGTTGAATTATGGAGTGATGGTGACGCGGCGGTAGGTGCCGTTGTTGTCTCGGGCGATGTCTTGAAGATCTTGGAGGTCGGCTCCGCCCTCGGCATCGGAAGCGGTAAAGGCGATGGTGTTGATTTGGATCAACTTGTCTGGGTTGCCTTTGGCGAGTACTGCTTGCAAATCTCGAATGTCCTGCACTCCATCATCAGTAAGCAGAAACACAGCCTTTGGTTTCAACAGGAGAACAGCATTCATCGCGAGTGCGCAATCACTGCACCCTTCGATGTCTGTTGGCCTTCGTGTTAGCCATTCGATAGCCATGGACTTGTTCGGCTCGCTCGCAACCACCCAATCGCCCTGCGGAGGCATGAAGGCGTAGCAGTTGGGATACACCGAATTGTCGGGACGAATGATTTCTTTAGCTCCGGATTTAACTGACTGCCCGAAGAGGACAATCGTAAATCGAGCACGGGTGCCCAGCCCTGTGATGCTTCGACTCATCTCGCGCTTGAGTGCCGTCAGTCGCCCGGCGACGAAGTCCATGCTCGCTGAGAAATCCAACAGATAGACGATGTCTGTTTCAGGAGTCGGAATCCCCATGAATTGCGCGCCGCCGCCGCCGCCTGCGCCCGCACGACCGGCGCCGTCCTTGCCATCCTTCTTTCCGACCGCAGTGGCGGTTTGCGGAGGATCGATTGGATCATTGATATTCGGCAACGTGAAGCCGAATTTCGGTAGATCCTTACTTTCACCGCTCACCAGTGACTCGCCTTCGACAGCATTTGCAGAGGCAAGCGTTCCAGTGCGTTGACCGCGCGGTGCCGAGTCAGCGGTCTCACCGACGGCTCCATGCAGATCTCCTGATGTACCGGCGCCTGGGCCGTCACCGGCAAGCGCACTTCCGCTGCCGACGCCCGCGCCGAAGCCGCTTCCTGAGCCTGTTCCATAGCCGCCGCCAGCTGTCCCTGCAGCATCATCCCCTGGTGGATCGGCCGGCGCCGCAAACAGAATCGCCGCGATCACCAGGCCAAGTGCCAACACAAAGCAGCTTGCGATTGCAGTAATCGCAGAGTTACGCTCGCGCCGGTCGCACGAGGCGCCGGGGTGTGTTTGCCAGGGAAGCCAAGAGAGGAGTGACATGGTGTTTGTTGCTCTTGAGTGCTTGGGGGTAGGTATTGCTACAGGTAGTTACTTGATCTCAGTGCGGGTCGGCGGCGAACCATCGACCCGGATGATGAAGACCCGGGTGTTGGAAACGCGCATCAGTCCGCGCATGAGCTGTAATAGTTCAGGTTGTTTCTCTTCTGCGTCGGTAACGATGAATTCGATGTTCGGCCGCTTCGCGGTTCCGTGCTGCCGCTTCTTCATGTTGGCGATGACGAGTTGGAAGCCCGTTTCCGCAGAATCTCCGCCGCCATGTGGCTCCACATCCAATACTTGCTGCACCAAGCGCTGAATGTCGGCTGGTCGCTTGATCTTCATGGTTGGTTTGATGATCACCTCGTTTGGTTCCCCCATGAGGACATCACGAAAGCAAGTGACGGTGATCGAGCCGCCCTGCAAACTATCGAAAATCTCAGCAATTACTCGTGCCACGGCGTTCCGGGCGGGTGCCATGCTGCCAGTGGCGTCAAGGTTGATACTGATTCGTGAGTCGGGCCATGCTTGAACTACGTCGATGATCTGACCCTCTGTGGATCCACCGCCGGCTGCGCCCGAACCTCCCCGCGTTGGGCGCCCGGTTGGCACGCCTGGCGCTGCCACACTCGGCGGTGTCGGCATAATCAGCGGGGGTGGGGGCGGTGCATCCGGCTGCGTGAAGCCAAATTTCGGTGGTTCGATCTCTGGTCCGGCCGGCGCGAGTGCTACGGATTCTGCTGATTGGGACTCGCCTTCGGCGGCAGCGCCATCGGGACTTCCGGGTGGGGGCGCTACTTCGTCCGAACCGTCTGCGACCTTTCCACTGTTGTTGGCATCGGCCCCGGCCCCGGCCCCGGCCCCGGAACTAGGCTCGTTGAGTCCCCTCCCGGTTCCATTGCGGATATCCATTCCAATGCTGGTGTCTGACCCATAGAGCGCCGTCTGCGCGACATCGGCGGGCACCCGACCAACTTCAGCGAAGATCGCCGTAAGCGCCACGCACAAACCCAACACAAAGGCCGCCACGATTCCAAGAATCGCGGACGCCCGCTCGCGTGGTTCGCACAGGGCTTCGTCCTCACCCGGCGTGTCGGAGTTCTCAGAATGAATCGCCACGGAATCAGCGTACGCCATGAACCCCCGACACCCAATGCCCCGTATTTCTCCTGCGGGTACCTTTTGACTTCGGACCATGCGCGTTACCCGGGCAATATCAACCCGGAAATTGCCGATTCATTCCCCGTATCCCGCGCCTGGCCTTGAAGGACACCACCGTGAGTAGGAAACTCAAATCCAGCGCCGTTTGCCCCCACGGCTGGCACCGATTCCGTCCGGATCAAACGCTCTGGGTTGCTGCGCATCCAGAATTGCTCGGCGATCGATTGCTCACGCCTGAGGACCCGGTGCGTTTCCTCCCATCGCGCTTCACGCCAGCGGGCGAAGCGATCGACCCGTCGGGATCG
>CAMDCW010000194.1 GCA_945890745.1 Phycisphaera mikurensis NBRC 102666
CAAGCCGAAGCCCGCAGCAAGACCATCGAGTTGCAGGCTGAGAAGGCCGCCACCGAGCGCCGCCATGCACTCGACCGTGAGATGCAATCCGCCTTGGCGGACGTCAAGGCGTCGCAGACCCGGGCGGAAAAGCGCGAAGAAACGCTGGACCGCAAGCTGGAGCAAATTGGGCAGCGCGAGCAAAAACTGGAGTCCCGCGAGCAGCGGATTGCTGATTTGGAGAAGCGAACCACTGAATTGCAAGCGAATCTGGAGACCGAACGCGCCGCGGTTCGTGAGCAAATCGAGAAGGTCGCTGGCATGACCATGGACGAGGCGCGCGAGTTGTACATGGCCGAAGTGCGCCGCCACGCTGACCATGACGCTGCGGTGCTCGCTCAGAAAATCGTTGAAGAAGCAGAACGCGACGCGCGCGACAAGGCGCGACAGATCACCTTGTTGGCCATCCAACGCTATGCAGCGGAGAATGCCACCGAGACCACGGTTCGCACCGTGAAGATTCCGAGTGATGACGTGAAGGGTCGAATCATTGGTCGTGAAGGCCGCAACATTCGAACCATTGAGCGCGCCACTGGTGCAGACATTCTGGTGGATGACACCCCTGGAGTGATCAGCGTGAGTTGCTTCGATAAGGTGCGCCAGGCAATTGCTGCAGAGACGCTGCAACGACTGGTGGCCGATGGTCGAATTCATCCAACGCGCATCGAAGAACTGGTTGCGCAGGTCACCCGTGATATCAACGAGCGCATTCAGAAGGACGGGCAGGCAGCCGTCTTGGAAACGAACCTGCGCGGTATGCACCCCAAGGTGATCGAAGCGATGGGCAAGTTGGCATTCCGCACCAGCTATGGCCAGAACGTGTTGCGCCACTCGGTGGAAGTGGCATTCTTGTGCCAGATGATTGCTGACGAGCTGGGACTTGATGGAACGATCGCGCGCCGCGCGGGTTTCCTGCATGACATCGGCAAGGCGATGGATCATGAGATGGAAGGCGGACACCCAGCCATTGGCGTGGAATTCCTACGAAAGCACGGCGAAAAGAGCGAAGCGGTACTGAACGCCGTCGGTGGTCACCACGCGGACATTCCAGCAACCACGCCGTACACACCCATTGTGATGGCCGCCGATGCCATCAGCAGTGCGCGCCCCGGTGCGCGCCGCGAGAGTATGGAGCTCTACGTCAAGCGCCTGCAGCAATTGGAAGCACTGGCACGCGAGCATGACTTTGTTGATGAGGCGTATGCCATTCAAGCGGGCCGAGAGGTTCGCGTGGTGGTGGACGCCAAGAAGGCTGACGATGCGTACGCATTCCGCATTGCGCAAGAGATTGCCAAGCGTGTTGAAGAAGAAATGACATTCCCTGGCGAAATCAAGGTGACTGTGTTGCGCGAGGTTCGCGCCGAGGCGACTGCGCGCTGACATGCCGCAGACGCTGACCGAGATCAAAGAAGAGTTGGCCGCGCGCGGTATTCGGCCAAAGCACACGCTTGGGCAGAACTTCCTGCACGATCACAACCAACTGCGAAAGCTAGTGGCCGCGGCGGCATTACCAGCGGGCGCGTTGGTCTTAGAAGTCGGCCCTGGAACTGGCACGCTCACCGAGACGTTGCTTGACGCTGGATGCGAAGTAATCGCCTGCGAACTTGACCGCGATATGGCCGCCATCGTGCGAACGCGCAACGCGCACCGCATGGGCACAGGGGTTGGCTGTTTGACGTTGGTGGAAGCCGACTGCCTCGACGGGAAACACGCTATTTCTGCGCACATTCTGCAGGCATTGGCGGGTCGTCCATTCACGCTGGTTGCCAATCTTCCGTACCAAGCCGCCACGCCACTGATTGCAACACTGCTCGAACGCCACCCAGAATGCCGCGGCCAATTCGTGACGATCCAGCGCGAAGTTGGCGATCGTCTCATGGCCAAAGCCGGCAGCGACGCATACGGACCGATCAGCGTAATGATGGAATTGCTTGCAGACGTCGAGCAAATCGCCGTGCTCTCGCCCGGTTGCTTCTGGCCAGCACCGAAAGTAACGAGCGCCATGCTCGCCATTCGCCCACGCGCCGGAGAGCGACCATGCAACCCGTGGGAGCCGTTCACCGAGTTCGTACAGCGCGTCTTTGGCAAACGGCGCAAACAGCTCGGAGCAATTCTCAACCGCGAATCCGTAGCAGCAGCCGGCTTCGACCCGATGCGCCGGCCCGAGACTTTGACCCCCACCGAGTGGCTGGTCTTGTTCGCTGCACAACGGTCGGCATGAATTCCACGTCCTGCAGATTCTCGTGACCTGGCCGCAGGCGCCGGAGAGGACAGGGCCGCGCTCAGCGGCCGTCCTCGTAAGGCGAATGCGGGCCAGTCTGCGGGCGCGATGCCAGCGGGAAAGTGAGTGCCGGCGTCCCCCGCCCCCTCCGTTGCGCGCGGGACCCTCGGACGCGGACGGCTGCGCTCCACAAGGTTCCGCTTAGCCTCGGGCGAATCTGTTCGTCCGGTTAGCACCCACGGGGCGTACGTCCAACTGCCGGACTTCTCAGTTTCACACGCCGCTTACCGAGGATCCCGTGCTCACTGCGGGGGCTCGCACACGGAAATCACTTTGACCACCAGGGTTTGAACCCCGTTCCCCTGGCCGCAGGCGCCGAAGAGGACAGGGCCGCGCTCAGCGGCCGTCCTCGTAAGGCGAATGCGGGCCAGTACGCAACCGTGATGCAACAACGCGCAACCTGGCCGCAAGCGCCGAAGAGGATAGGGCCGCGCTCAGCGGCCATCCTCGTAAGGCGAATGCGGGCCAGCAGAAAATCGTGTTGCATCAGGACCAGTACGAAGGCGTCATGCAACAACCCGCCCCTCTGCGAATTCGTCTCACCTGATCAAGCCTGCAATCCGCCAGTGTTCAGCGCGCGGCGACTTTGCTGGCGCCCTTGGCGCGCTTCTCTTGTACCTGGTCGTACGGAACTCCAAGGTACTCAAGCGTCTCCGTCACAACATCGCGCACCACCGGCGCTGCGAGAAGTCCGCCGAAGTGCCCCTTCTTCTTGTCCGGATCGTCTATCACACACAGCACTACCAACCGCGACTTCTCCAGCGGCGCTGCAGCAATGAAACTGGCTGTGTAGCGACTGCGGTCATAGCCCTTCACTCCAGGTATCGACAATTCCGCCGTACCCGTCTTCCCGTACATGCGGTACTTGTCACTCTGTGATCTACGCGCAGTGCCCACCTCCACAACGCCGGACATGGCATCTTTCGCTTCAACCAGCACCTTGGGATCGATCACTCGCTTCGAGCCCGGAAGCCAATCTTCGCCGGCACTCGTGTCGCGCGGCAAGACTAACCGTGGTGCCACCATCGTGCCGTCCGCTCGAGCAAACGCGCTGAACGCACGAACCATCTGAATCGGCGTCACTGCAATTTCATGACCGAACGCTACTGATGACTGCGTGTAGCCAGACCAACGTGATGGCGGGGTAATGATGCCCGCACTCTCGCCAGGGATACCGATGGCAACTTTGGTGCCGAATCCGAAGTCACGGACCATCTCCTGCATCTGGGCGTGGCTCATGCGAAGCCCAACGGTCACCATGCCCGTATTCACACTGTGAACGAGCACATCTTTCCATGAATATGACTTGTATGGATCGCCCGCCGCATTGTGGATGACACGTCCAAACGGAGTGACTACCGGTGATCCAACCGGCATCTGGATGATGTCGGTGGGCTTGGCATAGCCAAGCTGCGTGGCCCGCGCCCACACGAAACTCTTCATCGTTGAGCCGGGCTCATACGGGTCAGTGAAGTTGCGATTGCGACCCAATGATGGATGAATCTTGCGTGATGGATCGTGGGTGGCTTCTTTCCAACCCGGGCGATCCTGCAGGAAGTCAGCCATGGCCAGGATGTCGCCGTTGCAGGAGTCAAGCACAATGACCCGCCCGCCGCCCGCGTTGTACTGCTTGACGGCGCGATCAAGGTGCCGTTCGGCGATTTCTTGCACCGCCAAGTCAATGGAGAGACGAACATCTTGTCCATCATCACCGGGGACGTAATCGTCACGGTTGATCCACAGGGTGCGACCAAATGCGTCGCGCAACGCTTTCACATGTCCATCAACTGGCGCCAACTCCTTGTTGAAGGAGAATTCCACGCCTGCTTGGCCGGTGTGCTCGAATCCGACTTTGCCGATCAACTGATTGGCAAGTGCCCCGGATGGATAGTTGCGCACCAATTTGGTCTCAAGCCCCACGCCGTCAATATCGAGGTGCCGCAGCGCGTCAACCTGTGCTTCGTCAATCTCTTGAGCGAGTACCACGTAGCGACGCTCGGCATTTTTCTTCAGGAGCTCATCGATCGCCTGTGGCGCTAGACGTAGGACTGGAGCGAGAGCAATAGCCGCGTCACGAAACGGATCACATTCAGCGACCGCATTCTGATCGGTCTTCGAGGCCTTCTTCGCCTTATCCCAGCCACTTTCGTAGATGAATGCTGGATCACAATACAGCTTGTATCCAACCAAACTCATGGCGAGTGGGCGACCGCGCTGGTCCAGCACTTCGCCGCGCTGCGCCAGTTCCTTGCGTTCGCTGGTACGACGTCCGGCGGCACGATCAAGCTCCGCCGGTGGCAGCAATTTCAATTGTGTCACGCGCGCAACGGTCAGCGTGAGCGCGATAGCAGTACAAGTCACCAGCACCTTGGCCCAACGGCGCGTACGCAATGATTGTTCAGCACTCGCAATGGATGCAGCGTCTGACTCAAT
>CAMDCW010000195.1 GCA_945890745.1 Phycisphaera mikurensis NBRC 102666
GCTCAATGCATATCGCTCTGTGGTCTCGGGGCCCATGGGCGAGATACCGCGGCTTGGATTCCCCGGATTGAGCGCTAGTAACCGCGCGCCCCATATCCACGTCAACATCCACTCGGCATAAAACGCAACGAGCGGAACTCCAACGAGCACCAGTAGATACCGAGGTCGCACCACGCGCATGGCGGCGTCAGCCCCGCACTCGGGGCACCGATCTGCCGAACTGCTCAACGCACGCAGATCAAATCCGCAGCAAGGGCACGCCTCAGAAGGATTGGCGGTCGACATATGCGACAACACTATCAGGTCAAATCACGCGGTGCCCTGCCCGAGCGCTGACTTCCACTGACATCGCCTCAGAGGCAGAATAAATGGGGACAGTGGTGAACGGCACCTATTTATGGCCAGATGCCGCGCAGGTCGTAAACGCGGGCGATCTGTTCGAGCGCTGCGCAGCTGGCTGCCGTGCGCAAGTCGCATTCGTAGCGATGACGCGCCAACTTCACGCGGCGCGAGGCGGCGATCATGGTTTCCGCCAACGTCTCGCGCACCTGCGTTGCAGTCCATGAGATGGCGGAGCGATTCTGTAACCACTCAAAGTAACTCACCGCCACACCACCGCCGTTGCAAAGGATGCCAGGCAATACTTCAATGCCGCGCTGTAGGAAGATGCTGTCCGCGTCCGGCGTCACCGGCGCGCTGCCCATTTCGGCAACTGCGCGTGCGCCCACAATCTCGGCAACTTCACTGGTGACCATCTGTTCGAGCGCAGCAGGGACAAGGACGTCACAGGGCAGCTTCCAGAAATCAGCAGCGGAAACACACTCGCCACCGTGGAAGCCATCAAGCGAATCATGCACGTCCAGGTGGTCGATCAGGTCGTCCGGATCAAAGCCGCGGAGGTTCACCACCGCACCACTGCGGTCCAGTACGCCCACCAGACGGGCACCCGAGCGACACAACGCCAGCGCTGTCGAACGACCAACATTGCCGAATCCAGCGATCGTGAAGGTCAGGGAACTTGGGTCAATACCCATATCAGGAAGCATCTCGCGCAATACTTCCACAAGGCCAAGCCCGCCAGCGCTGGCGCGACCAATGATGCCGCCGGCTTCCACTGGCTTACCAGTGGCAACGCGGTGCGCGTCTGCACGCGAATGCGTTGCTCCTGTTTGCGCGTAGGTATCAGCAAACCACGCCATGACCTGTGGGTCCGTGCCTACTCCGGGACCAACAACATCATGGTCTGGGCCAATCTGCTCAGAGATCGCCCACGCAAAGCGTCGGGTCACGCGTTCAAGTTCGTCACGCGTGAGCTCGCGATTACTGCACTCAACACCGCCGTACGCGCCACCAAACGGCAGGCGCAACAGGCTGCACTTCAGCGTCATCAGAATGGCGAGCGCGCGCATTGAATCGGCATCAACTCCCGGATGGAAGCGCAAGCCACCCTTGAATGGACCGAGTGCGGAATTATGTTGCACGCGCCAGCCACGGAATAGTCGGTGCTGGCCGTCGTCCATCAGCACCGGAAAGTTCACTTGCACTTCGGAGCGCGGCTGCGAAAGGATCAGCTGATGATGATGCTTCAGCCCAACAATCTCAGCAGCGGCGAGCAGTTGCTCAAGCGTCTGATGAAAGATGTTTGACGGATCACGGTCGATCCCGAGATCTTCAAAGACCACGCGCTGGTTCTGCACCGTGGCAGGAGTGCGGTCCGTGGCTCGGCGTTTCTGATTGCGCTTCTCAGGCATGGAGAACTCGATTTCTCTGATGGTTGAAGCATGACACGCACACGGCGCGCGCATTCATGCAAACACTTAGCGAACGAATGTCACGCGACCCCAAAACTGCGGAAGGTGCATATCAATGGCCCACTGCGGACTCCACACCCAATTGTCTTCCGGAAGCCCGACACGCTTGGCATACGGCTCTGCGCCGCCTGGCTCAGAACGAGCTGCGGCGTTCGGCGTGGCGAGGCGCACGCCAGCTGCATCAAGCGCTTCGTGATTGTGTCGCCACTGCACGCGGGAGAAATTGATGCGCCACGTGTCGCCGGGCGCGGGCGCCGCACCATGGCGCGCGCGGTCGCCGAAGTCGCGCTGGCCCGCAGGCAATGCATCGATGCGCGCATCGCGCGGCGGCACGAACGCCGACCACGGGATGGCGAGCTCCACGGTCCACGTGCGGTCCACGTCACGCGAATCGTCAGCGGTGCCCTGGACAAAGCAGCCCTTCGCCATGCCCGCCGCGTCCCATTCGTGGATCGCCGGCGCACCCTCGCGGTAGCTGCGGTGCAGGAACAGGTCGAACACCGTGCCCTGCGCGTTGATCTCGATCTCGTAGTACTCGCGCCCGTCGCCGTTGGGGTCGATGAACACTTCGAAGTCGTTGTCGTGGAAGACGATCTCGTCGTGCTTCTTCAAGGTAGACCAGACGTGCGGCTCCGTGAGCTCCGCGCCGATGTAAAGGAACTTCTCGTCCCACAGCATCTTGGCGCGCGTGCGGTACGCGGGCACCGGCTTGCGCGCGCCCTCGATGTCGGCGAAGTCCTCGGTCCATGGCGCCGCGGCCCACGCGCCGGATTCGAGCAGGCCGGTCATGGTGGGATGCGCCATGGCGTACGGCGCGCGGTACGAGAGCGGCTCGGCCAGCGGCTTCGCCATCTCCGGCGGCTGCCACACCGCGCACGACGCGCCAGCGATCAGCGCGATAGACGCGGTGACTGCGAGTGCGAAGCGCGCGGTGCGGGGCCGGTTCACTTGCGCTTTCCAGCCTTTGGAGACTTGGACTTGGCGGGCTTCGACTTTGCTGACTTCGACTTACCCGACTTCGCCTTCGCCGGCTTTGACTTGGCTGCAGACTTCGATGACGCTGCCTTCACAGACTTTGTCTTTGCGCCCTTGCCCTGCTTGGGCGAGGTTCCAAGTTCCACGGCAACCTTGGCCGCAGCCAAGCGCGCCACTGGAACGCGGAACGGCGAGCAGCTGACGTATGCCAGGCCCACCGACTCAAAGAACCGAATGCTGGCCGGATCGCCACCATGCTCGCCGCAGATGCCCAACTTGATGTCTGGGCGCGTCATGCGACCGCGCTTGCAGGCGATATCAACAAGCACGCCCACGCCACCAACATCGATCGATGCAAATGGGTTGTCCTTGATGATCTCGCGCTCGCTGTAGCCAGGCAAGAAGCTGCCGGAGTCGTCGCGGCTCATGCCGAGCGCCGTCTGCGTCAGGTCATTGGTGCCGAAACTGAAGAACTGCGCGGTTTCAGCAATCTGGTCTGCAGCAATGGCGGCGCGTGGCAACTCGATCATGGTGCCCACTTGGTAATCAAACTTCTGACCAGTGGCGGCCATGACTTCGCGTGCAACGCGATGAATGGTTTCTGCCTGCAAATCAAGCTCGCGCTTGAAGGCGATCAGCGGAACCATCACTTCAACCTTGGTGCGAATGCCCGACTTCTCAACCGCAGCGGCCGCCTCAAAGATGGCGCGCGCCTGCATCTCGGTGATTTCCGGGAACACAATGCCCAGTCGGCAACCGCGGAAACCAAGCATCGGATTGAACTCATGGAGTTCGTTCACACGACGCTCGATGTCCTCAACAGGAACGCCGATCTTGTGCGCAAGATCCTGCTGCTGCGCCTTGGTGTGCGGCAAGAACTCGTGAAGCGGCGGATCGAGAAGACGGATGCATGCCGGGCGGCCTTCAAGGGCACGCAAGATGCCATCAAAATCAGCGCGCTGGTACGGCAGCAACTTTGAAAGCGCACGCTGACGACCAGGCGTGTCCTTGCAGAGAATCATCTCACGCATGGCATCAATGCGGTCACCTTCAAAGAACATGTGCTCGGTACGGCACAGACCAATACCTTCTGCACCAAACGCCACGGCCTGACGGACCTGCTCCGGAGTATCGGAGTTGGTGCGAACACCAAGTCGGCGATAGCGATCCGCAAGGTTCATGACAAACTCAAAGTCGCGAGCCACACGGCTCTCGGATGGCTTCATGGTGCCAGCCACCAACACCTGCTTCAACTCACTGTCAGCAGTGTCGATCTTGCCCTGGATGATTTCGCCAGTGGTGCCGTTGATCGAGAGGAAATCGCCCTCTTTCAGGACCTTTCCATCGCAACTCAAGGTGCCCTTGTGATAATCGATCACGATCTCGCCAGCACCAGCAACGCAGACCTTGCCCATCTGTCGGGCAACCAACGCGGCGTGACTTGATACGCCACCGCGCGTGGTGAGAATGCCGTCGGCTGCAATCATGCCGCGCAGATCTTCAGGACTGGTTTCAATGCGCGCCAGAATGACGTGCTTGCCGTGTCGCGCCAATTCCTCAGCGCGGCTGGCGCTGAAAGCGATCTCACCGCATGCAGCACCCGGACCAGCAGGCAGACCCTTAGTCATGATGCGCCCAGCTGTGCGAGCCGCCTCGTACGCCTTGCGCTCAAAGACCGGCTGCAAGAGTTGGTTCATTGCCTCCGGGTCAGCGCTCTTCATAGCGTGCTCCGGAGTCATCAAGCCCTCCTTCACCATGTCATGCACAATCCGCACGTAGGCCAGGGCGGTGCGCTTGCCGTTACGGGTCTGCAACATCCACAGCTTCTTGCGCTCGATGGTGAACTCAAAGTCCTGCACATCGCCGAAGCGCTTCTCCAGCGTCTTGCGGACCTTCTCCAACTGCGCAAAGCTCTTGGAGAGAATCTTGTCCTTGGCCATCAACGCAACCGCCAG
>CAMDCW010000196.1 GCA_945890745.1 Phycisphaera mikurensis NBRC 102666
TGCCAAGACCGCGGGATGCGCCGGTGATAACCGCTACCCGTCCATCAAGTCTGAAATCGGGGGTCTTCATGAAGCGTTCACGCTATCACGCCGCGAATCGGCTCGGCGCCCTCGACCCCCACCAGTTTCTGGTCGAGCCCTGCGTAGAAGTACGTCAGAGAATTCGGATCGAGCCCCATCAGGCTCAGGATGGTGGCGTGCAGGTTCTTGACGTGGAACCGCTCGCCCACGCCTGTTGAGCCCAGTTCGTCTGTCTCGCCAATACTGACACCACCCTTGATTCCACCCCCGGCCATCCACATGGTGAAACCGTATGAATTGTGGTCGCGTCCGGTGCCCTCCGCGTACTCCGCGGTCGGCTGGCGGCCAAATTCACCACCCCAAACGACCAGGGTTTCATCAAGAAGCCCGCGCTGCTTGAGATCCTTGAGGAGCCCCGCAATGGGCTTATCAGTGCGACCGGCGTGATAGTCATGGTTCTTCTTGAGATCACCATGCGCATCCCAGTTGGCATCGTTGTGCGAGCCGCCGGAATACACCTGAACGAAACGAACGCCGCGTTCAACAAGCCGCCGCGCCAGTAGGCATTTACTGCCAAACTCGTTCGTGCGCGATTCGTCAATACCGTAGAGCTCCTTCGTAGCAGCACTTTCGTTGGCTAGTTCCACCGACTCGGGGGCGGTGGATTGCATGCGATATGCCAACTCGTAACTTTGAATCCGGCTCTCAAGATCAGGATTTCCTGGTCGAGCAAGTTCATGGCGGGTGTTCCACATCTTCAGCCGGTCAAGCATGCGCCGTTGCAGGTCATCGCTGCGCGCTGGCGGATTGGCGAGATCCAAAATTGGCGGACCATCACCACGCAGTACGGTGCCCTGGAAACTGGCAGGCATGTAGCCCGAACTCCAGTTTTTCGCGCCACTAATTGGCCCACCAGTGGAGTCCAACATGACCACAAATCCAGGCAAATTCTGGTTAACGGTGCCCAATCCGTAGTTCACCCAACTGCCGAGCGCGGGGGCGCCGCCGAGCAACTTGCCGCTGTTCATCATCAACATGGCGCTGCCATGGATGGGGCTGTCTGCGTACATGCTCTTCACAAACGCAATGTCATCAACACAGCTGGCAAGATGCGGAAACAGACTGCTGACCCACGCACCACACTGGCCACGCTGTTTGAATTTCCACTTTGGGCCAACGACGCGGCCTTCGCTCTTGTCTCCACCACGACCCTTGGTCTTCACCGCAATTGTTTGCCCGTCATACTTGAAGAGATCTGGCTTGTAGTCAAAGGTGTCAACGTGGCTTGGCCCGCCGTACATAAACAAGAAGATCACACTCTTTGCAGTACCCGGCAGCTTTGGCGCCTTTGGGGTGAGCGGATTCGGCGCTGGGATAGGAGTGTGCCCATCAAACGCGAGCGCCTGTCGCGCCAAAAATCCATCTTGCGCCAGCATGCTTGCCAGTGCAACACTGGTGAACGCTCCGCCCGCCTCCCAGAAAAACTCTCGCCGAGTGTTTCCGCAGAACGTGTTGCGTGGTGTTTCTGGTACTTCAGACATCACTCATGCCTTTCATCAGTCGACGGTCAGGAAGTCGTTCAGGTTGTAGAGGACCAGGCAATAGGCCTGCATGGCTTGCTCGATGGTGAGGCCGTCCCGTTCACGGAGTTCGGCGATGAATGCCTCCGACTCGTCCAGATCCTGCACGGATGGCATACGACCGGCGGTGAGTTCGCGCGCCCAAGACAGCTGCAAACGCAGTGATTCTGGGCGTTCTCGCAAGACGCGGAGCGCAAGATCCATTGCCAATGAATTGGTCAAAGCCCCGTTGAACATACTGAGCGCTTGGGTTGGTTGCACGGTGTTGAACCGCACCGGACACGCGCCATCAACATCGGCTTGATCAAACACGGCAAGTAGTGGGTGTTGCAACGAGCGCTTCAATTCAATGTAGAGCGTGCGCCGCGTCCATGTGCTTTCTTCTGTCACCGGCCACACTTCATCGGGGCGACTACTGGTAGCCAGCACTTCTGGCGGCATCGGCGGGCGAACACCTGCACCACCGTGTTCCGCACTGATAGTTCCATTACAAGCGAGCATGGCATCACGCACTTCTTCCGCGCTCAGTCTGCGCATTCGAAAGCGCGAGAGCAGATCGTTCGGCGCGTCGTTCGCCAGCGCGTCAGCAGTGGCAATGCTCGACATCCGATAGACAGCACTATTCATCAGAATGCGATGCATCTGCTTCAGGCTTCCATCGTTGGCAGGCACTTGTGCTGCCAGCCAATCAAGGAGCGTCGGATCGGTGACTGACTCGCCAAACTTTCCAAGGTCGTTTGATGTTGGACACAGGCCAACGCCAAAGTGGTGCTGCCAAAGTCGATTGGCAATCGTTCGTAATGCCAAGGCGTTTCGATCATCGGCGATCCATGTTGCCAGGGCAAGCCGGCGCCCGCTGGATTCGCCAAACGGGCGCGTTGTGGGGGCAATTGGCTCAAATCGGGCTGCAATCAGCGGTACCCCGGGCTCCACCAGAGCCGCTGGTGAATGTGGGTTGCCGCGGGTCATCACATGAACCGCATGCGGCACCGGATCCTCGCGCACGGTGAGCACCGTCTCGCCTTCCCACGGCGGCGGGCGCAGGGTGGTGAGTTGGCCGCGCATTTCATGCCACCGGGCTAACTCGTCGGCGGGGCGCCCGGCAAGTGTGCGCGCGGCGTCTGCTTCTTGCGCAAGACCCGTTGCGATGGCTCTGATCTCTTCTTCAGTCAGGACGCGGTCATAAAATCGCACCTCATCAATCGTCCCAGCGAACGGATGCGCGTGTTCCGGGTGTAGCGAACCAATGGCGATGGTCTTGGGTGAGTCAAGCCGCGCGGTGCTGCCGACCGCGTCACTTTCCATCACGCCATCAACCCACAGTGCGATGCGTCCAGTAGTGCGATCGCGCGTGAAAGCAACATGGTGCCACTGCCCGTCATTGTGTCCTGGACCGCTTGAAACAAATGTTTCCGGGTCGCCAGTACCGGCACTGACAAATCCGTGGCCAACCAAGCTGATTCCCCAGTCGTGAACGATGCCCGGAATTTCACCGTCGACAAGTCCCTTGCCAAGGAACCAGCGTCGGTCATTTTCATTTCCACCGCCAATATCAGTGGTTTTGAACCAGAAACTGGTGGTGAAACTGTCTTGCACTGGTCGATCAATATCCACCCGGTCATCACCGGCGTCGAATGAGAACGCCTTTCCGATTCGACCAGCAGCACCAAATCCAGCGTCGCGAACCTGTGCGGCAGCAATGGTTGAACCAGGTGCAGAGTTTGTGGCGGTGCGCGACTTGTCATCTTCAAACGGCAGGTGCGCTACCAGCCCATCGGTTGGCGCGCGATCAACAAATGCACTACCTGCAGCATCAGCGCCCGCTTCTGTTCCGCGTTCAATGGCGGTGATTTCATTCAACAATGATGCACGCTTGGCAACGTACGCCGCGCGCTCGACTTCTGGATCAACATGACCAAAGTCTGGGCGCACCCGACGAAGCACGCTTTCAGCATCAATACTGTTAAACGGACTGGACTTGTACGGCTTGACTCCAGCAAAGAACGCCGCAAAGCGGTAGTAATCGGCCTGTGGAATCGGATCACCCTTGTGGTCGTGGCAGCGTGCGCAACCAAGCCCAATCCCTAAGAAAGTACGGGCGGTGACATCCACAATGCTGTCCATGTCATCAGCGATTGCTTGGGCGAGATCAGGAACTTCGTCGTCCCACATGCCCAGTCGGTAATAGCCGGTGGCAAGGAGTGATGAGTAGTCGCGGTCTGGCAATTCGTCGCCGGCGAGCTGTTCCATGATGAAACGGTCGTACGACATGTCATCATTGAAAGCATCGACAACCCAGTCGCGGTATTTCCACGCGGAGGTCTTTTCACCGTCTCGCTCAAATCCATTGGTGTCTGCATAGCGCACCAAGTCAAGCCAGTGACGCGCCCACTTCACGCCGTACTCGGGGCTTGCAAGGAGTCGATCGATGAGTAACTCCCACGCGTTTGCGCGCGTGTCGGCTACGAAGGCGCGAACCTCCTCGGGTGTGGGCGGCAAGCCGGTGAGGTCAAACGTTGCGCGACGGATGAGTGCTTCGCGCGAAGCTTCCGGTGCGTGCGAAACACCAGCCGCTTCCAGACGAGCAAGTACAAACCGATCAACAGGAGTGCGAACCCACGCTTCATCACGCACGGCCGGCGGCGCTGGCGCAACGAGTGGCTTCCAGCTCCACCACGAGTCGCGCGCACTGGCAGCGCGTTGCGCGATCAGAGTTTGAGCCACCTCGGCACGGGACTTTGTATCTGCGGCGCTGGCGGGCGCGCCTGATGCCGCAGCCGATGATGACACCAGAGACGGGGGCGTAGATATTGCCGTTGATGCTGACGGCGATGTTGCCGTCGACGCCGCTGTCGATATTTTCGAAGCAGTGTCAGTTGGCGGGGCAAACCCAAACGCCGAGAGCGACGCCAGCATGGTTGACACAACGATCGCACCTCGGCCGGTTGTCCCGGCCCATGACCGGCCATCACCCCCAGCCACGGACATGCCGAGCGTGGGGCGCGCGCTAAGGGCGTAGTGCTGACAGCAGGGCAAATGGGGCAGCATTCAATGAACCATAGTGTCGAACCACCGCGCGGTTTCCAAGAAAGTCCGCATATCGTCTGTGACATGCACCTGTTTCAGACAGTCATCGTT
>CAMDCW010000197.1 GCA_945890745.1 Phycisphaera mikurensis NBRC 102666
GTGAAACTGAGAAGTCCGGCAGTTGGACGTACGCCCCGTGGGTGCCAACCGGACGAACAGTTTCGCCCGAGGCTAAGCGGAACCTTGTGGAGCGCAGCCGTCCGCGTCCGAGGGTCCCGCGCGCAACGGAGGGGGCGGTGGACGTCTCAACTCACTTCAACCGCGCCCCGAAAATAGGGACAGGGGTGAACGGCACCTATTTAGTCAGCCTTCCATCGCGCCAACAAGTGCCGTGATCGAAGTCGCGCCCTGCGCGTGCACCCATTGTGCAAGGCCTTTGGCCAGTGCCACCGGTGTGCGGGGATCTACAAACAGGGCCGTGCCAACGCCAACTGCGCTGGCTCCCACAAGTATGAATTCGGCCGCGTCTTCCCAACGCAACACGCCGCCGAGGCCAATGATCGGTACGCCCGCCGGCTTGGCCACTGCGCGGTAAACGTCGTGCACCATCCGTACTGCGATCGGATGGATCGCCGGTCCGCTCAACCCGCCGCGCCCGCGCGACAATCGTGGTCGACGTGTGTGCACATCAATGCTCATGGCCGTCACCGTGTTCACCAGCGTCAGCCCATCGGCGCCAGCTTCCACCGCAGCGCCGGAGAGTTTTACTACGTCCGCGTTCGGGCTGACCTTAACAAACAATTTGGCACGCTTCACCACCGGTCGAACTTCGGCCAGCAACGCTTTCAGCGCCGAGGGATCATCGCCAAATTGCAGCCCGGTGGCCGTGTTCGGGCAACTGACATTCAGTTCAATGATCGGAAACGCCGTGTTTGCATCGAACGCCGCTGCGACGCGGACGTAATCCTCCACGGAGTGTCCTGCCACCGATCCAAAGACCGGGCAGGGCACGCCCGCGGCGGATGGAAGCTTCTCCGCCAGGAACTTTCCCAACCCAACGTTGGCAAGACCAATGGCATTCATCATGCCGCCGGGAACGTCAATGATTCGCCACGGGTCATTGCCCGCGCGTTCCTCCGGGGTGATGCTCTTGGTTGTCACGGCGCCCAGCCAACGCAGATCGAACGCGTCCGCCAATTCATCCATGTAGCCACATGTTCCAGCAGCCGCCACAATCGGCGACGCTAAGTCCACGCCGGCAAGGCGGGTTCGAATGCAGGCGTCAAGTGCTGCCATGCCGCAAGTCTACGAAATTCTGGATGGCTCGCGTACGGATGCCGATGCTCCGCGCTCGGTACCAGCCAGTCGCATGCGTTGATCGCTGAGGGCAGCGCGGTGCTTGGTGAGATCACGTTGATCTGCATCGGGCTTGGTTGCGGCTTCGCCGAGATGGCGCGCGGCTTCATTCAGTAGCTGTTCGGCTTCGGCAGTGTCGCCAAGGCGCTGCCATGCGTCCGCGGAAAGGCGCGCAAAGGCTGCACGGTGGGTGCGCACCACGGCATCGTCGCCGCGCACCTTCTGAAGTGCTTCAATGTGTCGACGCAGTTGCTCGCAGCGTTCCAGGCAGCCACTGGCGGAGTCGTCATGTTCCTCAACCGCCAGATCGAACGCTGCAACCACGGCCATCTCAATGGCCGCTGCGTAATCGCTGGCGCCACGAGCCGCCTTGGCCCACGCGCGTGATTCATCCCAGACCTGCCGGAATGCCATGGTGCGTTGCTCAGCATTGTCAAGCATGCGCGCCGCGGTAGTGATCGGGCGCATCAGACCGTTGGCAATGGACATGCGCAACAGCGGATCCGTTGTTGGTTCACGCAGCACAGCGCTGAATGGGCCGATGGTGGTGATGGCGGCACGTAAGGCGTCGAACGCTGCGCGCGCATCACCTCCGGCGACTTCATAGGCGGCTGCAAGTTCAAGTGTTCGTGCAAACGCCAGGTGGCGCGCCGCGTCGGTGCTCTCCGCCAAGCATGCAGTGCGCAGCGTCGTCAACGCATCGCCAACAACTACTCGGGCTTGGGCGTGCTGGTTGGCGCGCACTGCCATGGATGCAAATGACGCCGCCAAATCTGCGACGCGCGCAAATGCTGGGGAACCGATCGGAGCAGTGCGGGTGCGCTCGCGTGATTGGCACCAGAGGTCGCGAAGCTTCTGCGCTTGCAAAGCGGCATTCGCCCGCGCGGCAGACTCCGTTGCTGAAGTAGGCGCGGCACCTCGGTCGGGGGAACCCCGATCAGTCACTTCGTTGATTCGATTGTGTGTGAGACTCATGCGAACTTCCATGTTCAGATGACCAAGACGCTCAATAGTTCAACTCCCGGCAACTTCCGCATTCATCAGCCGAGTTGATCAGGATCAAGTGCAGCTTCCTTGGCTGCGACCTTGGTCTTCTTTGCGCCCGGACGTTCAGGAATCTGATCCATGTACAGGATGCGGCCGCATGTCAGGCAGGTGACCAATTGATCGGCCTGCGCCGCAACGCGGCTGTATGCATCAAGCGGAAGTTCGGCATTGCATCCGCCGCACGCAAACTCACGGTGGCGCAGGCTGACGACGGTGACTTCGGCAAGTGCTTCGCCATCATTCTTGTCCGCGGCCTCATCGAATGCTTCGCGAACCTCTTCCTTGAGGAGGTCAGCGGCGCGGCCGCGTTGTGCTTCAAGTTCCGCCAAGCGACCGCCGAGCTCTGACTTTGCTTCTTGAAGCGTCGCCTTGGCCATGTCGCGCAAGCGCGTCTGGTCACTTGATGGCGAATCAGTTGATTCGAGTTCCTTCTTTAACTTCTCAAGGTTCTCCATCTGCGCCATGATTCGCTCGGCGAGTTCGTCGCGCTTGCCTTCGACCACCTTCAACTCATCACGCAGGGCGTTGTAGATCTTTGGGTTGGACGAAGTATTCAACTCCGCGCGCAGGTGCTCAAGGCGCTCCTTGAAGGTGGTGTCTTCAAGTTCAAGGTTTGAAATCATCGCCTGCACTTGGCGCGTCTGCTTGTCGAGGTCGCGGCGCTTGCCGGAGACCACGTCCAGTTTCAGCTCATGCCGCCGGAGCGCGTCTTCCGCGTTTTCGAATCGAGTTTTGATTCCGCGGACTTGGCTGTCGACGGTGTGGAGCGCGCGGAGGTGTGCAATGAGGCTCATAGGTGGTTGCCGCGCCGGGCGCGGGTGGCGCATCGTACAAGGTTCTGCGGCGCTACCGGAAGATTCCGCGGTATTTCAGCGCAGATGCAGTGCCCACCACACCACCGGACCGGCAAGCAGGGGGCTGTCAAGTACGTCAAACACGCCCCCCATCCCCGGGAGAACTTGTCCGGAATCTTTGACTCCCGCGCTCCGTTTCAGCAGGCTTTCTACAAGATCTCCAAACGTTCCCACCACACCCAGTACCGCCCCAGTGGCTGCGCCGAGGAATACTGGCACATGGTCGCGCGGATCAGGGAGCGCATCGCTCCACCAACTGAGTAAACCGCCAACCACCGCGGCCAATGCGATGCCGCCGAACAATCCTTCCCAACTCTTGGCGGGACTAAGCCAGGGAATTAATTTATGCCGCCCGATGGACATCCCCGTGAAATACGCACCGATGTCGCTGGCCTTCACGGTGAGCATCGCCCCAACCAGGACCCATGGGCCAACATCGCAGCGCACTAAGAGCCATGCACCAAGCAGTACGCCGATATAGGCGAACGATAGGAGCGTTCCGCCCGTGGCGGATACGACGCCAGCGATGTGCGCACCGCGGCTGTGCACAATGATGGCGCAGGAAAGCACCGCCCACAATGCGGTGGCCATGATTGCAACGGCCGTGATTGCAGAATCGACCGCGGGTGCCATGCGAACCGCCATGATCCCCATGATTGCCGCCAGCACCGTGATCGCAGTGGGCGCAGCAATCCCCGCGCCGCGCAGCATCGCTGCCAATTCACGCGCTAACAGTGGAGCGAGCACACCGATCGCAAAGGCGAGCAGTAGCACTCCATCCGAAGTTCCGATGATGTTCCGAATGGTCTCCGACTCGCGCAGTGCATCGGACAGCCGTTCATCGCCCCACAGAATGGCAATGAGTCCGATGATGAGCAGGGTGCCGGTGACGAGTCGTTGGCGAAGCACGGCGTCAGTAGACCGCAACCGATGGGTCGATGTCGAGCGACCACAGGTGAATTCCGCCAGCCATACTGTGGACATCGTCAAAGCCCGCTTGGCGTAGGGCGGCGGTGACTTGCAGGCTGCGAGCGCCGTGATGGCAATGAACCACTACCGGAGTGGCCTCGTGCGAACGCAAGCCCTCCAGTCGCGCACTGAGTTCATGCATTGGAACATGCATGGCGCCAGGGATGGCAGCGATATCGCGTTCCGAAGCGGTACGGCAGTCAAGGAGCACAATGAGTTCGCCCGCGTCGCGACGGCGCACGTATTCACGGGGCGTGATCTCCCAGTCCGGATTGAACGGGTAGCCAGCAGGAAGTCCGCGTGCATCAAGCGTTGACACTGTTTAGTCCTTGGTTGCGGGGGTGGGGTTGTGCGCGGGCGCGGGTGGCGGCATCCACTCGACACCATCAATCGGCTCGCGTTGCACCGTTACCCACGGCGGCATGAAGATGATTTGCCCTGGCGTCATTGCCAGCCAGAACATGCCGATGGCGGGTTGCGCCGCTAAGTCCTGGACAGCCGTGTGACTTTCACCACCCGTCGACAGTGCCGTGGCTATCGTCGGATACGCCCCAGTCGCTCGGGGATCGTTGGAGAAACCTTCAAACAGCGTGTAATACTTAGGCTGCACTTCCACTTGGCCGCGCGGCTGATGAATCGTTGTTTCGCC
>CAMDCW010000198.1 GCA_945890745.1 Phycisphaera mikurensis NBRC 102666
GGTGAGATCGATATATCGAACGCCTCGCGCTGCATCAAGCAGCCAGAGATCGATGCCTGCAAGAGTCACAAGATCGAGTTCATTGAACTGCCCGTGGCGTTTGATGGACTCACCATCGTGACCAACAAGGGAAACACGTGGGCGAAGCAACTCACGGTGGCGCAAATCAAAAAGATCTTCGCATCAAGTGATACTGCCAAGACGTGGAAGGACGTTGATGCGTCGTGGCCAAGCGATGCAATCAAGGTCTATTCCCCTGGCACCGATAGCGGCACGTTCGACTACTTCAAGGAAGTCATCGTGGGCAAAGAAGGCAAGATCCGCGCCGACATCAGCGTGAGCGAAGACGACAACGTGATTGTGCGCGCCATTGAAGGCGACAAGAACGCCATTGGATTCTTTGGATACGCCTACTTTGCCGAGAATCAGGGCAAATTGAATGCGGTCAAAGTAGTGAATCCAAAGACCGGCGCTGCCGTTTCGCCCTCGCCGGCAACCGTTGAAGACGCCAGTTACGCCCCGTTTAGCCGACCGCTGTTCATCTACGTGAACAAGGCATCATTGGCCAAGCCTGCCGTGGCTGCATACGCAGCGTTCGCGCTGGAGAACGGCGCCAAACTCGCGGCCGAAGTTGGTTACATCAAACTTCCCACCGTGATCTACGAGCGCGCCAAGGCCAATCTTGCCGCCAGCAAGTTGGGCACACAAATGCTCGACGCAAACGGCATGGAGCGCATGGGAATTCTGGCGGACATTTACAAATGATTGGCACCGGCGCCCTGCACTGCCAGGCGGGCAACTTCCCGATCCTGGCAACTGGGCCGCTCGATACCTTCCGCTGAAACCATGCCGAACGCCGCCGAAATCTCCACCGCAACCAGCCGCGCAGCAGCAGCGAACAGCCGAGGAACTGCACGATCACGAGCAGCACGGATCGGCACGGAACGAGTCATTCGCGGCAGCCTCCTCGCCTGTGCGTTACTTTCCATCGTCACCACCTTCACCATCTTGGTGATTCTGCTTGTGCAAAGCGCTTCGTTCTTTGCCATGCCGCAAGTCTCCGCGTGGGAGTTCTTCACCGGCACCACATGGGCGCCACTCTTAGGGGAAGAGAAGCACTTTGGAATTTGGCCACTGATCGCCGGAACACTCCTGGTCACTTCCATTGCCGCAGCGTTCGCGCTGCCCGTTGGACTAGTGGTTGCCATCTATCTCAGCGAATACGCCCCATCGCGCGTGCGCTCCATTCTGAAGCCGATTCTTGAAGTACTTGCAGGTATTCCAACGGTGGTCTACGGATTCTTTGCACTTGCTGTCATCACACCGTTCCTCCATGACCATGTCAGCGAATCGTTTGGCACGTTCAATGCGCTTGGCGCTGGCCTCGCTGTTGGAATCATGATCTTGCCGATCGTTGCCAGCCTCTCTGAAGATTCACTCCGAGCGGTCCCACGCAGTTTGCGGGACGCTGCATTTGCAATGGGTGGAACGCGCTTTGATGTCAGCACCAAAGTGGTTGTTCCCGCGGCACTGAGTGGCATCGTCGCCAGTTGGTTGCTAGCCATCACCCGCGCCATCGGCGAAACCATGATCGTGGCGCTTGCAGCTGGCGGACTGGCCAGCATGACCCTCAATCCTGCGGATGAAGTGCAAACCATGACCGCGTACATGGTGCAGATCTTTACCGGCGACGCCCCCGCGTACGGCATCGAATACAAGTCGAGTTTCGCCGTCGCCACAATCCTCTTTGTCATCACGCTTGCGCTCACAGTCGTTGGAAACCTCTTCCTCCGCGCATTCCGAGAGGAATACGTGTGATGCACTCCCTCGGCTCACGCGCTCAATCCACTACCCGGACTCGAACGCCGGGCGAGATTGTTGCCGCGGCAACGCCAACATCACAAGTGGGTCGACGCGTCGTTGACCGTGCATTCCTTGGCGTATGCATTGTGTTCACCGCACTGGCGGTGTCGCTCTTGGTGGTTCTCCTCGTCTCTATTTGGCAGGACGGCCACGCGCGATTGTCGTGGCAATTCCTTTCCGCGTTTGCGAGCCGTAAGACCGAAGAGGCCGGCGTGCGCGCGCCCTTGTGGGGCAGCATCTGGGTGTGCGTGATTTGCGCGGTAGCGGCGTTACCGATCGGTGTGGGCACCGCCATCTACTTGGAAGAATTTTCCAAGCGATCCCGCTTTCGAAGTTTTATCCAACTCAACATCGCCAACCTCGCCGGCGTTCCGTCGATTGTCTACGGGATCCTTGGTTTAACAGCATTCGCGCGCGCGTTCGGTGCCGCAAACAGCGAGGATCCGATCGCCTTTGGACAGCCGGAGTCGTTCTTCTATCTGCAACTGCCGTTCGGCCACGGGGTACTCGCCGGCGGACTGACGTTGATGCTGGTGGTGTTGCCGATCGTCATCGTTTCCAGCCAAGAAGCATTGCGCACGGTGCCAGGAAGTTTGCGCACTGCCTCACTCGCACTGGGTGCCACACAGTGGCAAACCACTTGGAATATCACACTTCCAGCATCGATTCCCATGATCATGACCGGCGGCATCTTGGCCATGAGCCGCGCCATCGGTGAAGCCGCGCCCATCCTGGTACTGGGCGTTCCACTGTTCATTCGCTCCACGCCAATCAATCTGATGAGCGATTTCACTGTGCTGCCTCTGCAAATCTATAACTGGTCCATGCGCCAGCAATCTGGATTCCATGAGTTGGCCGCTGCCGGCATCATCGTGTTGCTCGCCGTCCTCCTCACCCTCAATGCCTTGGCGGTCATCATCCGCCATCGCCTGCAACGTGCCAACGGCTGATGCCGCCCACGAGCATTCCATGACTACTCCCCCCAACGCACCCCCGCCACGAAACATTGACCTCAAGCCTGCCACGCCAGTGGTTGCGACGGCTGCGACGGCAGCACCGGTTGCCGATGTACAAGACATTGCCATCCGCGCCCAGGGATTGGACAGTTGGTACGGCAGCGTGCAGGCGCTCAAAGGCATCTCACTGGAAATTCCCAAGTGCCGCGTGACCGCGTTGATCGGCCCATCGGGCTGCGGCAAGAGCACCTTTCTCCGCTGGATAAACCGGATGAACGACCCCATTCCGGGCGCGCGCGCCAGCGGCACCCTGACCCTGCACGGCGATGACTTGCTCAGCCGGTCGCTCGATGTGGTGGAACTGCGCCGCCGCGTGGGCATGGTCTTTCAGAAACCAAACCCATTCACAAAGTCCATCTACGACAACGTGGCGTTCGGACCGCGCCTGCACCGCTCCTTCCGCCGCGCCGACCTTGACGAATTGGTGGAAAACTCCCTGCGCGCAGCGGCCTTGTGGGATGAAGTGAAAGACCGCCTGAAGTCCAGTGCTTTGGGCCTTTCCGGCGGTCAACAGCAGCGCCTGTGCATTGCGCGCGCCATTGCAGTTGGTCCGGAAGTCCTCCTGATGGACGAACCGTGCTCGGCACTGGACCCGAAGTCCACCGCCAGCATTGAGCAGTTGATCCGCGAACTCGAGACCAGCTACACCATTGTCATCGTCACCCACAACATGCAGCAAGCCGCTCGCGTCAGTGATCGCACGGCGTTCTTCTTTGAAGGCACCTTGGTGGAGTGCGGAAGCACCGACCGCATCTTCACTAATCCTGCCAACAAGCAGACCGAGGACTACGTCTCCGGTCGCTTTGGCTGAAGAAACGCTAAACTAAAACCTAATAATGGCAATCGACCTTCAGTCCCAGATTTTGAGCCTTCGCCGTGGCCTGCTTGCCATGGGCTCCGCAACCGAGCGACGTCTCGAACTCACCACCCGTGGCCTCGTTCATGGCGATATTGCAGCTGCGGAAGAGGTAAAGGCTGGCGATAACGAAATTGACAACATGGAAGTGGAGCTTGAATCGCAGTGCATGCGCATTCTTGCTCTCGGCGCGCCAGTTGCCCATGATCTTCGCTTCGTGTTGAGCGTGGTACGAATCTCCAGCGACTTTGAACGCATCGCTGACCTCAGTCGCGGCATTTCCAAGAAGGTCCTTCGATGGTCCAATGGCAACGGGCCGACCGAGGTTCCTGGCGCACTTGCCGACATGGCCAGCGCGGCTCGAACCATGTTTTCAGAAGTGCTCGGCGCCCTCTCTGACGAAGACACGGAGTGCTGCCATGAAGTTCGGCGCGCCGACCGACGGGTTGACGCACTCAACAAGGAAGTTGCGGCTGCGTCCCGGAAACTCATTCAAGAAGACGTCTCCCGCACCGCTGAGGCCATCGACATGATGCAGATTGCCCAGCGCCTGGAACGCATCGCTGATATCGCCACCAACATTGCCGAAGATGTGATCTTCCTGGTTGAAGGACGAATCGCTCGACACGGTGAATGACCAACAAACGCGCGCCGCTTGGCTGATTTCTTGGTGCCGCGTGTTTCCCCTGCAAATCAGGCGGTTTCAAGCGTCTGACGCTGCGCGGCAACGCCGCCGGCAACTCCGATAATCCGATTTAAACCATTTCGATGCACCCCTTCCCGCCGCGCCGGGATTTGGTTACACTACGCGGCTCGGAAACAGCCATGCATTACCCGCACAGAATTAGTCGAATCAAGAAAGTCCGCAAGATTGGCTTC
>CAMDCW010000199.1 GCA_945890745.1 Phycisphaera mikurensis NBRC 102666
CCCGTGGTTGGTCTGGAAGACCGCCCCGATGCGCGCGTAGAGATTCGAATTGGTGGCGAGACGGTCATGATCGCCGACGCCGCTGATATCCGCGAGGGCGAAACGTCTCGCTTTGAACCGATGCCCCAATACGAATGCTCCATGCCGCCAGCCGAGCCACTGCGCGTCGCAGGCGAAGCGCGCATTGATCTGCGCGATGCACTGGTGACGGATCCGATCGCCGTTGGTGCCATCACCATGGCATTGCGCGACTGGCGAGCAGCCCGCGTGGTGGAGATTCCTGCAACCGACGCCACATGGGGCACACGCGCGCATCAGGTGCTGTTTCGTGTGTGCATGCCTGACGCTCCCGCGCTACCTCCGTTTCCTTCCGCCGCGCGGTAGCGACCGGTTCGCTGCGTAGACCTCACGCGCCCCCCAGGATCGCGGTACCCTTCGCCCCATGAACCAATCGTCACAGCCTCCATTCGTGCCGTTTGATCCAACGCCTCCAACTGGTCCGGGCGCATCCGCCTCAGTTGCACAGGGAAACAACGATTCAAATTCAACATGGCCCGGCTGGATCGGTGGCATTTCCATCGCTATTGGTGGATTGACGCTCTTGGCAAGTTGCTGCGGTATGGCAGGCATCTTCTCGATGAAGCTGTTTTCTGGTGCCATGCCGATCAAATTTCCGGATGCGCCGCAATCCATGCTGCTGGGCATGGGCGTTGACTTGCTGGCATCGCTGATCCTGAGCACACTTCTTCTGCTCGGAGGCATTGCCACCCTGCGCCGTCGCTCCTCGGGACCGCGGCAACTACGCCGCTATGCGTACATTCGCATTGGGTTGGCGCTGCCGCTCTTAGTGATCGGGTTCTGGATGCTTGGACCTGCTACGGAGTGGCAAGCCGGCATTGTGCGCGCCACCAACGAATGGAAAGAAAGCCAGAAGCCACCGATGACTGTCAGTGCGGACGAGCGCGCGGGCGAAACTCCCGGCGAAGCAACTTTCTGGCAGCGCGCCCAAGTGGTCGGCGGGTGCATCATTGGCTTGATCTATCCGACCGTGCTTCTCATCGTGCTCACGCGACCGCACCGTCGCGAAGAGATTGCACGCTGGGAGTCATGATTCGGAATAGCGCAGGAACACGGGCCGCGGCGATCAATGTCTCGCGCCGTCCGCGTTTAGCTGCGCTCCGCACTCCGCATTTCAGCATGTAAATCGCGCATCTGCAGGGCATTCAACCTGCTCGCCATCAATCTCGACGCGCCATGCATGGAGCGCCGGGTGGGTATGCACCGTGGTCGAGCCGCCGTACAGGGCGTCACCCGCAAGCGGATATCCCAGATGCGCTAGTCCCGCGCGAATCTGATGCCTGCGACCGCGCCCCACCAGTTCCACTTCCACTAGATCATGAATGCCGTCCACCAGTCGCTTCTGCACCTGCCAGCGGCATCGTCCACATTCCGGCGCGCCGCCCTCAGTGGCAACGGTGACCTTGCGCGAACCCTTGTGGCGACTGACAAAGTAGTAACGGAAGCTCCCCACCTCAGCGATGCCGCTCACAGCCAGCGCCAAGTACGTCTTGCGTGCACCGGCCGCACTGCCAACCGCGGCGCGTAGGCGTTCGTACGCCTCCACGCTGCGTGCGGCAACCAGGCAACCGGAAGTACCAAGGTCTAAGCGATGAACAATGCCGGCCTCCGGAATGGCGGCGTGTTCGGGGCGTTGCGTGCGGAGCCACTCTTCGACCGTTGGAATCATCGAGGCGCCTTCATCGGCACCTGCAGACGCACCAGACCGGGCCACGGTGTGCCAACCCGCAGGCTTGGAAATGACGATCCATTCCGGGCGCTCGGCAAGCAGCGCGGGCGCCTCAAGGGGCGCGGAAACGGGAGAATTCACGGAGGTTTCGTCTGTCATAGTTCGTGCGCCAAATGTAGGAGTGACTCGTACACTACCCGAGCCATGCCCTACTACACGAAACTCGGCCAGATTCCTAAGAAGCGCCACGTGCAGTTCCGCCGCCCCGACGGCGCGCTTTACAGCGAAGAAGTCTTCGGAACTGAAGGTTTCGTTGGCCCAACCTCCACGCTTTACCACATCAATCCGCCGACGCAGGTGATTGGTTGGAAGACGCTGTACAGCACCAAGGTGGAGTACATCGAGACCGATGTCATGCGCATGCGCCACCTGAAGACCGCGGTCATGCCAGCCAAGGGCGATCCGATCACTGGCCGCGTGGTGGTATTTGGCAACTCCGATGTGGAAATGGCCATGTGCGTCCCTGCGGAGAAGATGGATTACTTCTACAAGAACGCCATGGGTGATGAATGCATCTTCATCCACTTTGGTTCGGGCACGGTGCACACCATGTTCGGCACGCTGAAGTTTGGACCGAAGGACTATGTGGTCATTCCGAAGGGAATCGTGTACCGCATGACCTTTGACAAGACCAAGGACGGTGAACAAACGCCGCGCTTTGTGGTGTTTGAAACCGCCAACGGCAGTCACATTGGGCCGCCGCCGCGTTACATGAGTAAGACCACTAGCCAGTTCTTGGAACACTCGCCCTACTGCGAGCGCGATCTGCGCATGCCAGAACTGCCACTCACCTTTGATAAAAAGGGCGAGTACGAAGTGCGCATCAAAGCGCGCGACTTGGTGCATTCATACATGTACACCTACCACCCGCTTGATGTGGTTGGTTGGGATGGCTGCTACTACCCGTACTGCTTCAACGTGGATGACTTTGCACCGATCGTTGGCAAGTTGCACATGCCGCCGCCGATTCATCAGACGTTCGAAGGTCACAACTTCGTCATCTGCAGCTTCTGCCCGCGCCTCTTGGATTTCCATCCGGACGCCATCCCGGTGCCATACAACCACTCGAACCTTGATAGCGATGAGATCCTCTACTACGTTGAGGGCAACTACAAGGCGCGCAAGGGAATCGAACCCGGTTCCATCAGCGTGCATCCACAGGGCATTCCGCACGGACCGCACCCAGGCACTGTTGAGAAGAGCCTCGGCGCGCGCGAAACCAGCGAGCTTGCTGTGATGTGCGACACCTTCCGTCCCATGTTCCCGACGAAGGCGGCGATGGCATTTGATGATCTTGCCTATCCGCAGAGTTGGGAGGGCGAACACTTCCCAGTGTCGCTTGACCAGCACCATGCGGATGGGGCGCATCGGAAGCCAGCCGCACCGACCAAGGTGAAGAGCAAGACTGCCGCCAAGAAGGGCAAACCGGCCAAGCCTGCGAAGGATGTCGGTAGCACTTGGCAGTAACTGCCCTGCGCAGTAACCGCCCTGCTCACCGCGCCGGCATGATCACGCCGCGGCATTCGCCGAAGCCGATGCGTGGCAGGCCTGGGCGTTCGCACCAACCGCGGATGGTGAGTTCGTCGCCATCCTGAAGGAAGCGCCGTTCAGTGCCGTCGGCAAGCGTGATCGGCTCGGTGCCGCGCCAGGTGCGTTCCAGCATGCAGCCGCGATTCTCTTTGGCGGGTCCACTGATCGTTCCGCTGGCAAGCAAATCGCCGGGGCGCATGTTGCAGCCCGTTGAAGTGTGGTGCGCAAGCATCTGACTCATCGTCCAGTAGACGTCCTTGAAGGAACCGATACTCACCCGCGTGGGCGCCGTGCCGGCCGCGCGCATGGCGGCGCTGGCGAGCAGTACTTCAAGCGTGACATCCACCACAAAGTCGTTGTCCCAGCGCAGGTAGTCAAGCATGGCCGGATCGCCTTCTTTGCGTGAAGGGCCAGGAATGCAGTACGGGCGCAAGGCATCAAGCGTGACGACCCAGGGGCTCACCGATGAACAGAAGTTCTTCGCTGTAAACGGCCCGAGCGGCTGGTACTCCCACTTCTGCACGTCGCGCGCTGACCAGTCATTCAAGATCACGCATCCAAAGAGATGCTTGGCGGCTTCAGCCACTGAAATGCGGCTGCCCATGGCATTGCCCGCGCCGCCGAAGAAGAACCCCATCTCCAATTCATGATCGAGCAGCTTGCTTGGACCAAAGGTTGGTGGGCCTTCGTCGGTTGCGGACGTCTGTCCGTGCGGGCGCACCACCGGGGTTCCGTCCACCACAATGCTTGAAGCGCGACCGTGGTAGCCAACTGGCAAATACTTCCAGTTGGGCATGAGCGGCTGATTCGGGCGGAACATGCTGCCAACGTTGGTGGCATGAAATTCGCTGGCGTAGAAGTCGGTGTAGTCGCCAATAGCAGCGGGCACTTGCATCTTGAGCGAAGCGCGTGCGATCAACACGGCATCGCGACGCGCGTGCTTCTCAATGCTGTGTGCACCGTTCGTCAGGAGCTCTGTCACATGCGCGCGCGCGGCAGTCCAGTCCGCGGCATCAAGCGCCATCAGCCCGTTCAGCGTGGGCATGCGGAGCGCGGCTTCAATACGCGGTGCCAGGCCAGCAAGCATGCCAAATCCAGCGCATTCAGCCATATCAAGCGCGCTGTCGCCGATCGCCACAAAGATGCGCGGCTCGCCTTGGCGGTCCGGGCGCTCTGCAACGCCCCACGGCAAATTCTCAATCGGAAAGTCTCCATCAGCGCGCGTAGCTCCGTGCACCCAGCAACGTGTTTCAGTGGTCATGTC
>CAMDCW010000200.1 GCA_945890745.1 Phycisphaera mikurensis NBRC 102666
GTGATCGACCGTGGCACCACAATAAGGAACGGCGCGGATCGAAGCCTTCGTGGTAATCGCTTCATGAGCACAAAGGTGCGCCATGCAGAGTTCGCTGGACCAACAACAAGGATCGATACCACCGTCAGCACCACCAAGGCCATGGACACCTGCTCAAGTCGATTCGCCAACAATAACGCTAGAAATCCAAGAGACCACGCCATCAGCAGGGGCCACCCAAACAGCCACAAGAGGCGCATGCGGCCAGGCAGTGGTTGCAGCATTCGCAACTGTAAAGGGGTCACCACGCCACATTCTGTGCACGGCGCGCCCTCGGCAACGCGATCGAGGTTGTGGCCACATTCAGCGCAATGCATAGTGGTCAGGCTAGCACGCGCCTTATCATCGGATGTATGAGCCAATTGCACACGGTCAACGCGCGCGCGCCCGGGTACCTCACAGCGGGCGGAATCTTGGCGTCGCTGGTGGTGGCATCCGTGCTTGATTTGGCCACCGCACAATCGCTCAGCCGCACTGACCTTTCACCCTCGCACGCGGTGAAGCTCTTTCAGATTCTCGACATGTATGCCAGCCCGGTGGCGTTCATCGCCTCGGTACTCACCCTGTTGTGCTGGGCCGCGCGTGCGCGGAAGTGGTTTCGACCCATGTTCGATCTCACGCTTGCGCTCTCCATGATTGCGCTGCTTGACAACGTTGTTGGCCTTGTGCTGTGCCTCTTTGATAAGCAAGAGAATCCTGCATTTCTGTTGCTCTCAGCGGCGCTGGTGTACGTTGAAAATATCGCAGTATTTGTGGCCTTCTACTGGCGCTTTGATCACCCATTTCAACAACGCGTGGCGGAGGGAGAAGAAACCCATCCGGGCATTCTGTTCCCCCACAGCACCATGCAGATGAAGTCGTTGGAGGGCTGGCGCCCCGCGGTCATTGACTACGTGTTTCTTTCGTTCAACACGTCGAGCACTTTCGGCCCAACACTTCCGGTCCCTTTGCGCGGTTCGATACAGTTGGGCATGATGCTGCAAGTGGTGGTGGCAATGACCGTCTTGGTCATGCTTGCGGCGCGTGCGATCGGACTCATCGGTTGAATCAATCACTCATGGGCGATCGACTCACACTCAACGCTCGAAACGTGCAACGCGTGTCTACGCGCAAATTTCAGTACCTGGCAGCGATCAGTCTGCTCCCATGGATCTGCTGTGCAGCGTGCGTGATGTACCGCCCGGTGGTGACTCGCCCACCAACTCTTGGTGATGAGCTGATATCACTTGATCAGGCTAAAAAAGACGGGCTTATCACTCAAGAGGAGTTTGATAAACGCCGCACTGAAACGATCGCTGCATGGAAGGCGATTGGCAATGCGCCAATCATTTCTGTACCAATTCCGAGCGCGCCAGCAGTGGGCGAGGTGTCCAAGTGACCCGCATCTCCGCAGCAATCGTCTGGCTGATACTGGGAATCGCCGCATCGACCGGATGTATCCCGATCATTGTGCCGGCCGTTCAACAAGACATCACTACTGGCGAGAAGCTCCGTGCGATCGACTTCGAGCTGAAGCGCGCCACACTTCCAAACTCCAGCGGCGCGTTTACGGAGGCGAAGTACCAATCACTTTCGGCTGACCAGTGCAAGGAACTCCGTCGCCGTCTGATTGCCGGCCCGCCAAGCATGTTGGCATGCGTGTACGCAGAAAGTGGAACGACCCAAGAGAACTACTCAGGCTTCAATCCAGGCATGTACGAGCCAGAAGATCGCGAGCGGATCGCCCTAAAGCGCGCGCTTGACTTGGGCGTGGTTACCCAAGCGGAGTTTGATGAACTGACTCTTGAGGCAGGTATTCAAGCTCGGCGTTACCTGGTGCGCCATGGCTTCGAGACAGCCATCGTGGCTCTCTATGTTCGGACCGAATATCACAGTCGCATGTTTGTCGGGAATGATGTGGGTGATCGCAACCGATGGGTGGCCTATGAGTGGATTCGGACAACACAGACAGAGCGCTACGGCTGGGGAGGCCACTTCGGCGACCCAAATGTGACGAGTAGCAATCCGTTCGTTCGGAACTACCGCGAGTGGTGGGGCGGGACGGCGTTCTATATGGAGCCACACATCGCAGTGCCGCCACCCATGCCTGCATCGCCCCAGTGATGCCCAGCGGGGCAATGTCCAGATATCTCGGCAATAATTGCGGGTTTCAGCGCCCAATTTCAACCATCTTGTCCGCGGCTTCGCAGCAACCATCCTGCCGCGGTGGTCTAGACTGCGCGGTCTATGCCCATCACCACCGCCTTTAAGACCGAGATTCCGCGCATCTCGATTCTCGACGAGCATGGGAACTTCGACGAGAAGCTCGGCAAGGGTCTCATCCCTGATGCTGACCTCATCAAGCTCTACGAGGCCATGTTCACGTGTCGTCGCCTTGACGATGTTGCCTTTCGCCTTCAGCGCTCCGGTCGCATGGGTACCTACCCACAGAACATGGGGCAAGAGGCCACCAGTCTGGGTGCCGCTTACGCGCTCGACAAGAAGGATTGGCTCGTCACCTGCTACCGCGAGAACTGCGGTCTCTTCTGGCGCGGCGTCCCGATGGAAGCGATTCTTCTGCACTGGATGGGTGACGAACGCGGCAACGCAATGCCTCGTGAGCACTACGCCACGCCGATCGCTGTTCCGATCGGCACACAGATGCTTCACGCCACTGGTCTTGCCTGGGCAGCCAAGTATCGCGGCGAGAAGCAGATCGCCTGCACCTTCTTTGGCGATGGCGCCACCAGCGAAGGCGACTTCCATGAAGCCGCTAATTTCGCTGCAAACCTTGATATTCCTGTGGTTTTCGTCTGCCAGAACAACTTCTGGGCAATCAGTGTTCCGGGTCGTATTCAATGCAGCGCGCCAACGGTTGCGCAGCGCGGAATTGCCTACGGAATGCCTTGCATGCAAGTAGACGGCAACGACATCTTTGCAACGGTCTATGCAATGCGTGAGGCGATCGAACGCGCGCGTACGGAAGGCAAGCCAACGTTCATTGAGATGGTGACCTATCGCCTCGCCGACCACACTACGGCGGATGATGCGAGCCGTTACCGCGACAAGGCTGAAGTAGATATGTGGCGCGCTCGCGACCCAATGATTCGCGTTCGCAAGCACATGGAAAAACTAAAGCTGTGGGATGACAAGAAGGAGGCCGCACTTCTTGAACGTGCTGAGAAGTTGATCGGCGAAGCTGTTGCGCGCGCGGAGAACATTGCTGCGCCGCACTCTGCTGACTTCTTCAATTCCATGTATCTCGAACTTCCGCCAGACCTGGCGCTGCAACGCGACACGATGCAGACGCATTCGCTTGGCCAAGACCCGAGTCAACTTGCAAACACCGATCATCTGAACCGCGTGACCGAACAAGCGCACTGATCGATTCGCTCAATTGCCTGTGAAATCAGGCTGAATTTACTCACAGAGGATCGCACGATGGCAAACCTCAACATGGTCCAGGCAATCAATCTCGCCCTCATCCAAGAGATGGAGAAGGACCCGCGCGTCCTCCTTCTCGGCGAGGATGTTGGCGCGAACGGCGGAGTGTTCCGCGTCACCGAAGGCTTGCAGAAGCGCTTCGGCGAGAAGCGCGTGGTAGATACGCCGCTTGCAGAGAGTGGAATCATCGGCACCGCGATTGGCTTGGCAATGGGCGGCCTCCGTCCAGTTCCAGAGATTCAGTTCGATGGATTTCTTGGACCGGCCTATGACCAGATCTGCAGTCACGCCGCGCGCATGCGCACACGTACCCGCGGGGCATTTCCGGTTCCGCTGACGATTCGCATTCCTGTCGGTGGTGGTATTCACGCGCCGGAGTTGCACAGTGATTCGCCTGAAGCGATCTATGCGCACACGCCTGGTCTGAAGGTAGTGATGCCAAGTTCGCCGTACGACGCCAAGGGTTTGTTGATTGCTTCCATCCGCGATCCAGATCCAGTGATGTTCTTTGAGCCAAAGCGCATTTATCGAGCATTCCGCGAGGAAGTCCCTGAGGACGAGTATGTCTTGCCAATCGGTAAGGCGCGCACAGTGTGCGAAGGAAACGAGCTCACCATCGTCAGTTGGGGCGCAAGCGTTGTGCAATGCATGCAAGCGATCGAGAAGAGTGGCAAGGACATTGAACTCATTGATCTACGCACGATTTATCCGTTCGATATTGATGCAATTGAAGAGAGCGTGAAGAAGACTGGCCGCTGCGTGGTGGTGCATGAAGCACCACTGACCTGTGGTTTTGGGGCGGAGATTTCCGCACGCATCATGGAGCGCTGCTTCCTGCATCTTGAAGCCCCAGTGCAGCGCGTGAGCGGGTTCGACACAATCATGCCGTACTACAAGCTTGAACTTGATTACATGCCCGATGCATCACGCATTGGTCGTGCGATTGACGACATCATGGCGTACTGACCGAGTAGCAAAGGGAACACCGATGGCCGGAATCAAGCAACCGAGCGACAAGAGCCACTTCCTCCTTCCTGACCTGGGTGAGGGCCTCGCCGAGGCTGAACTCATCGACTGGAAGGTCAAAGCTGGCGACACCGTCAAGGAGAGCCAGACGCTCGCCGAGATGCAGACGGA
>CAMDCW010000201.1 GCA_945890745.1 Phycisphaera mikurensis NBRC 102666
TGGTCCTGGGAATTCAGATTTCCTGGCCAACGTACCGCTTGGTGAACGACCAGAAATTCCCTGATATTGAGATCAAACCAGGTGAAGTGCAGTTCCTGCGCATTGCCAATGAGTCAACCAACATTTACTACAACCTTGACTTCGGCGGCGAAAAATTCTGGGTGGTCGGTGTGGATGGCAACCCTACCGTGCAGATGACAGAGGCGACACGTTGGCCACTGGCCGCCGGTGCACGCGTGGAAGTCATGGTCCGTTTCGACAAGCCCGGCCGCTACAAGTTGCACACCTCGGAGATTCGTACCGGACCAAACGGCGACGGGTACTCCGCTGAGAATCTCCTGACCATGGTGTGCATGGGCGATCCGGTTGCAAATCCAATCGCCCTGCCCCAGACGCCCATTGGTCCATGCCCACTTGATGACCTGAGCAAGGTGACGCCGGACGTGACTCGCACCATCGTCTTTAGCGAAACTCCTAACGACTTCCGTATCAACAATCGCTATTTCGACGGAACGCGCATCGATCAGTTAGTCCGTTACGGCGACAATGAGAAGTGGATTGTTCGCAACTCCTCGGACGAACTGCATGTCTTCCACATTCATCAGCTTGACTTCCAGATCCTGAAGATCAATGGGGTTCCGCAGCCTTTTAACTTCCACCGAGACACCTTCTCCATGCCGGTTCGCGGCGAAGTGGAGATCATGATTCCGTTCACGCGGCCGTGCGTTGTTGGTGACTTCGTGTTCCACTGCCACATCCTCTGCCATGAAGATGGTGGCATGATGCAGAAGATCCGCGTCTATGATCCAAGTAAGCCAATGCCTCCGGTGCGCCCGGGGGACGGCTACGGGCCGGAGCCTGAAGATGCGCATTTACCGCTGAAAGCCGCTGATGCCAACGCCGTTGGTGGTCCATTCGCACTGCGCGACGCGCAGGGCGCTGAGTTCACTGACGACCAACTTTCGGACGGGCTGGCACTCTTGTGCTTCGGCTACACCGACTGCACCGGCGCTTGCCCTCGCAACATGGCTACCTATGCCGATGTTGCTGACATTCTCAAGACTGAGGCCAATCCGCCAGAATTGCGTTACGTCTTTGTCAGCGTTGACCCGTCACGCGATGAGGGAGCCAAGCTGAAGGACTACGCATCCAAGGCACCGGTTCCATTGATTGCACTTACTGGTGATCCTGAAACCATCGTGCGCACCTCGCGCACATTCGGCGCTGCGTATGAGCCACAACCAAAGCGAGCCGATGGTTCATACACGGTTCGACACTCCACCGATACTTGCCTCGTTGGTCCTGGGGGCCGCATCTTCAAGCGCTTTGAGCTTGGAGCTGACCCGAAGGTCATCGCCGCAGCCGTCAACGAGTTTGCCACGCGTGTGCCCCGCAAGGCCGTTGCGAACGCCAGCACTAGCACCGAAGGAGGTTCGAAGTGAATATCCGAATCTCCCACCAACGCCGAGCACTCTGCGCCACACTCCTTGCCATCGCAACATTCGCGGTGCCAAGTAACTGCTTCGCGCAGGGCGGCGGCGCCACCCCGGATCCGCGACCATTCGCACTGTTCCGTGACATGTTTGACACCTTCGGTGAGTGGCACGGACCGATCGTCAACATGGCTTACCAGCCACAGGTGCAGTACACCTACTCCGATACCCCTGGAAACAAGAACAATTTCAACGGTTCCATCGCTTGGGGTAGTTACATCTGGGTGACCCCAGAAATCAACGTCAACATCAATCTCAGTCTTGAGCAAATCGATGCGCCGAAGAATGAAGACCAATGGTTCTTCAACGGCGAAGGCATCAATGCTGGTGACATCTGGGTGCAATGGAGCGATCAGCGAACCGGAATCTTGGCGGGGCGATTCACCGCGCCGTTCGGTATTGCGCCATTGCTGCTGCCCGGGTTGTTCGACCTGAACTCGGTTGGTGCTTACAACTTCGGCGGACTCATGGGAACCATGGGCACACTCTCCACGGGTGACGAAGGTGGCGGTATTCACTCGTTCAGCGTTGCCGGATTTGGTATCGACACAACGTTCATGTCGCAGAGTTACATCGTCTCCACTCCAAGCCCAACGGGTCCTGGAACGGGCGGCGGCGTAGACAGTTTCTGTCTGGCATACGACGGTATCAATATTCCACTTCTGTTCCCAACCTTGCAGGTTGCAGTGTCCTACATCGACTTTGGGACAGGCATTGGAGCGGATGCCAATCAGAAGGGACTCGCGGCTGGGTTCAACTGGCAATACATCATCAATGGTGACGTCAGAGAAACCCTTGATGCTGGTTACATCAGTGTCGGGCCGCTGTTTGAGTACGTGAAGTTCTGGAATGTCGACGGCGTTCAGGATGCTTCGAGCGACTTCTACACACTCGGAATCATCGGAAACGCTGGCAACTGGCAGTCGGATGTTGCGCTGACTTGGAACAACACTTCAGCGACATCAGGCACACCCTCGTACGACAACTTCCTGGCGTCAGCCAGTCTTGGTTACAACTTCTTCGGGCCACAGTCGCTCGTGGAGTTTGGCTACGCGTACCAGGTGCAGGATGGGAAAATCGACAACCAAGTGGGTGTCCAAGTGAGCTTCCCAATCAATGCGCTCGAGTACTTCCCCCTCTGGAACTGACCCAATACAGCGGGCTGCACACGCGCCCCCAACCGCTTGATGCGCAATCGGTGGCTTCCCGGACTCGGGAGCCACCGATTGCTCGTATTGGCTCTGTCCCCCGAAGGTCGATGAAAGCAACTATCTTTGAACGTTGTATAGGCACATCCTGAATCGCACCCCTGAAAGGAACTTCGATCTCATGGCTTCATTCATTCGCGTTGCTCCAACCCTTCTTGCCTGCGTGTTCGCCGGCACGAGCGTGGCATTTGCGTCGCAAGCTGGCACCGGTCAAGTTCCCCCGAAGAACCCAGGCGGCGCTGGCGAGCCGGGCGGCCCGGTTGGACCCGGCGACGCTGGTAAGCCTGGCAAGCCCGTTGGTCCTGGTGGCGTTGGTCCCGCTGGTCCTGGTGATGCTGGTAAGCCTGGAAAGCCCGTTGGTCCGGGTGGCGTTGGCCCCGCTGGTCCTGGTGGCGCCGGTGAACCCGGTGGACCACGTGGCCCCGGCGGTGCAGGCAAGCCCGGTGGTCCACGCGGCGCTGGCGGTGCAGGTGAACCCGGTGGTCCCGCAGGTCCGGGCGGCGCTGGTAAGCCCGGTCGACCAGCAGGCGCGGGCGGGGCTGGAAGGCCAGGCGGCGCAGGCAGGTAATCAGACCACGCGCTCGCCTGACGCGCATGACGTCTGACATCACAAAAAACACGTTGCCGCACTTCACCACAAGTGCGGCAACTCTATTTTGGGGGTTCACTTCCCGCCACTCCAAGCACGATCGCGTCAGGGAATCGTCGCGCTCAATGCTGGTGCCGCCAACCACGGCAGGCAATCCGGAAATCGCGGTAATTCCATGAAATCCGTCAAAGGCGGGGTGCGTTTCACTGCCGCACATGGCCTGAAGCCATGACAAACGCAATCTCTGCCGACGAATGCTTGTCCCCTCCGACACACTCCAGGCAAATCCCATCACCGAAAGGAACATACTGACATGAACACAAAGACATTCACATGTATCGCACCCGCATTCCTCGCACTTTCACTCGCAGCCACTGCGGTGGCAATTGAGCCCCCAGCGGGCGGCCCACCAGTCCCACCGGCGAATGGTCCTGGCGGACAAGGCGGACCCGGCGGTCCTGGGCAAGGTCCCGGTGGCGAAGGTGGTGAAGGTCGCAAGCGTCCAGACTTTAAGACGCTCGACAAGAATGGCGACGGCTTCATCACTGAGGATGAAGTTCCGGCCAAGGCGTGGGAACGCATGAAGGGCGCTGACAAAAACGGCGACGGCAAGATCTCCGATGAGGAACTGCGTCAGGGTGCCAAGGGCCGCGGTCGCGGCGAAGGCGGTCGCGGACCAGGCGGCCCAGGCGGTCCTCCTCCGGGCGGCAAGGGCGGCGATGCTCCTCCAGCTCCACCGGCTCCACCAGCACCTCCCGCTCCTCCCGCTCCTCCAAAGGCCTGAGCACGCTGACTGAACAAGTCTCAATCACCTCAACATTAACCGCCGCCGCGAGTCACTCGCGGCGGCGGTTGCATTCACCGAAGCACAAGTCATTGCACTATCGTCCACGCTTTCCAGTCAACTTCCTACAGGAATCACCCATGAAATTCACCACCATCATTCCCACTGCCCTGGCATCACTTCTGGCCGCAAGCGCACTCACTGGTTGCAGCAAAACCGTTGACTACACCGGATATATCCCCAAATCGGTGGCACTGAAAGCGGATGGCGATAAGCGCAAGGATTTCCGATTGAAGGATCTCGACACTACCCGCTTTGGCAAGGTAGTCATCGACCCGGTGGTCACGCCCGATGGCAATGCCTACGGCGACCTGACTGCTGATCAATTGCAA
>CAMDCW010000202.1 GCA_945890745.1 Phycisphaera mikurensis NBRC 102666
TTCACGAACTCCGGAACCGAAGCAATCGAAGCGGCTATGAAGTTCGCGCGCCAGCACACGGGTCGGCCCGGATTGTTGGCGTGGTCAGACTCATTCCATGGTCTCACCTACGGTGCACTTTCCATTAATGGCAACGAAGATCTTCAGCGCGGATTTGGCCCGCTGCTCCCCGGCGCTGCGATTGTTGAATTTGGAGATCTTGAGGCACTCGAACGCGCTCTGAGTGGGCGAGAGGTCGCTGCTCTTGTGGTGGAGCCAGTGCAGGGCAAGACGCTTCGGACGCTGTCGCCGGGAGTATTGCAAGAAGCGCACGCCCTGTGCAAGCGCTACGGGACGCTACTTATCGCTGATGAAATTCAAACCGGTTGTGGTCGCACTGGCGCATTCTTGGCGGTGCATCACGATGGTGTTGAGCCAGACATGGTGGTGCTCGCGAAAGCACTATCGGGCGGATTCGTTCCGGTTGGTGCGGTCTTGGTGCGGAGCGATGTGTGGGAATCAACCTTCTCATCCATGGACCGATCAGTCGTTCACAGCTCGACGTTCCATGAAGGTCCACTCGCCATGGTGGCGTTGTTGGCAACGCTGGAGGTCATTGAGCAGGATCATTTGGCGGATCGGGCTGCAGATCTTGGAGAGTCGCTCATTGGCCAACTTTGCGCAGAGTGCGCGGACATCGCCTGCGTGCGGGAGATTCGCGGCAAGGGATTGATGGTTGGAGTAGACCTGGATACAAGCCGAATTCCCAGCTTTGCCAAGATTCCAATGTTGGGGCGGATCACGGAGCCGATGATCGGTCAAGCGGCCATCATGCAATTGCTCGATGTGCATTCAATCTTGGCGCAGACGACGGGCGCGCGTCGGCCACTCCTCAAATTTGTGCCGCCACTGATTGTGAATGCAGAAGATGTGCAAGCGATCGTTGCGGCTACCGGCGCGTCATGTCGATCGCTTGCATCTGGTCGCTTCTACGGCGCCATGGGTTCCGTGGCAGGCAACATGCTGCGCACCGGGTTGGGCCTAAGCCGGGCTTGAGTGCGTGGCGATTACTTCGCTGCCGGTGTAGCAATCTCAATGACGAGACCATCGCGGTCTTTCATGGCTTGTGCCAATTGCTTCTCAAGCGCTGTGACTCGTTCGTTCTTCTCAGTCTTGGCTTGCTCAAGCGTGATAGCGCCGCTCTTGTATGCCGGGTTTGACTCCGGGTTGATGCGCCGCGCAATGGTCAGTTGATTGTTGTTGATAGTGACCAGGGTTCGGTACAGCGTGATCTTCGCCTGTGAGTTTGCACTCTGCAACTTTTCTCGGGTGGTCACTGCTTGCACTTCATAGGCTGCAATCTTGTCGGTGATCCGGCCGTAGTCGGAGGTTGCGCAACCAGCCAAGATGATGATGGCCATGAATGCAGAGGCGATGGAACCAGAGTTCTTCATGCCGGCATGATATGCGTGGACGCTTCCGTGCAGCAGCGGGGCGCTGCCTCCGGCGGGTTCCGGTATGGTGCAACCGCTGTGGAATTCCCAGAACTGCGCCATCGGTCAACGGAACAAGAGAGCATGGACGATGCTTCTCCGAGCCGTTTGGTGCTCAGTAATGAATATCGATTTTTGCGGCACCTGAATCGGGCGACTGCTGCTGCGGATGCCATCGTCGATGCGGTGGCGGACCGCATTCCCGGGGCGGGCTCGCGGCGGATCTCGCTGGTTGACTTTGGATGTGGTGGGGCGGACATCCCGGAGCGATTTCTGAATTTATCTCGGGCGCGTGGTTGGGATTGCACAGTGCTCTGCACGGATCGAAACGAAGACGCTATCGAGATGGGGCGGGCACGAGTGCTGAAGAACTCTCAGTCTGGCTCGCATCTGGCGTCAGGCGCCGTGGGTGATACGCGTATGGATTTCCGCGTTGTGGACCTACTTGCCGCGGAGCGCGTCCTTGGCGCACGTAGCTTTGATGTGGCACACGCATCGCTCGTGATGCATCACCTGGACGATGAGTCCGCCGTAGCCGGACTCCGCGCGATGGCAGCAGTCGCGCGCGAACTGGTCGTGTGGAACGACTTGGTCCGTGACTCACTCGGTATCTGGGGAGCGCAGCTTTCGACCATCGTCGCCAGCAAAGAGTTGCGGCACGATGCAGTGGTAAGCGTGCGTCGCAGTTTCACCTTGGCAGAGGCGCGCGCTGTAGCCGAAGCCGCGGGGCTCTTGGACATTCGAGTACGTCGGGTGCGGGGCGCACGGTTCGTTCTCACCGGTGTGCCAGGGCCGTTACAGCCGCAGTCGACGGGGCGGCCGTTGGCTCGCGCCGAAGGGATCAGATTTTCATACGGCACGCGATCGGTGCTCGCAGACGTCAACTTTGTGGCTCGATCTGGCGAACTTATTCACGTCATCGGCGCGAACGGTTCCGGGAAGAGCACGCTGCTGGCGTGCATGGTGGGCGCGCTTCAGCCAGCGGCAGGGCGGGCTTGGATCGATCAGACCGCGCTGCTTCCGGGCTATCACCCGCAAGAAGGTGGCTTGTTTTCAGCGCTGAGTGTCGTTGCAAATCTTGAAACTGCGGCGCGCCTCGCACGCGTGCCCGCAGTCGATCGATCGAGCGCGGTGGCTCGTTGCCTCGTGGACTTTGGCCTGACAGAGCACGCCCATTACCGCGTTGATCGCCTGTCCGGCGGCTTGAAGCGTCGAACGGCGCTTGCTTGCGCAGTGATTCATTCGCCCATCGTTCTTGTGTTGGATGAACCAGACGCTGGGCTTGATGCGCTCGGCCGCGAGGCGCTGGTTCGCACGGTTGAGGCAGTGTTGCAGCGCCGAGGAACGGTGATTCTGGCGTCACATGCCTCGTCGTGGCTGCAGGGATTGGCAACCACTGCCCCGCGCGTGGAGGTATGTCTATGACGCTCGCCGCCTATCACCCCGCGCGAATGCTGATTGATCAGATGTACTTTGGATGCATCCAAGCAATGCCAATGCTGGCGCCACTCCTGGGTCGGGCGGTGGCGGTCGGCGGGATGGCTGCGGTGCCGTTCTGGCGCCGGACGCTGCGCGAAAATGCGCGACTGGCACTTGGTCCGCACGCTGCTGAATCCGAGGTCCGTGCCGTGGCAACGGAAATGCTCCTGAATATGCAGCGTTCCATTGCGGAAATTTTGCTGTCGGAGGGAGTGACCGTTGATGCACTTGCGGCACGGGTGTCGCGATTCTCCGGTCAGGAGCAGTACCACACCGCCCATGATCGTGGACGTGGAGTGGTGGTGGCCAGCGCTCATATGGGTGCCTTTGAACCATCCATTGCGCTCTTGCGGAAGTTTGAGTCACGTATTCACGTGCTGTTCCATCCGGATCCGCTGCCGCGCTTTGAACGAGCACGCAGTGCGTTGCGACAGTCGCTTGGCATCATTGAACATGCGGTGAGTGATGGAGTGTCTGCATGGGCGGCGCTGCAGGACGCGTTGCGTGCCAATGAGGTAGTGGTATTGCATGCCGACCGCGTGATGCCGATGCAGCAGGGTTCGCGAATCCCATTCTTAGGTGCTCACGACACCGTGCTCCCCACCGGTGCCGCGCGATTGGCGCTGGCGTGTGGCGCGCCGATCGTCCCGACCTTCTGCTATCGACATGGGCACGATCTGGAAGTTGAAATGATGGCGCCCATCTATTGCGAAGTGGAATCGCTCCGCTCCGCGGAGGTTGCATTGCACCCGGCGCAGTTGGCACTAGTGGCTGCACTGGAAACGGCCATTCGTAAGCATCCATCGCAATGGATGGCCTTTATGCAAGTTCGGGAGGCGCGGAAGTGATTACCTTGACCTTGGCCATGTTGCGTTCATTTGTGGCCGACCGCGTCGCGGCGATCTTGACCTTGGTGGCTCCGTTGGCGTTCTTTTCGCTGATCGCGCTTTTCTACCGGCACTTAGAGGCCACTGACGGATTTCGATTTGAAATTGCAGTGGTTGATGAGTCTGGTTGCGCTGACGCGCGGCTCTTTGCGGAGGCGATGCAGTCATGCGCCATGCAACGCGTGCATGTTTCCGAAATTCATGGCTCGGAACCTGGTAGCCATGGCGTACTGGCAACGGTGCACATTCCCATTGGATTCAGTCGTGCTGATCCACGCGTCCTTGTAGAGGCGGCTTCGCCGCTTCCAGGTGCTTCCGATGCTGCGCTGCAGCTCGTAAACGCAGCCAACGCACGCGCCTTTGCAGTGGATCTTCCCGCGGTCACGGTGCAAGTGACATCGCTGAATGGCATGTTGGTTCGCGGCAGCGCAGCGGGTATTGCCTTGATCTTCAT
>CAMDCW010000203.1 GCA_945890745.1 Phycisphaera mikurensis NBRC 102666
GCGTGTATCGAGCACTTTGAGCCTTAAAACTTGGGTATTTCCACCAACCGGGGCGACTGCGGCATGGTCTTTCCGGTGGGGTCGCGCATGTCCACTGGCATGAGGAGCTCTTCTCCGTTCACCAGATGCTTGGGGAACTTTTTCATGACTGCCTCCACCTCTGGTGCGTACAGAGTGCTCTTCGAGTCATAAGCATCGGCACCAAAGACGCCAACCGTCACGATGCTGGTCTTGGTGTCAAAGTCATGAAAGTAGTACGCCTCGTTTCCTTCGGCGCGCAATTGTCGACACAGTGTTTCGGCGGAGCGCTTGATGTCGCTCATCTTTAGTTCATTCGTTCCAAACGTACTCCATACTGCTACTTGCAAGGAGTACAACGTTGCATTGGGGCGCGTTCGCCGGACAATGCGAAGGTCGTTTGGTCCTGGCGGGCCAGCCTCGGCACCTGCACCCATGCGGGTCAGCATGGCTCGCGGGAAAGCGCGCATGTTGCCTTCGTTGATCTCTTTGACAACCTTCAGCTCGGCTTGCGCGGCTGGATCTTGTGGACCCGTGAAGTGCCCAACCAACACAACACTTCCGCGCTGGGTAGTGCTGACGTAGGCATCGTTCAGTTGCGGGTAACGCCGCACCACTTCTTCGCGAATGGCGTTCGCATTGGCTTGATGATCAGCACCAGTGACTGACGCCAACAAGACGCTCCAGCCAGTCTGGTTGCCGTCAACATCGGTACGGGCCGCAGCGCGTGCGGCCGCGGCGGTTGCTTGTGCCTGACGCTGCGCGTCATTCGTCGAAGCCATTCGGGCCGCGGCGGCGCGCTCGGCGGCAGACGGCGCGCGTGCTCCGGGGGCGGCAGCCACACTGACAGGTGCGGGCGCGGCGGGGGCACTGGTTGCGGAGCCCGATCCCTTGGCACTCGGCGGAAGATCGGGTGTGACCACCTCGTCCCCCGGGTTCATCAGGGCCAGCGATGGGTCGTTGCTGGCTGCTGTGGCGGGCGCGCCGGTCGCACCAGGAAGAACAGGAGCGCTAGGAGCGCCCGCCCGCTTCACTTCCAAGCGCTTGGGGCCGTTCGGGGTCACGGGTGTGAGGGTGCCGGTCTTGTTCGGCGAGACGGTCTTGGTGTTGGCGGGAGGGGCCACAGCGGCGCCGCTGGACGACTTTGCCTTTGCGTCGGTGTCAGAAGTGACGGCCGGGGTGGAATCGCACGCAGTGATCAGCAGAACCAGAAACAGCCCTGCGGCGGTCACCACGCGAGACATTTTGTGACATTTAGGCTTATTGACCATGGGCTCGCCGGGCTAGCATACGAAATGCCTCAAGGATTCTCGACAGGATTGACGATACCACAGTCTGCATCGGCGACGTTCGCCGAAGGCTCGCCGCTCGATGGATCGAATGCGGCCCGCAACGGAACGTGTGTCAAATGGATTTGACAGACGACCGGCTGGAGAGCGCCATGAACGACATCGGACACGTCGGACTCACCCACGGTCTTGGAGCTGCAGGAGCTGCGCACCGTGTAAACGAGGCTGCTGCTGCATATCGAACATCAGCACAGTCAGAAATTGCGCCATCAGCACCACGTTGGGCCGAGGGTAGAGATCGAGTTGAACTCTCCGATCACGCGCGGCACTTAGATGCTGTTCGCGCCCTTCCTGATGTTCGCATGGCAAAAATTGAGGCTATCAAGCAAGCTATCGCGAGTGGCACCTATGAGTCACCCGAGAAATTGCAGTCGGCCATTGATGGGCTGCTGCGTGATGTGAACGGCTAAAGGCCAGGCACACCCCGCACGCTGCGATCTGTTCACGCATATCCACACTTACCCCACGCACGACCGCGTGAATCCGTGTGAAATACGCGAATGCGCAGCGCACCACGCCAAGACCGAACAATTCAAACGTTTCTCCGCGCCTTGTTGACCACCATGTCAGCGGGCGCGGTTTCATTTACCGCTGTCGCACTGGCGCAGGAACCACCGCCAGTTGGGATGCGCCCTGCTGATGTTCGGCGTGATGCACTGATCCATGTGACCATCGCTGCAATGCCTGGTGAACGTCTGGCCGACGCGGTGGTGTTGATGAAGGATGGATGGATCGAACGCACTGGTGCGTATGGATCGTTTGATATTCCCGCTGGAACAACCATTCACGATGGCACCGGTTGCACCGTTTACGCGGGGTTCATTGATGCATGCGTGCGCATTGATAGTTCCGCCGCCGCGCGCGCAGCCAGCAGCGAGCGTGGTGCGCATTGGAACGCACGGGTCGTACCGCAGGTCCGCGCAGCTGACTTGCCTGTGATGACTACGGATTCCCGCAAAGAATTGCGGGCGCTTGGTTTCACCGCCGCAGCGCTGCACCCCAACGCGGGCATATTTAGGGGGAGTGCACAGGTAGCACTGCTGGGTGATGATCCACGCGCCGCGCGCACGGTGGTCGAAGATGCTGGTGCGTGCGTCGCGTTTGAAACCACCGCTGGTGGCGACGACGAAGCGTCATGGAACCGCGCCACCTATCCAGGTGCACTTATTGGCGCCATTGCCTTGCAGCGCCAAACATTTGCCGACGCCGCGTGGCATGCCAAGAGCGCTGATGTGTGGCAGGGTCATCCAATGGGAAACGAACCACCTGTTCTTGCGAACGCTTTGGAATCACTCCACGCTGCAGCAAACGGGAAGCAGCGCGTGTGGTTCGATGCCAGTGATGAACGAAATTTGTTGCGCGCCGACGCGCTGGCCCGCGAGATGTCTCTTGATGCCGGCTTCGTCGGTAGTGGTCTTGAATTCCGACGCCTTGCGGAGGTGCGCGCTACTGGCCGACCAGTGGTTGTGCCGTTCAACTTTCCAAAGACGCCTGACACGCAAAGCCCGCGAGCAATCGACGCAGTATCGCTGCGCGAACTTGAGCAATGGGCACTCGCACCAACCAACCTCTCGGAACTCTTGCGAGCAGGAGTTCCCGCGGCGGCAAGCACGGTGCGATTGAAGAACGTCGGAGACTTTGCCAAGGCGGCGCGGCGTGCCACCACGTGCGGTACGACCGAAGACGAGCTCTTGGCAGCACTCACCACCAACCCAGCGCGCATGCTTGGCATGTCGAACATCGCGGGTGAAGTGCGCGCTGGACGCATGGCAAACCTGGTGCTCTGTAAGGGTCCGCTCTACGGTGAAGATTCAAAGATCCGCGAAGTGTGGATCGCTGGACTGCGACATGAAGTGGAACCACTCAGCAAATTCCCGTTAAAGGGCGTGTACGCCATGGCAGCGCCAAGTTCTCCGGGCGCACTGACGGTGTTTCCAGAGTCGGTGACCATTGATGCGGATGAGCGCACGGTGTCGTTTGGATTTCCAAAGGTGGCGAAGTTGTCAAAGGAGAAGGATGGCAAACCCGCCGAAGGCAATGGTGTGGACGTCAACACCGCAATTCCGGAACCAAGTGGCAAGGGCAACGAATCGCCGAAGGTTCGCGCGGATGGGGCCAATTTCGATGATGCGCGAGTTGGATTCACCATGCCCAGTAAGGAATTCGGTGTTGAAGGCACCGCACGTGGAACAATCGTTGCGACCCGGGACAACGCGGAATTGACGCTGACCGCTGCTGATGGTCGGGTTACACAGTGGACGATCGTTGCTGCGGCACGGACTGGTGATGTGCCTGATCCAAAGGAAGAACGCAAGCAAAAGCGCGCGGGTACGAAAGGTGACGTGGGCGGTGTCAGTGGCCTGGACGGAAAGGGCGGAACATCACCATCTGGCGATGCTGACTTCGATCCAAAGCCCGTACTGGCCGCCATTCCCCGTGTCTTTCCGATGGCCGAGTACGGCGTCGACACACGCGTGGCGCCCAGGTCACTGTTGGTGGAACACGCCACTGTGTGGACCGTCTCTGACCGCGGCATCCTGAATGACGCAGACCTCCTGATCAAAGACGGAAAGATTGCGGCGGTGGGTAGCAACCTACGCGCCACACTCGCCAGTGCTCTGAGTGACACAATGATCATTGATGGAACCGGTATGCATGTCACACCGGGAATGATCGACTGCCACAGTCACACCGGTATTGATGGTGGTGTGAATGAGTGGACGCAGAATGTCACTGCCGAAGTGCGCATCGCCGACGCCATCGACCCCGAAGACATTAACTGGTATCGACAACTTGCTGGTGGGCTCACCGCTGCCAATCAATTGCACGGAAGTTCGAACCCCATCGGTGGGCAGAACTCGGTTGTAAAGATCCGCTGGGGCCAGAATTCCAGCGCGTTTCC
>CAMDCW010000204.1 GCA_945890745.1 Phycisphaera mikurensis NBRC 102666
GCAAGATCAAGGCGCTCTTCAAAGCTAAAGAGCGCCGGCTTGCTTGGGTTGTGACCGATCGCCAACACAATCTCATCGAACATCCCGCGCGCGCGCGCCAACACATCAAGATGCCCGAGCGTGATCGGATCGAAGCTGCCGGTGTAAACCGCGAGGTGCCGTTTGGTAACCATTACGCGCCAAGGCTAGCGCAGGTCGCCCGGGGTATTGGTTACCGGCAAATTTCGCAAGAAAAATCCCCCCATTTACTTGCGAAGCGCCCCAGTGAAATCGACTCTCTTCATGTCGAGGACGCACTCAGAGGGTTGCGCCCAAGACAATCGGAACACGCGAAGTCTTCAGAAAAGGGAAGACGGAGCAAAGGAGGCGGGATAGGGAAAGCCCTATGTCCGCACAACAGACCACGGGCCCGAGAAGTAAGGGCTCCGCGTACACAGGGCCTTCCACAGAAGGCCCGACGGATCAAGGGCCCGTGCGGTGTGGGCCCGACATTCCTGGATCGGCCCCGCTCAGTGGATGCCTCCCTGAGCGGGGTTTCTATTTTTCAGGGTTTAAGGCGGGTATTTATGCCGTTTACTGAGAAATGTGGAATAATCTAACTTATATCCGCAGTCTTGCCCCGCCCTTGCTCGGAGCTCTCCAAGACTCGATTGCCGCTTCACGGGCAGTGTCGATCAGGGGCGACCGCCATGCTGCTGGCCACGCCACTCGCGGCGATCGGACACAGTGCCTACTATTCTCGGTGAACGAAAGCCCCGACCGAGTCCGCCTTTCGCCACCGATCATGAACCAAGGCACCGTTGTTGCGCCCCTAGTCGTTGTCATTGGCGGCGGGGTTGGAGGCATTGCAGCGGTGCAATCACTGGCAAACGCACCCGTCAATGTGGTGCTGATTGATAAAGAGACTCACCACCTCTTTCAGCCTCTCCTCTATCAGGTAGCCACGTCGGTACTCCCCACCTCCAACATTGCCTTTCCGATACGGCGCATCTTTCGCGATCAAACCAATGCCTATGTGTTCAACGACGAGGTTGTTTCGATCGATTGTGCTGCGCGTCGATTGACATTCATAAACGATCGCTGTGCGCGCTTTGACTATCTGATCGTTGCCGCTGGCGCAAACTCAAGCTACTTCGGTAACGACCAGTGGGAGCAATTTGCCCCGGGAATGAAGACGCTTGACGATGCGCTGATCATTCGCAATCGAATTCTGCGAGCCTTTGAGGACGCCGAAGCAGAGACCGATCCCAAAGCGATGCGGGAGCATTTGACCTTTGTTGTCGTCGGTGGCGGAGCAACCGGCGTAGAGCTTGCTGGTGCCATCAAAGAACTCAGCGTTGATTCCCTTTCCAAGGACTACCGACGCTTCAATGCCAAGAATGCTCGAGTCATTTTGATCGAGGCTGGCGACCGACTGCTACCAAGCATGAGTGCTCGTTCGTCGCATGAGGCACTCAAAGCGCTTCAGAAAATGGGCGTGGAAGTTCGTTTAAAACAGGCGGTGACACAGGTCGATGAACATGGCGTGACCGTCAACGGGGAAACGATCAACGCCAACACGGTGGTGTGGTCCGCTGGTGTAAAGGCGAGTTCTCTCGGAGCTTCACTTGGCGCACCGCTCGATCGAAACGGACGCGTCTTAGTTGAACCCGATTGCTCGGTCATCAATCAGCCGCATGTCTTTGTGATTGGCGACATGGCGTCTATGAAGTGCGCCAAGAGTGGCAAACCGGTTCCTGGAGTTGCGCCGGCAGCGACGCAAATGGGCCAATTTGTGGCAAAGATCATCGCGGACGAAGTGCGCGCCGGGAGCACTGTTCGCAAGCGCGGGCAATTTGCTTACCTCGATAAGGGATCCATGGCCACCATCGGTCGTGCCAAGGCTGTTGCCGAAGTGGCGGGACTCAAGTTTCACGGGTTGATCGCCTGGCTCGCTTGGCTCTTTGTGCACTTGATCTTGTTGGTGGGCTTCAACAACCGCATCTTGGTGTTTATGTCGTGGGGCATTTCCTACATTAGTTTCAGCAAGGGATCCCGAATCATTAGTTGCAACCCGCCCTCAAGGGTGGTCGCCCCGGTTGGAAGTCGTGCCGGAGATTCACCAGAAGATCGGCGCAAGGCCGTTACTGAATTACTGCAGCGGATCTAAATCCCTCTGCGGTGCCCAGCCCTCTCAATCCATCAGGTGCCCAAGCCCGCTCGAGCGCAGCACATTGCGGAAACTGTCGCTAAACACAAAGTTGTGCTCAGGGAACGCAAGCCCGCTCATGTTCTGGTCCACATGGCTGAACATGATTTCCGTCTCGCCGATCTTCTCCCACTGCCCGGTACGGTGATCCATCCGCTGAATGGTTCCGGAAGTTCCCGCACCCATTGGATCAATACGCTCAATGCGCGCGTCGTAGCGGATGCACTGGCCAGGAATCACATCGGCGTTGATCTCGGCGCGCTGAATCTTCGCCAAGACCACCTTCTCTTTGAAACGCCGCAAACTTCCCACCAAGATGCCGGCCGTCTGCGCCATGCCTTCAATCATCAGACTTGCAGGCATGACCGGCTGCGCAGGAAGCGTCGCCGTTGCCGGGAAATGCTCGTGCAAATGCTCTTCAGCGAGCGACACATTCTTGATCGCCACCAGACGCTTGTCCGGCTCGTAGGTCACGATCGTGTCGATCCACATCCAGCGCATTGCGGCAGATCTCCGTTATAAAAACGGCGCGCGCCGGGGGCACCGGCGCGCGCGAGAATTACTTCTTCAGTTTGATATCGATGAAGTCGCACAGGCTCTTCACCGTGAAGATCTTGGCAAGACCCTTCACGTTGCGGTCGCTGGCGAACACCGAGACGTCCACGTGCGGCATGCGCTCCTGCAGCACGGCCATGCCGGCGTCAGTGAACTTGCCGTCCTTCACAAAGTCCGGGTTGGACATCATGTTCTCTGGGAACAATTCGCCCTGCTCGATCTTGAAGGCCTTCTCCGGAGTGGAGAACTTCTTCTCAAGCTGGAACTGAATGTCCAGAAAGTCGATGCTCTCGGCACCAAGGTCTTCGGTCAGGGTGGCAGTGGCGATGATGTCGTCCCGATCCGCACCCAGCGCGTTCTCGAGGACGTCGGTCACCTTCTCTTCAATCTCTGCGCGGGAAATAGCCATCGTGTCTCCGTCTGGTGGCATCCTTGCACGCGGGCCCGCCATGGGCGCCGCACGATCCCAGGTCACCCCTGGGATGGGGTTTGCGGAGGAATCCGCAAGGGGCGCAGTGTAAATCGTCCGGAGACAGCCGTCTCTGGTTCCACTGCGACCGTCTCGTCTACGCGATGTCGGCGAACAATGCCGACGCCCTTGAACAAGAACGAGCCGTCGGGCAGTTCCTTCTCAAGTTGAACATCCACTTCCAGGGCCTCCCCGGGGCGGACAAATGAGCCGTAGCGCATGGCTTTGGCACTTCCAAGCACCATTCGAGGGTGCCCACGCTGCTCCAAAAGGGCCCGTCCAGCCTGCACAAGGGCCTCCAGCATGAACACGCCGGGCAGAACCTGGAAGGTCGGGAAGTGGTCCTGGAGGTACTCCTCAGCCAGCGTGACCTGCTTCACCGCTCGGACTCGGTCCGGGGTCTGCTCAAGAATCATGTCGATCAGGGCAAAGTGCATTGCGACGGGATGGTAGCCGCGGGCGGAAAGGTCCGCAAAGATCGTCCAAATACCCGGGAAACTGCCGATGGAGTCCCCATATGGCTCGTTCGAAGACCGCATCGACTTCAACCGTTTCGCACTTCTGGAATCGCCCCGAATTTCGCGCCCGCGTCGCGTGGGTGGCGGCAGCCTTGGGCATTGCATCGCTGATGCTTGCGCTGGGTTCCTTCAACCACGCCGACTGGCCGTCGCAGGCGGTTGCCGTGCACAACACGCCCCCTGCCAACCTCATGGGTCAGGCGGGCGCCACCATCGCGTACTGGACCTATGCAATCTTCGGATGGGGAACATGGTTCGCAGTGCTGCTTGCAGCGGCGGCCATCACTGCCATTCCATTTGGATTTCGTGCGCAACATCTGTGGCTGCGCGTGATCGGCGCGGCCATCTTGGTGCTGGCCACCGGCGCGCTGCATGCGTTGTGGTTCTCAAAACTTGGACCAGTGGCCGGCGTGGAAGCTGGATTGATTCCGCAGTGGGCTGCGGCACAACTCGACGCTCGCTTCAACGATTTTGCCGCCAGCCTCATTCTTCTGTGCGCAACTGTGATTGGTGCAGTGGTTGC
>CAMDCW010000205.1 GCA_945890745.1 Phycisphaera mikurensis NBRC 102666
TAGCGCATGGCTTTGGCACTTCCAAGCACCATTCGAGGGTGCCCACGCTGCTCCAAAAGGGCCCGTCCAGCCTGCACAAGGGCCTCCAGCATGAACACGCCGGGCAGAACCTGGAAGGTCGGGACGTGGTCCTGGAGGTACTCCTCAGCCAGCGTGACCTGCTTCACCGCTCGGACTCGGTCCGGGGTCTGCTCAAGAATCATGTCGATCAGCGCAAAGTGCATTGCGGCGGGATGGTAGCCGCGGACGGAAAGGTCCGCAAAGATCGTCCAAATCCCCCCGAAACTGCCGATGGAGTCCCCATATGGCTCGTTCGAAGACCGCATCGACTTCAACCGTTTCGCACTTCTGGAATCGCCCCGAATTTCGCGCCCGCGTGGCGTGGGTGGCGGCAGCCTTGGGCATTGCATCGCTGATGCTTGCGCTGGGTTCGTTCAACCACGCGGACTGGCCGTCGCAGGCGGTTGCCGTGCACAACACGCCCGCTGCCAACCTCATGGGTCAGGCGGGCGCCACCATCGCGTACTGGACCTATGCAATCTTCGGATGGGGAACATGGTTCGCAGTGCTGCTTACAGCGGCGGCCATCACTGCCATTCCATTTGGATTTCGTGCGCAACATCTGTGGCTGCGCGTGATCGGCGCCGCCATCTTGGTGCTGGCTACCGGCGCGCTACATGCGTTGTGGTTCCCAACACTTGGACCAGTAGCCGGCGTGGAAGCTGGATTGATTCCGCAGTGGGCTGCGGCACAACTCGACGCTCGCTTCAACGATTTTGCCGCCAGCCTCATTCTTCTGTGCGCAACTGTGATTGGTGCAGTGGTTGCTGCTGACGAAGTGGTGTTCCGAATCCCAGGTGCAGTCATGCGCGGGCTCTCGTTCTTGGAACCGATCTGGCAGTACGACTGGGCCGGCTTCTTTGCATCACTCACCGGTAAGCACCGCGCCACCCCCGCACTCGCGGGTGGAGCGGTCAACACCTCCCCTGCCCTGCGCCGCGCAGGCGCTCGCGCCAGCACTGCCGTACTGGAAGAGGACGAAGATTCCGCCGACAACGTTCAAGTGCTCGATCCGTCCGACGCGAAGCGTGATGAGGATGAAGACGAGGATGAAGACGAGGATGAGGATGAGGACGAGGATGAGGATGAGGATGAGGACGAGGATGAGGACGAGGATGACGACGAAGAGGAAGAGGACGACGACGCCATCGACACCGCGCCTGCCGTGCCAGTTCGTACCGTCCAGTCCGATGCCGAGCTAAAAGCCAAGATTTCCAAGCTGCCGGTGCGAATGGCCAAGGGCCCCACCAAGACCGCCATGCGCGATGAAGACATCCCGCGCACCGTGGACTACAAGGGTTACCAATTCCCGGGCATTGATCTCCTTGATGAGCCGACCGCCAACTTCTCAACCGAGATGGAAGCGTTTGTTCGCGAGCAGGCAACCAAGCTCACCGCTGCCCTGCGCGAGTACCAAATTGAAGGCGAGGTCAAGCAAATCGAGAGCGGACCGGTGGTCACGCTGTATCACGTTGAGCTCGCGGAAGGCACGCGCGCGGCGCGCCTTCTACCCGTGGCCGATGACCTAGCACGCAAGTTGAAGGCCCCGAATATTTACATCATTCCCAACCTGGTCGGTAGTGGCGCGGTCGGTATTCAAGTACCCAAGAGTTCCACCATGCGCGAGAAAGTGCGCTTGAAGGAACTGATGAGTGGGCCCAAAGCCTCGGGAATGGGTCTGCCAATGTTCCTCGGTAAGGACGCAGCTGGCGAGCCGTTGGTCTTGGATCTCACCAAGCAGCCGCACATGCTGATCGCTGGCACCACCGGCAGCGGCAAGAGCGTGTGCATGAACACCATCATCATGAGTTGGCTCTACACCAAGCGACCAGATGAACTGCAACTCTGCTTGATCGATCCAAAGTTGGTGGAAATGGCGCAGTTCAGCGAGATCCCCCACCTGATGGTGCCGGTGGTCACCGATATGACCAAGGCTGCTGGCATCCTTGAGTGGGCAGTCCGCAAGATGGAAGAGCGCTACAAGCTCTTGCAGAACGCCCGCGTCCAACACATCGATGGCTACAACGAGCTCGGCGAAGACGAACTGCGTATCCGAATGAAGCCGGACAGCGACGCTGTATGGGCACGTATTCCCAAGAAACTGCCGTACATGGTGTTCGTCATTGATGAACTCGCCGATCTGATGATGCAGCACCGCGAGGTAGAGCAATCGATCATGCGCATTGCGCAGAAGGCTCGTGCGGTGGGCATGCATCTGGTACTCGCCACGCAGGACCCGCGTGCCGAGGTGGTCACTGGTCTCATTAAGGCGAACATGCCGTGCAAGATCTGCTTCAAGGTGGGCAGCGCCACCAACAGCCGCATCGTGCTTGATTGCAAGGGCGGCGAACTGCTCCTTGGCAAAGGCGACATGTTTGTACTGCCAAACGGGGAGAGCGAACTTTGGCGCGCCCAAGGCACATTAATCGACCCCAAAGAGACCGCGCGCGTCACCGAGCATCTCCGCACCGTGGCAACGCCAAACTTCGAGCGCACGCTGGTGGCCATCAAGGGCCCAGGCGGCTCGTGCGAGGCCGGCGGCGAAGGCGGCAATTCCACCTCCAGCGGCGAGCGCGATCCGCTCTTTGATCGTGCCGTTGAAATCATGATCGAAACCAACCGCGGCAGCGTCAGCATGTTGCAGCGCAAGATGTCGATCGGCTATGGCCGCTCCAGCAGACTGGTTGACCAGATGGCGGAAGCCGGCATCCTGGGCGAGTCCAAGGGTGCAAGCCCGCGAGAAGTGCTGATCACCATGGAAGAGTGGTATCGCATGAAGGAGATCGAAGCAGAAGGTGGCAATGAACTCACCGACAGCGATCGCCGACTCGCGGACAAGGTCGATCAGGAAAGCGATGCATTCCAAGATTCGTTCGACGATGGCACCAACAAGGATGAAGACGAATGAGTATCACCCCGCTCAGCCCAGAAGTGATTCGCCGCGGTCTTGATGCCGCGATCGCACAAGCCGAGAAGAGTTGGAGTGAAGGTGGAATTCCCATCGGCAGCTCACTGCTTGATGCGTCCGGCAATGTGGTTGCTGCTGGTCACAACATGCGCGTGCAATCCGGCGACCCGACGGCGCACGCCGAAGTCAGTTGCATCCGCAACGCTGGCCGGCGCCGCGATTGGCGCCACCTGACGTTGGTCAGCACGCTGAGCCCGTGCCCGATGTGCTCTGGTACCGCCATCCTCTTCAAAGTCCCGCGCGTGGTCATCGGTGAACATCGAACCTTCATGGGCGCGGAAACATGGATGCGCGCCAATGGAATTGAACTCACCGTGCTCGATGACGCGCGCTGCATTGCACTGATGGAGCGCCTGCAACGCGAGAAGCCCGATCTTTGGGCTGAGGACATCGGGGAATAGCAGGCGTTACGGACCGGCGAATCAACCTCGCCGCCCAGCGCCCTGCCCCGCATTTCACGCATACAGCCTGCATAAACGGCAATCGCGCACGAAAAAACGTGCGCGATTTTCATTGCATCGCTTGCATAATGCCTTGCCGCATTCCATTCTTCGTCTGTTCCTACACGGACTCACCATGCGCAGTATCTGGCACATCTTCCAACAAATCGCCACGCACTTGAACCACAAGTTCAGTCGAAACGAAACTTCTGGAGGCCACCTGCAACCACGACCGATTCCGGTCGGAGTCCGTGCACGGAACACGAATCACTCGCCGCACCGCCCGCGGCACCGTTAAGGTGACGGGAGGATGTGGAAGGGACAATGACCGGTGTGCTGCCCGAGAAGTGTGGGCAGACCCGGTCGGTTTCTTTTTTACAGCGTGCGCGAAGCCTCATGTACTGGGCTGCAAAAACAACAACGCCCGGCGGAACCGGGCGCTGTGTGGTGTATGTAGTGAAACGTCAGATCACTTGAAGGTGGACTTGAAAGTCTTCACCGCCGCGCCGAACTGATCCTCAAGTCCCTTGAAGGACTTCTTCTCCGTGAGTTGATCACGAAGCGGCTTGGCTGGACCATGGAAGTATTCCTGAAGCCCCTTCTCAAAGGCGTTGACCTTGGTGAGGGCAACATCATCAAGATAGCCACGCGATGCGGCAAACAGTGAAATGCACTGGTCGATGACCGTGAACGGCGTGAACTGGGTCTGCTTCAAGAGTTCAACCATGCGCGCGCCGCGGTCAA
>CAMDCW010000206.1 GCA_945890745.1 Phycisphaera mikurensis NBRC 102666
AACTGAGAAGTCCGGCAGTTGGACGTACGCCCCGTGGGTGCCAACCGGACGAACAGATTCGCCCGAGGCTAAGCGGAACCTTGTGGAGCGCAGCCGTCCGCGTCCGAGGGTCCCGCGCGCAACGGAGGGGGCGGGGGGCGGCTCAACTCGCTTCACCGCACGCCGTCGTACTGGCCTGCATTCGCCTTACGAGGACGGCCGCTGAGCGCGGCCCTGTCCTCTCCGGCGAGTGCGGCCAGGTGGGGGTGTTCCGCAGAACGTGGTGTTGACGCCGTTGGTAGCGCAGTGATGACCGGAAAATGGGGACAGGGGTGAACGGCACCTATCGAGGGGATTGGATTCCGTATCCTTTGGGGATGCTCGCCGATCTTGAACAAGCACAGCTTGAAGCGCAGTCCGCCTTGGCGGCATCAGTGACACCGGATGCCTTGGATGCGTGGAAGAGCGCTTGGATTGGCGGCAATGGGCGCTTGAAGTCCATGATGATGGCGCTCAAGGATGTACCGAAGGACTTGAAGCCTGCTGCCGGTAAGCGGCTCAATGAGTTGAAGGCCACGCTTGAGGCCGCCTATGAGGAACGACGTACGGCGGTCGAGGCATCTGCAGGTCCGCGGGGTCCGATCGTGGATGTCACGGAGCCAGGTATTCCGCTGGCGGAGGGCTGTCGCCATGTGCTGAGCCGCACCATTGATGAAATCACCGAGGTCTTTGGTCGCATGGGCTTCACGCTCGCGGAAGGACCGGAGGTGGAAGATGAGTGGCACAACTTCACCGCACTCAATATTCCGGAGAGTCATCCCGCGCGCGATGCGATCGACAATTTTTATATGGGCGAGCAAGGTGGAGTGAAGCGCTTGTTGCGCACGCAGACCAGCACCGTGCAGATTCGTGCAATGGAGACGCAGTCGCTGCCTATCAAAGTCGTTGCAACTGGCCGTGTCTATCGGCCTGATACGCATGATGCCACGCATTACTCCATGTTTCACCAGATCGAAGGTCTTTACCTTGATCGTGGTGTAACGATGTCAGACCTCAAGACCACGTTGGTGCAGTTTGCACATGCGTACTTTGGTGCGGAAGCAGAAGTGCGGATGCGGCCGAGTTTCTTTCCGTTTACCGAGCCCAGTGCTGAGGTAGATATGAAGATGCGCATCAAGGGCGAATGGAAGTGGGTTGAACTTGGCGGCTGCGGAATGGTGGATCCGAACGTGCTCCGCTCTGTCAATATTGATCCGGAAGTATGGACGGGCTTTGCGTTCGGTCTTGGTATCGAACGCATCGCGATGCGTCGCTATGGAATCAGTGACATTCGCTGGCTCTATGAGAATGACGCGCGGTTCTTGCGGCAGTTCTAACGCGGAGCGCGGCACCTGGTGGGGCGGGGCGGCACAGTGTGCGGACGCTTTGGCAGCGTGTGGTTGCTGGGGTACCGCGTGTGGGTTTCTGTACCGGGTATGGATTTCTGCACCGCGTGTATGCCAGCACTAATGACGATCAATCACAAAGAGGGCCGCCCGGATGGGCGACCCTCTTGTCAATCAACGTATTGCTGATGGCAGTTAGGCCTTAGTCCTTGACACCCATCTCCTTGTGCGCGTGTTCACGCAGTGCCTCGACTTTGACGATCAGCGCGTTGGCTTCGTCAGTCTTGCCGGCAAGAATCGCGTCTTCAAGATCTAGGAGAAGGCGCAGGTTCTTGCGGAGATCGCTGCGGAATTCGTCTTCGATCTTGGCCTTCGCAGCGTCGTCAGCGGCGCTCTTGAGGAACTCCGCCGGAACAGCGGTGGCCTTGGCTGCGGCGCAGTTGCGCTGCATCTCGGAGACGATCTTCAGGCACTCGTTCTTCTTTGAAGCATCGCTGATGGCACCCTTCAGCGCCTTGAGCCCGCGATTCATCCCCTTCATGGAACCTTCGAGGCTGACTTGCTGTCCGCCGCCGCGGCCGCCACGCTCGCCGCCTTCGCGGGGAGCCTGGCCACCCTTACCTGAACCGTTGCCGGCTGGTGCTGCCGGCGGCGCGTCCTGAGCGATGGCGATCGGTGCGAGAGCGGCGGTGAGCGCGAGGCTCAGGCCAATGAGAGCGGTAGTGCGAGAGATCTTCATAGTGATGGATTTCAAACCGAGTAAATGGAAGTTGCGGTGAGCGATGTTGCCCACAGCGACTGAGCACGGGTGGCAGAACGATCGAAACCGTTGTTGATTGCCCACTCCGCTTACGTGGTGTAGTCGGCATTGAGCTCTACATACGCCTTGGTGAGCCCGCAGGAGATGAATTCTTCAGCGCCCGTTCCAGAACCAAGGTCTAAGTGGACTTCGACCATGGACTTGCGGAATGCAGCCTCTCGTTCCGCCAGTGGAGTATCGGATGGGGATCCACTGCCGAACAGCGCAATTCCCCCCACATTCAGGGTCAAGGCGTTGACGTCGAGCGTCACTCCTGCACGCCCGGCTGCGGCCAGGATTCGGCCCCAGTTGGGGTCACCGCCGGTGACGGCGCATCGAACCAGAAGGCTGGAGGCAATCGACTTGGCGACGCTGAGCGCGTCTGCATCGGATGGGGCACCGGTCACTCGAACATGGATGCCGCGTTCGTAGCCTTCGCCGTCGCGCACGATGAGGAGCGCGAGGTCGCGCGCGACTTCCTTGAATGCATCTCTGATGGCATCGGGCGGAAACGCACCGGCCGCGCCGGACGCAAGCGCAAAGACGGAGTCATTTGTACTTGTGTCGCCGTCAATTGAAATGCGATGAAAGCTGCGTTCGACGGCAGCGCGGAGATGGCCGTCAATTTCTGATGGCTTCAATGATGCATCAGTAGTGATGACACTGATCATGGTGGCCATGTTGGGATGGATCATGCCTGCACCTTTGGCGCATCCCACCACCGTGCAGCTTCGTCCTTGGTGAGTCACAGTGCGTGACGACCACTTTGGATACGTGTCCGTGGTCATAATCGCCCGCGCAAATTCCTCAATGCTGCCATGCGCAGCGCGCGCAGCCATCGGCGCAATCTGCGGAATCATCCGGTCGAGCGGCAGTTGCACGCCGATCACGCCGGTGGAGTTGTGTTGCACGGCGATCGATGCGATGTCGCAGGCGCGTGCCACGGCATCGGCAATTTCAACAGCGTTCGCCATGCCACGATCGCCCGTTGCTGCGTTTGCACAGCCTGAATTGACGAGAATGGCGCTACAGTGGCCGCGGCTTTCGCGCAGGTGGCGCCGGTCCAATTGCACCGGAGCCGCGCAGACTTGATTGGTGGTGTACATGGCTGCGAGCGTTGCACCCGCTGGGCAGCGGATCATGCCCATGTCCATGCGCCCGGGCTTCTTGATCGCAGCGCTGGCTGCGCTGGCCGTAAAGCCGAGCGGGAGCAGAGGTGCTGCGCCCGCCGGACCGTGCACTGCATCACTGACCATCGTTGACGCAACGCTAGCCATCACCGCGATCCAATTCCGTTTGGGGCGACATCGTGGATCAACGCAATCTCATCGCATTGTTCGCGCTTCGGGCACGCGGAGCAATCTTTGAGAACCTTCTCGGGCAGGCTATTCACGCTCACTTGTCGGAAGCCAGCCTTCTCAAAGAAGACTGGTGCGCGCGTGAGGACGAACACCTTTGGAATATGCAGTTGTCCAGCAAGTTGCAGGAAGTAGCGGACCAGCCCTTGGCCGACACCGCGACCCTGCGAATCCGGGTGAACACCGAGCGAGCGAATCTCCGCTAGTTGCGGCGTGTAAATCCACAGTGCTGCGCAACCGACCACCTTGCCATCAAGAACAGCAACGCCGAAATCAAGAATCGCCTTCATGATGTCTTCGCGGCTGCGTGGGAGATTTTCGCCGTTCTCAGCCCAGTGATCAACCAGCCAGGAAATGGCGTCAAGATCATCGGCGCGCGCTTGGCGGAACTCAACTTCGCCCGCGATTTGGTCAGGAATGGCGCGTTCACGCAACATGCGACGCACGCGCATGATGGCGTCTTCAACGGCGCTCAACGAAGTGCCACCTTCAACGGATCGCTTCTCCAGCGTTGATCCAACAGTCAGCTGCGTGAAGACGTCCTGATTTGCCTGAGGAGCTTGTTCGCGGATGGTCTCCAGCGACAGTTCTTCCAACGAACGATCTTGAGCGATGGCAGTACGCACCAGTCGACCCACTTGGTGGTGCGCATCTCGGAATGGAACGCCGAGGCGTACCAAGTA
>CAMDCW010000207.1 GCA_945890745.1 Phycisphaera mikurensis NBRC 102666
TGGATACGCCGACGCGTACGTCAACGACGCGTTCGGTGCATCACATCGCGCCGATGCGTCCATGGTGGCACTGCCGCGCGCCATGAAGTCGCGCGGGGCGCCAGCGCTGGCGGGGCGACTGCTAGAGAAGGAATTGCAATTCTTGGGTGCGGCGCTTGAAGCACCGAAGCGTCCCTTCGTTGCCATTGTCGGTGGCGCCAAGGTCAGCGACAAACTGCTGGCCCTCTCCAATTTGTTAGACAAGGTGGACATGGTGATTGTGGGCGGAGCCATGGCCTACACGTTCCTGCGCGCCGAGGGTGTCAGCACCGGATCAAGCCTGGTGCAGCCAGAGATGATCGAAAAAGCCCGCGACATTCTGCGCGCTGCGCAGGAGCGAGGTTGCACCATCTTGCTACCGATCGACCATGTCTGCGGTCGCGCACTTGCTGCAGGAACAGAAACCTGCGAGGTGATCGGTGGAATTCCGGACGGCTGGATGGGTCTCGACATTGGACCGCGTTCACGCGACCTCTTTGCCGAAGCATGCCTGACCGCCAAGCAGGTGGTGTGGAACGGACCGATGGGCGCGTTTGAAACGGCCCCGTTTGATGTGGGCACCATGACGATCGCGCGTGCGGTTGCTGCGGCCACCCGTACCGGCGCCATCACCATCGCGGGAGGCGGCGACACCGCGTCGGCCTTGGACATTGCGCACCTTGCCGATGCACTCACGCACGTATCAACCGGTGGTGGTGCCAGCCTGGAAATGCTCGAAGGCAAGCGATTTGAGTCGGTGGATGTCCTTGATCCCGCGTGAGGACATTGCCGCTACTGCCCCTGTACCTGTCCGTCTATAGTGCGCACATCAACGGAGCTCACACCATGCGCAACGCACTCTTTACCGCCGCCGCTAGTCTTGCTCTCGCACTTTCGTTCGCATCCGGCGCACACGCCCAGGATGAGAAGAAGCTCGAGGTCGGAGGCACTGCTCCGGAAGGCTTTGCCGATCACTTGGAATTTGTCCAGGGCGACAAGGTGGAAACCTTTAGTAAAGACAAGGTCTACGTGGTGGAATTTTGGGCCACGTGGTGCGGGCCGTGCAAGCGCTCCATTCCGCATCTCACTGAACTGCAGACGGACCTCGGTTCGCGTGGTTTAGAAATCATTGGCGTGAGCGATGAGCCGGTTGACCTTGTGAAGAAATTCGTCAAGGAGAAGGGCTCCGCAATGGGCTACACCGTTGCCACGCAGAAGAAGGATGACACCTTCATCAAAGAGAAGTGGATGAAGGCTGCTGGCCAGAAGGGCATTCCGTGCGCGTTTGTGATCAGTCGCTCCGGAAAGATCGTTCACATCGGCAACCCGCTTGATGAGAACTTTGACCGCATCATCAAGCAGACCTTGGCCAATCGCTACGACCCGGAATTGATGTCGCGCGTTGAGCCAACCATCAACGCTGCTCGCAATGCCGCCAAGCGCCGCAACTTCAAGGAGGCGAGCAGTCTGTACGCCAAGGCGATCGCTGAAAATCCGTCCACGCTGCTCGAGTACAGCTTTGAATCCTGGCGCATGCTCAATGAGCAAGCGGATGACACTACCGGCGCCAAGGCGCTGCTGACAAGCACGATTGATGGCATTAAGACCGACAAGTACGCGCTGATCGAGGCCGCCAACTACTTGGCTACCGACGCCAACATCAAGAAGCGTGACCTGGACGCCGCGCAGGTGGTGGCGGACAAGTTGAAGGCATTGCCTGGCACCAAGGATGATCCAGATGTCTTAGCTGCTATGGCTGCCGTCTCCGCGGGGCGAGGCAATTTCGCAGCAGCCGCTGAAATGCAATACGACGCGTGGATGGCGGCTGCACCGGCTGCCAAGCCCGCGGTGAAGCGCGCTCTTGAATCCTACGAAGCCAAGGCGAAGGATCCGAAGGCAACCGCGAAGTGAGCGTGCCCTCCGTGGACGGATCGAAACCAGCGAATCCTTACCTGACTGATCGACGGCTCTTGATTGAGCCGTCGATTCTTTCCGCAGACTTCACACGTCTTGGTGATGATTGTCGTGCCGCGATCGCCGCTGGAGGTGATGCGCTGCATGTGGACATTATGGATGGGCACTTCGTCCCGAACATTTCCTTGGGGCCAGTGATCTGCGCTGCCACGCATCGCGCCGTGCCCAAGGTGTTTCTTGATGTCCATCTGATGGTGACGGACCCCGCGCGCTGGGTGGATGCGTTTGCAGACGCCGGAGCAGGGCACATCCAGTTCCATGTTGAAGTGGTGCCGCGGCCGGCGTCGCTGGTGGAACAGATTCGTGCCCGCGGCATGACTGCTGGCATCGTCCTGAATCCGGACACCCCCGCGTCCGCCTGCTTTGATGCGCTGCCCATGGTTGATACGGCCATGCTGATGAGCGTGCATCCTGGTCGGTCGGGGCAATCATTCATTGCCTCGGTGCTTTCGAAGGGGCCAGAGTTGCTCGCCCGGATGCGCCCAGAGCAGCGCCTCATGATTGATGGTGGTGTTTCACCCGCCACGGCGGCTGCGTGTCGCGCGGCGGGATGCAGCGTTCTGATCAGCGCCACCGCCATCTTTGGAACCACCGATTACGCGGGCGCCATCGCCGCGCTCCGAGGATGACCTGATGCCCGGCACCACGCTCTGGCTCTTTCGTCCTGCAGAAACGGCGTGGGACGCTGAGCAGCGCCTGCGTGGCAGCACTGACTTGCCAGCGATTGAAGAATCGCTTGCCGAACTTCGACAACGCGTGGCGCGCCTCGGCGATGGCCCCGAGTATCTCTATCACCCGGCAGATGAAGCGGCGATCGAGAGTGCGCGCATCGTTGCCAGTCGATTTGCCTGCCAAGTCCGCGCTCATCGCGATCTGGCGGACCCCGACTTTGGCTTACTAGAGGGTTTGAGTCTCTCCGAGTTTGAGCGTCGCTTTGAAAGTCGATACGCCGAGTGGGTTGCCTCACCCTTGACCGTGATTCCTCCGGAAGGCGAGCCGCTCGCCGATGCTCGAGCGCGCATTCTTGACGCGTTGGCGGAAATTTTTGATCGCCACCCCGGCAAGCGGATTGGAATTGTGCTTCACGTCACCGCGCTTGGAATTGTGCGCGACGCACTTGCGCGCGGAGATGGCTCGCGCCTGTGGGAACGCGTTGAAGGCCGAACGTGGTGCACCCAGTACGCGCTCCCCTCCGACGCCGCGCTGCTTCTCGGCGACTGATACGCCCGCTACACTGCGTTCTCTTTATAGGAGCTTCGGAGTGCCAGACCCCACGTGGACACAGACCCCAGTTGTCACTAAGAAAGCCGTTCCGGACGGCCTGTGGACGCAATGCCCCGAATGCGAAGAGACCATCTTCTGCAAGAGCCTTGAAGCCAACCTGATGGTCTGCCCCAAGTGCGATCATCACATGCGCGTTTCTGCGCGCCGACGTATTGAACAACTCCTTGACCCCGGCACCTTCGAAGCGCTCGATGCTGACATGGCGCCACTGGATCCGCTTGGGTTCGTTGATCAGAAGGCGTACATCGACCGCATCAAAGACATGCAACTCAAGACCGGTGAGAACGATGGCGTGCAGACCGGCACTGGGTTTATCAAGGGTCGCAAGGTGGTTGTCGGAGTCATGGACTTCACATTCATGGCTGGCTCCATGGGCAGCGTGGTCGGCGAACGCCTGACCCGTGCCATTGAGTACGCAACAGATCACAGTCTTCCGCTGGTCATTGTGTGTTGCTCGGGTGGAGCGCGCATGCAAGAGTCCGGATTCTCACTCATGCAGATGGCCAAGACCAGTGCTGTTCTAGCACGATTTGATGACGCGGGCGGTTTGTATATCGCAGTGCTTGCTGACCCAACCACTGGTGGAGTGACCGCCAGTTACGCCATGTTGGGCGATGTGATCTTTGCTGAACCGAAGGCGTTGATTGGATTTGCAGGTCCGCGCGTCATTCAGCAGACCATTCGTCAAGATCTTCCGCCTGGCTTCCAGACCGCTGAATTCCTCCAGAAATCCGGCTTTCTTGACCGCATTGTGCATCGGTCTGCGTTGCGCACTGAAATCAGCCGCATCATTGACTACTCAGGAAAGTAGTCGTTGAGCTCTCCCGTGATGACGGACGCGTCAGCGATTCTGCCCATGACCCCGCTGCGTGCGGCGGTGTACGCGGCGTTGTCTTCAGTCATCTTTGGATGCATGTTTCT
>CAMDCW010000208.1 GCA_945890745.1 Phycisphaera mikurensis NBRC 102666
ATTGTTGGTCAGTACCTGCGCAGTCGCGCATTTGCGAAGGGTTCCGGAATGATGCCGGCGATGGGTGATCGTTGGCCTTCAGCGGACTTTGCAGCCATTGATCAAGTGCGTTCGCTGACGGATTCGCCGGAGTGGAACGCGTGTGAGGAACTGTTGGTGCGATGGATGCGCGCCACCATCTTGGGCGGTCGCGCGTGGGGTAGCGGCTATTACGGGTGGTCAGTTCCTGCAGGAATTCAGGCATTGGCGTTGAATGTTGCCTGCGCGTGTTGGCTAGCGCGCGCGCATGCTGCGGCCGGCCGTCGTGCCGAGCCAGCGCTTGAAGACCTACGCGCGGCGATTGGTCGAGTCGATCGCGCATGTGGTCGTGCGCCGTGGCTTGGTAGCCGTGCAGAAGCAATGCGAATGAGGTTTCTACGCGTTGATGATGGGCTGCGCCGGGTGGCTGCAGCGGCACTCGTCAACTTGGATTGACGGCGGGCTCGCGTCGACGCATCCGATACCACGAAATCACCAACGGCAACGAGATGAGCCCGAGCGGAATGGTGGTGAACATTTCGCCAAGACTCTCCAGCAGAGCCAGTTGCTTGAATCCGCCGTCAGCGTGTGAAACATCAATGCCACCACCAGCCATCCAGTTGGCCACCAAAACCGTGGTTGCCTCGCGGAATCCGATGCGTCCAAATGGATTGAGCATGACAGCAATCGCTGCTACTCCAAGCACAGTGACGGTAGCGAAGGAGAGACCAAGCTCAAGAATTTCGGCAGCGCACCACATGCGCACAATCCACAGGAGAACTTCGACGACGCGCAGAATAGTGCCAGTCCAATAGGTGCTCGGCGTGGTGAGCATGCGGGTCCACTCGCCGAAGCGGCGCGTGATGATCGGTAGGTGGGCGAGCCGCTGCAACACGAATCCGCCGATGGCAAGTGCAACAAGTACAAGCGCGGCCCAGCGAAACCCAGGGACCGGAACGATGGCAGTCGCGGCGATGACTGCGCCGAGAGACACCAACACCACCAGCGTCACCGCAATGAACCATGCGGTGGCCTGCATAAATGTCAGGCGGTTGGCGAGTAGCGCGTAGGCGTACCGCACCGGAATACCCAGGCGTACTGGGAAGAAATTGCTTGTGGCAGTCACGAACGTCAGCCACTGAATCTCCATGAATCCAAGGCGCCGGACTGGCGCCAACACCATCCAGAACAGTGCGCCGTCGATGATCAAACTCACCGCGGTGGTCAGCGCAATGCCGATCACCAGCCACGGGCGTTGGTTCCATGCAGCGCGCACGCTTTCAAGAATCCCGGCACGAGTTGGATCGGCAGCCACGTCGATGGCGCCTTTCACTACCCATGCCACCAATGCCAGACCAACCAGGAACCCCACCGCCTGCATGGCCGCGCGCTTGGGCGCAAGGAACCGTTTCATCATGGCGCGGAAGCCAGTCAGTTCGGTGGGCTGCTCGTTCATTGGTGGTTGTTACCTCTGGCGTGCGGTGCGCGAGTACGGAAGCGTTCGCGCAGGATGACCCACAGAGCACGGACGCCGTCCGTCCAGCGGATCTTCTTGCCTTCGGCAAAGGTACGTGGTGAGTATTGCACGGGCACTTCCGCAACCTGGATGTGTGCACGGGCCAGCGCGGCGGCAATCTGCGGTTCAATGCCAAAGCGTTCTTCAGAAAGCCATGGCAGTACCGTGCGCAACACGGGAATCCGGAGCAGTTTGTAGCAGCATTCCATGTCATGCACGCCCAGGCCGGTGGCTTGGTTACTGAACCAGGTGAGTGTGCGGTTGGCAAGGGCGTGCATGTGGCGGTACCCGCTGCGCTCGGTACCGGTTCCCCAGCGATTTCCAAAGACAGCGCCAATGGACGGACTGCTGAGCGCCGCAAGCAGCGCGCGGAAATCAGCGGGGTCGTATTCCAGGTCGGCATCCTGCACCAGCATGGCGTCGCTGTCAGTGGCGCGGGTGAGCACTGCGCTGCATCCAGTCATCAGCGCGGCACCTTTGCCGCGGTTATGCGGATGAACGATGAGTTGCACTGCACCACCCGCACGCGCCGCGCACTGCGCTGTGGCATGTGCTGCCTCTGCGCGACTGCCATCATCAACCATGATCAATTGCACGCTCCAGCCGGTGGGCATGGGCGCTTCAAGGACGCGGCGCACAATCTCTCCAAGGGTCGACCCCTCATTGAAGACAGGCATCACCACGTAGAGAATTGGCATGCTCAGAGCAGTCCTGCGCGGCGCGTCAGGATTGCTGCTCCGGCTTACCGAGCGAAGCGCGCATGCTCGTATCAGCCATGATGTTCTGCATCTTGTAGTAGTCCATCAAGCCAAGATTGCCGCTGCGCAGCGCTTCGCTGATGGCCTTGGGAATCTCTGCTTCGGCCAACACCACCAAGGCGCGGTTCTTCTCTGCTTCGGCTTGATGTTCGGCCTCCAACGCCACTGCGAGCGCGCGGCGCTGCTCGGCTTGTGCTTGGAATCGCTTGGTGTCAGCCTCGGCCTGCGCGGTCTGCAGATTGGCGCCGATGTTCTCGCCGACATCAATATCAGCGATATCAATAGAGAGAATTTCGAACGCGGTGCCGGAGTCAAGACCCTTGGCAAGCACGGTCTTGGAAATCTTGTCCGGGTTCTCCAGAACGCTCTTGTGATCCTCGGCGCTACCGATGGTGGAGATGATGCCTTCGCCGACACGAGCGATGATGGTCTCTTCAGTAGCACCACCGACGAGTCGTGCAATGTTGGTTCGCACGGTGACGCGGGCGCGTGCCTTCAACTGGATGCCGTCCTTCGCTACGGCATCGATGGTCTGACGACCCGACTGCACACTTGGGCAATCGATCACCTTTGGGTCAACGCTGGTCTTGACAGCGTCAAGAATGTCTCGACCGGCGAGGTCAATGGCAGTGGCGCGGTCCCACGGCAGGTCGATCTTGGCCTTGTCTGCGGCGATCATCGCGCGCACGACGCGCTCAATGTTTCCGCCGGCAAGGAAGTGACTTTCCAGTTGATCTGAATCGATGTCCAGACCGGCCTTCTTGGCGGAGATGCGGTTGAAGACGATCTCGGTGGGCGAAACCTTGCGCAGGCGCATCATCACCAGTTTCAGCAGACTGACCGGCGCTCCGGAGAGCCATGCCTGCACCGCGAGCTGGATGTATTGACTGATGACGATCAGCATCACAAAGCCGATCAGACCCACGATGGCCAACACCACCCAGAAGATGATGTTGAAGCTGGCGCTGGTAGCCGGGGCGACCTGGGCGAGCAAATTGAATCCGTTGCGAACTGCGGGTTCCGTAGTCATGCACGGATCTTAGCCGCGCGCTCGTACCACCACGCGGTCCCCGGTTGATTCGACCACCGTCACCACTGCCCCAACGTCGATCATGCCCATTTCTGCAGCAGCTTCCATGCGCAGGTCACCGAAACGGACAAACCCGATCGGCCGAAGCGGCGTGAGTGCCACGCCCTCGGTTCCCACGGCTACTTGGCCGGCAGCGACCTTCGTTGGTTGCACGCCTTCCGAATCGGCGTCAGTATTTCCAAGCACCATCCGGCGCGCGATCGGCGTGCGCGTCCATAATTTGAATCCGAGCACCACTGCAAACGGCGCTCCCGCGGAATAGGCGAGGAGCGCCGCGAAGCCCCACAACATGCCGTGCATGAAGAATGCAATGATTGATGCCACCAGGCAACTTGCAGTAGCGACTGCCAGCACACCGCCGGTTGGAACAAAGAGCTCCAACACACCCAACACCACCGCCACGGCGAGGAGTATGAATCCTGCAGCGATCCACACGGAGGAATCGCCGGTGGCAGTGTCAGCCAACAGAGTCATGGACGCGTAGGAGGTCATTCGTTGATTTGTTCCACATCAAGAGCGTACGGGGTGGAGCGCACCACCACGATCCGCGCGCCGGATGCGATGATCGGGCCGATGGCCTGCACATCCATCAGTACGCCATTGAAATCAGCCTTTCCGACGGGGCGCAGTGGCGAAACAGCGATTCCCTGCGCGCCGACCGGTACCGCCCCCGATGCCAGCATCGTTGTGGATGGTCCTGGACCACCCGTGGTCGTTGCAAGAATTGCGCCATGCAGTAGGCGTGACTGTGGCAGAACGCGCAACA
>CAMDCW010000209.1 GCA_945890745.1 Phycisphaera mikurensis NBRC 102666
TGGAAAGGTCCAAAAGCAGGCTGAATGCTGCGGTGAACTGAACCCCTCATGCGCCTACAACTTGGCCCGATCCTCGTCGCCATCGTCGCCCTTGCGGTCATCGCAAGTTGGCACGACGCGTTCGACCAGCTCACTTGGTGGCTCGAAGCGTGGTGGGTGCTCGCGGGTTTACTGGCGGTGGTTGTCATCAGTCAAAAGCACCGCATCACGCCGCTCTTACAAGTGCTGCTTGCGCTGCATGCCATCGTGCTCCTCGCGGGTGCACATTGGACCTATGAATCCGTGCCGCTTGGCGAATGGTGGCGCGGGTGGTTCGGCTTTCAACGGAATCACTATGACCGCCTCGGTCACTTCATGCAAGGATTCACGCCAGCAATCATGATCCGGGAGCTGCTGCGCCGCACCAGCCCACTCGGCCCGCGCGGCTGGCTGCCGGTGCTATGCGTTGCCTGCGCACTGGCGTTCAGCGCCTTCTTTGAAATGATCGAATGGGGAACAAGCGTTGCGCTCGGCCACTCAGCGGATGCGTTTCTTGGGAGCCAAGGCGACCCATGGGACGCCCAGTGGGACATGCTCTACTGCCTGATTGGGGCGCTCATTTCCATCGTCGCATTCTCCGTGGTCACGAACATTCATGAGCGAGAACTTGCGCCGATGCTTCCCCACCACCAAGCACGGTGATCTTCGCGATCGTCCTTGACGCTTGGTGCAGGCTCACTCAGTTCAATGCCGGCCCAAGCGGATCCCAAATCAGCTTGCCATTATTCCAATCACCGTTTGGTGTCGAAGGTACGCGGCTGCCTTGCGCGTTCGTGGTGGCTTCCTCGTTACCGATCCAACTCACGTGGCCGTCGGCAAACACTGAGTGCCCACCGTTTGAATAACGCGCTGCGTAGCGTTTCCATCCCGCCGAAGCGCGATCGAGGGACGCATTGCGGTGCGGATCATCAATGGCAAGTTCCCCTTCTTGCGCGCGCAACTCAAACATATAAATAGTGCGGTCCGCGAACGCAATGTGCGCGGTTCGAACCATCACCGCTGTTGATGCTTCAGGAACGCCCGCCTGCTGTAACAATGTTTGATTGAGTCGGTAGTTCATCCCGTAGTTGAACCAGAACTGACGACGCAACCCGCCCTTTCCGGCGTCACCAAAACTCCACGGCTCACTGCGTGTCACCACTGCACCGGGATCGTTCCACACGGTCTCGGCTCCATCCCAGTTGTCCACGTTGCGCTGCTCTTGAAATGCGCGCTCGGAGATCGTGGCGTATGAATCGACACCCAGCATGCCCGCCAACGCATTGGGCCAGAAATTCGGATTCGCCAAATTTGTGCCCATATCCGCGGCAACTTTGCTGCCTTCCCACGGGAGCGTGTCATCGTGAATCGAAGCCCACGAGTCCATGGCCATGCCCCACTGCCGAAGATTTGACTGACTCTTGGTTGCCCAGCCAGCGCGCCGCATCGATCCGAGCGCAGGAACAAGCAGCCCGATGAGCAGTGCAATGATCGAGACGGTTACCAACAATTCAACGAGGGTAAAGGCGCGGCGTCGGGTCGGCATGATGACCACGATACCGCACCCGCAATGGGTCAGCCATGAATCAGAGTTTGCACGTGCGAAACGCGCTGCACACGCAAAATGAATCGACCCTTCGCACGTTCGGTGCGAAGGGTCGATATGTGACGGAGAAACATGAATCGCGGTCAGTCGAATGACTTAGCGCTTGCCAGCGGTCTTTGCGAAGGTCTTGGCAAAGGTCTTGGTCGCAGTGGTCTTCTTACCAGTGGTCGACTTCTTGGCAGTGGTCTTCGTCGTTGCCTTGGTGGTGGCCTTCGTCGTTGGCTTGGTAGCGAACTTCGTGGTGGCCTTGGTGGTCGGCTTGGTAGCAGACTTGGTGGTGGTCTTCGTGGTCTTGGTGGTGGCCTTGGTGGTCGGCTTCACAACGGTCTTGACGGTGAGCGTCTTACCGGTGGTCTTCTTTGCACCAGTGGTCTTCTTGGTGGTCTTCGGATGAACGATGTCAGAGATCATCGCCATGACGCCGGTCTTGGTGCCCGACTTGGTGGTCGTGGACTTGCCGGTAAACTTGGATGCGAGGAGGTTCTTGATCATGCCAGTGGTGGAAGTGTTCTTCTTCATCTCCGCAGTGTGACGAAATTCGGCGCAAGCGTCAAGCGGAGGCTGGCTTGGTCACTGATTTGGTGACGGACTTGGAGGCGGAGTTGTAGGCAGACTTGGAGGCAGAGTTGGCGGCGGACTTGGCGACCTCGAGTCGACCTGATGCGGGATGAACCCGCGTGACACGGGTGGGCCATTGCCCCCTCTAGACCGATCGCCTCCCTCCGATCAGCAACCCCCCGGCCCGGGATTCACCCACAGAAATTCCGCCTTGATTTGCTTGCCATCGGGCTGCGCGGGTACAGTCTCTATCTGCAGCGCGATCGCTGCGGACCCAGGTCGACGGCGGCGCTCGATCTGGAAATGTGACCCACCGTTGACACTGCCGCCGGATTCTTCCTAAGGACTCTCCTATCTCCAGCTTTCCTCCTCGCCGTCCCCCTTTCAACTCTGGTTCCGGGCCTCGTCCCGGTGGATTTGGTGGGGACCGCCCGCGGCGGGACGGACCAGCGTCCGGCCCGCGACTGAACGACCGCATCCGCATTACGCCCGTCCGACTGATCGACGAGGCGGGCGAGATGGTGGGAATCGTTGAAACCGAAGAAGCGCGCCGGCGCGCCAATGAACTTGGTCTTGACCTCGTGGAGATCTCGCCAGACGCGCGACCGCCCGTCTGCAAGATCATGGACTACGGCAAGTTCAAGTACGAGGAAGCCAAGAAGCAGAAGGCCGGCAAGTCCAAGGCCAGCGAACTCAAGGAAGTGCGCCTCGGCCGCTCCATGAAGATCGACCGCCACGACGTGGGCATCCGCGTTCAGCAGGCCCGCCGATTCCTCTTGGAAGGCCACAAGGTTCAACTGGTTGCCAGTTACAAGGGTCGCGAGATGGCGCACCGAGAGATCGGTGAGCGCCTCGTGAACGACGTCATCAGCCGCCTGCTTGACCTTGGCAAACTTGAGGCCAATCCGCGCCTCAACGGCAAGCGCATCAACGCGATCATTTCGCCTGACAAGCACAAGATTGAGACCTGGAAGCGCAAGGAAAAGGCTGAAGGTCGCAAGGGCGTCATCGAAGCTGTCGAGATCAAGGACGAGCCTGAGGACGAGGGCGACGACGAGTGAGTGGAGACGGCGCGGTTGGCGGTAGCGGCGGCATGGGCAGCATTGGCGCTGTACCCGGTCGCCCACCAGCCGCTAACGGCGAACTCATGTTGCGCACCTTTGCGTTTCCCGCCGATGCAAATCCGGCGGGAGACATCTTTGGTGGATGGCTCCTCGGGCAAATGGACATCGCGGGCGCAAGCCTGGCACGACGCCGCGCGCACGGGCGGGTAGCGACGGTGGCGATCGCGCAGATGACCTTTAAGCTTCCGGTCTTTGTGGGCGACGAAGTGAGTTGCTACTGCTCGGTGGTCCGCGTCGGAAGTACGAGCGTGACGATCGACGTGGAAGCGTGGGCGCGCCGAGCAGATGGCGACGACTTGGCGCGCGTGACCGAAGGGGTGTTCACGTACGTTGCCTTGGGCGCGGATCGTCGGGCGCGGCAGATTCCGAAGTAACTCGTGATCGGTGTGGGGCTGTGTGGCATAACGCCTGCGTACTAGTCCGCGTTGTGGCATTGTGGGCTCGTGCTGGGCTGCGTTGTTGCATGGCGCTTTCGTACTGGGCTGCGTTGTTGCATCACGCTTTCCTACTGGCCCGCATTCGCCTTACGAGGACGGCCGCTGAGCGCGGCCCTGTCCTCTCCGGCGAGCGCGGCCAGGAAAACGGGTTCCCAACCCTGGTTGTCAACGTTCCTTCCGTGTTCGAGCCCCCGCAGTGAGCACGGGATCCTCGGTAAGCGGCGTGTGAAACTGAGAAGTCCGGCAGTTGGACGTACGCCCCGTGGGTGCCAACCGGACGAACAGATTCGCCCGAGGCTAAGCGGAACCTTGTGGAGCGCAG
>CAMDCW010000210.1 GCA_945890745.1 Phycisphaera mikurensis NBRC 102666
CAGATAATGGAAGCAGCGCTGGCACGGGGCGGGAGCTTGGTGATCACGGCGGATCACGGAAACGCAGAGCAGATGAAGGACCCCAAGACGGGTGAGCCCCAGACGGCGCACACGAATTTCACCGTGGAGTTGTTTGTGGTGGGCGAGGCGTTCCGTGGTGTGCAACTACGGGAGGGCGGACGGCTAGCAGACATCGCGCCAACAATGTTGGCAATGATGGGCTGCCCACAGCCCCCCGAAATGACCGGCACCAGCCTCCTCTAAATTCGTCCCATTCCTCCCGTTCCTCCCGGACCAATTTATCTGCGGTGAAATTCGGCACGACTTTTGAAATGTCGCCTGCGCGTGGGCATGATGCGTCTATGCCTCGACGACGAAGGGCCATCATCCCCGGCGTTCCGCACCATGTGACCCAACGGGCCGCCCATGGTCGTTACATCATTGAATCCAACGACTCCAAGGCGATTCTCATCGACCTCCTCGCCCAATGGGCGAACCGAACAGGAGTACTGGTTGGCGGCTTCGTGCTCATGAACAACCACTTCCACATGTGCCTAACCCCACCCAGCGAAGATGCGTTAAGCCTCATGATCGGTCGCGCCACGGCCTTCCTATCGCGCTGGATAAACGTCGGTCTTCGCGATGTTGGCCCAAACTGGCAAGGGGCGTTCTACGCCGCGCCAATGGATGACGAACACACCATCGCCGCGCTCCGATACATCGAACGCAATCCTGTCGCCGCAAAGCTCACCAGTAATCCTTGTGACTGGCGCTGGTCAAGCGCCGCATGGCACGCGGGACTCGGTCCAAAGCCAGCGATCATTTCGACGGACTATCGGCCATGCGCCGACGTCAACGCGTGGCGAGATAGTCTTGATGTCGAGCAACCAGAATTATTAAGACGAAAGATCCACGCCGCCACCACGAACGGCGATCCGCTCGCTGATGATCAATGGATCGACCGCATGGAGGCCGTACTCGGCCGCCCCTTGCGCCGCCGCCCGCGCGGAAGACCGCCAGAAAATGGTCCGGGAGGAACGGGACGAATTTAGGGTTAGCCGTGGATCATGCGACCTTCGGCGCCAAGGGCTGCTTCGTGCATGCTCTCTGCCATCGTTGGATGCGCATGCATCGTCGCAATGATGTCGTCCACCGTTCCCTCAAGGGCCTTCGCCACGCAAATCTCGTGGATCAACTCACTGGCGTTCTCGCCAATGATGTGACCACCAAGGATCTCGCCGTACTTCTTGCTGACAATCAACTTGACCATGCCCTCAGCCGCGCCGTCGGCAATGGCCTTGCCATGACTCTTCAGGCTGTACTTACCGACGCGATACTCAATGCCCTTCTCTTTCGCCGCCCGCTCTGTCAAACCAACGCTCGCTACTTGCGGGTTGCAGTACGTCGCACCAGGAATCGCGTCGTAGTGCACGCCAGTTGATGCATGTCCAAACATTCGCTCGACCGCCACAATTGCTTCTTCACTCGAAACGTGCGCAAGCCACGGACCGCCAATGACGTCGCCGATCGCATAGACGCCCGGCACGCTGGTTGCGTATGTCGCCTTGTCTTTCTTCTCCATGTAGTCCGTAGAGATGTGCCCCTTGTCCGTCTTCAGACCAAGTGACGCGTCAAATAGCCCTTCAAAGCGGCCTGCAACGCCGATCGCCACCAGCACCTTCTCTGCGTCAATTGTCTCAGACTTCTTGGTCGCCTGATCTTCGATCGTGACCTTCGCTCCCTTCGCCGTCTTCTCCACGGCCTTGGTCATGCAGCCGAGTTTGAACTCAATGCCCTGCTTGCTAAAGATCTTCAGCGCTTCCTTGGAAATCTCATCATCCTCAACCGGCATAATGCGATCGAGCATCTCCACGACGGTCACTTTCGTACCGAACGCGTTGTAGAAGTAAGCGAATTCCATGCCTATCGCGCCGCTTCCGACAATCACCATCGACTCTGGTCGTGCTGGCAAATTCATCGCCTCGTAGCTCGAGATGATTGTCTTGCCATCCTTTGGGGCAAATGGCAGTTCGCGCGGCGCCGCACCGGTAGCAATCAGAATCTTGTCGGCCGTGATGATCATGTCATCCTTGGAAACCGCGCCGGTTCCTCGATAGTAATCATCATCCGCCTTCGAAACCTGAACCTTGCACGGTCCACCAGCCGTCTTGCCAGCGATGATCTTTGCGTGTCCTTGAACATGCTCGATCTTGTTCTTCTTGAGAAGGAATCCAATGCCACCATTCAGCGTGCCCGCAACATTGCGCGAACGACCGATGACTTTGGACCAATCCAGCTTGACGTTCTTGGGGTCCACCTCAAAGCCCATGTCAGCACCGTGCTTGAATGCTTCCGTATAGACGCTGGCCGCATGCAGCAGGGCCTTGGTCGGAATGCATCCCCAGTTCAGGCAAACTCCGCCGAGCTTGGCGCGCTCGATGCACGCCACTTTCTTGCCAAGTTGCGCCGCGCGAATTGCTCCGACATAGCCGCCGGGTCCGCCGCCGATCACGATGAGGTCATAATGCTTTGCGTCTGCCATGGGTCAGTTCCTCGTAAAGGTGAGTGCAGGTGAAGGGTGCACATCGTAGGGATCTCCGGCGCGGCGCGACCGACCCCGGCTGCCCAACAGCGCGGCGAACCATCCCTGAAACCCTACCCCTTGCCATTCGAGCGGAAATCTGCCTTTTTGCTAGCATCCGACCGCTTCAGGACCCCCCTTGCGAACCGCCATCATTAGCGACATCCACTCGAACCTGTCCGCCCTCGAAGCGGTCTTGGCCGACATTGAACAGCGCAAAGTGCAACGCATCATTTGCCTCGGCGATTTGATCGGCTACGGTCCAGACCCGGTTGCCTGTGCTGACCTTGTTGCCGAACGCTGCGAATGGTCTCTCCTTGGGAATCACGACTTTGGCGTCCTGTACGAGCCAACCAATTTCAACTCTGCCGCTGAGCAGGCTGCCTACTGGACTCGTCGCCAGTTTGAGGCCGCCGCTAAAGAAGACACCATTGCCGGTGAACGCCGCTGGAACTTTCTTGGTCACCTCAAGGTGCGCGTCAACGACAACAATTACCTCTGCGTGCACGGATCGCCCCGGCGGCCGATCAATGAATACCTCTTTCCCGACGATGCGATTAACAATCCGCATAAGTTGGAGAGCATCTTTGGTCGCTTCGATCGCATGTGCTTGGTGGGTCATACGCACCATCCGGGCGTGTTCACTGAGGATCAAGAGTTCTGGAAGCCTGACGAACTGCCAGACCGCACTTTCAACGTTGATCCGGTGCAAAAGGCCATTATCAATCCCGGCTCCGTTGGGCAGCCACGCGACGGCGATCCCCGCGCCTCATATGCCATCCTCGACACCGATGCTGGCGAGGACAAACACCGCATCGAATTTCACCGACTTCCGTACGACATTGACATTACCGTTGCCAAGATCCACGCGATCCCTGAGCTCTACGATTGGCTCGGCGACCGACTGCTTGAAGGACGCTGAGGCCCGGCTGTATGGCCGGCATCGCATCCCGACCAACGCGCCGAGCGCGTTACCGAACTGAACACTATGAACAGTAATTCTCCGGCCTCCCGGAAGCAATCCGTCTTCAACATCCGCCGATTTCTGCTCACTGCTGCGCTGATTTCAGTGGTCGCCGGGATCGCAGGAATCATCATCACTGGTCGTAACGGCGGCAGTGGTCCGGTGGCTGCCACAACCACCGGCGCCACCGCATCTGCGGACGCTGTTGCGCCAAGCACCGCTACGGCCACCGCACCGCAAGGCGCCCAGTCCACCGCTACGCCGCCAACAACCACCACGTCGGCAACGGCCCCCGCCATCGCCAAGCCCGCTGCCGACGAACTTGCATGGATCGCGGCTGCGCCTGGTTCGCCCACCGAAAAAGCCACGCCGATCGGCTCACTCGACGCCAAGGTCGCGCAATTCCAACTACAGCTCACCGCACGCGGTGCAGGTATTTCTGAGATCACCTTTAGTGACCTGTGGCGAACCGCTCGTGATGCCGCCAGTGCGCGCACTGGCAACCC
>CAMDCW010000211.1 GCA_945890745.1 Phycisphaera mikurensis NBRC 102666
GTGAGGAACTTCTCGGTGAGCGAATCATCGATTTCCGCGATCTTTTCCACCATTTCGCCGCGCCACAGCTCAGCCGTGTCTTGCAGGTCGGCAGGAATGTCCTTGATGGTGACGTTCACGCCCTGATCTTCAGCGGTCCAATACATCGCCTTCATGGTCATCAAGTCGATGATGCCCTTGAAGTCGTTGCCGAAGCCGATTGGAATCTGGATGGCGATGGCGTTTGCGCCAAGGCGTGCGCGGAGTGACTTGAAGCTGAAGTCAAAGTCAGCACCAAGCTTGTCCATCTTGTTGATCAAGCACATGCGCGGAACGCCGTAACGGTCGGCCTGGCGCCACACGGTTTCGGACTGCGCTTCAACGCCTTCCTTGCCGTCGAACACTGCCACTGCGCCATCGAGCACGCGGAGCGAGCGCTCCACTTCGATGGTGAAGTCAACGTGTCCCGGGGTGTCGATCAGATTGATCTTGTAATCATCGCCACGGAAGGTGTACGGGCAAGTGGTTGCAGCACTCTGGATGGTGATGCCGCGCTCTTGCTCTTCCTGGAGGCTGTCCATGGTGGCGGTGCCTTCATGCACTTCACCGACCTTGTAGATCTTGCCTGTGTAGAAAAGAATGCGCTCAGTGACGGTGGTCTTACCAGCGTCGATGTGGGCGCAGATTCCGATATTGCGAACCTTATTGAGGTCAATAGCCATTGGTCTTTATCCGTGGAAGTGGGCGAAAAAAAGTTAGATTGGGGAGGATATCGCGGCGTGGCAGATGCCACAAGCCGGAGGGCGTTTCGGGTGTTATCGGCGGCTTTAGCGGGTGCGAACCAGGGCTTCGTCAGGAATGCCCAAGGTGCGAGCGGCGGGGCCCACTTGTTCCATCCAGCGTCTGCCGTCCTGAACATAGCCCGCGGTTGGCTTGAGTTCCGCCACATGGTGTGCAAAGAACGCGTTCATGCGGCGCATGTGCAGTTCGCGGGTGAACTTGGCGGCCATGGAAGCGAGGGCGATTGGCAAGTTGCGCCCCTCGCCGCCAAGTTCAAAGCTGATGGTGATGCCGTGCGCCGGCGTGGCGCCCCCGCCGATCGCTGGAAACTCCAAGCGATAGCGGGAGAGCGCGTCTGATTCATCGATGATCCGAATGCGCGCTTCCGGAAAGCTTGTCTGCAGCGGTTCGCGGTAACTGGTGCGTCCGCCTTGGCGGTCAAGTGCGATCCACGCGTCGATTCCATGTTCAACCGCGGCGACGCGCACGCGTTCCACATGGCGCATGGCGGCCATGAAGTTGATGGTGGCCTTGTTGGAGATCTGCGCGGCTTGCGCGTTGAACTCGCGCGCGTCAATGGCACGAACGCGCAGTTCTAAGCACGACATATTGCATTTCATCAGCGTGGTGCGCAACATGCTTGCGGCGATACGTAGGGCGGGCGCATAGTTCCCAACAGGAAGCGGCAAGGTTTCAGAATGCCACGCATCACCGATCGGAGGTGGTGTTGGCGAGGCGCCGAGTGCTGCAAGCAGGGCAGCATCGGACTCCCATGCATTGGGCGCACCGGGGCACGCGGATGCAAACGCACTCACGCCGCGCTCAAGATGGCGCAGTGGATGACCAACCGCATCTTTCGCGCCCTTGAGTTTCTTACTGTCTTCAATCGCGATGCGATGTCGACGGTCAGTGGTGGTGCGACACACCGCGGGTGCAAGCGCGCGCCACAGGCAGGGCGGGCGGACGTCAGCCAGGGCGGGTTCGCGCACTTCGGGCAACACAAACATCGCGCAGCCCACGCAGAGTGGGCCCAGCAGCGGGCCGTAGCCGGCTTCGTCGATGCCTGCGTAGAGGAGTGGCATGTGGGGGAGGGTACGGGGCGGTCCGGGGCGGCAGTTATCCAACAAATCTCACAAATTCGATTTATTTCATGATGGGCGCAGGGGTTCGATTTCGTGACTTCTATTGAGGGTCGCCTCTGCGTTCTGAGCGATCGGTTGGCGAGCTAGTTCCTTTGAGCGCTCTGCAGCTGTCAAAAACCGTTCTATTGAAGGATTACCACATGAGCAGTTCGAAGTTGGTCTCCCTTGTTGCTGCTACGGCAGTTGCATTCGCCCCGACCGCGTTTGCCGGTTATTACGCAAACATCACCGGGCTCGGCGGGCCGCAGTCCTATGCGTTCATTGGTCTTCACGGTACTACCGATGAAGATGACATGTTTACATGGGATTCCTCGACATCGGGATCGCCCGTTGCGGGAGACACCTTTCTGTTTGGCGCGTACGGCGGAGCGACCTTTAGTGCGTTCACCCCTGGGGGCATTGGTCTGTACGTGACGGAGCTGATCGGCACTACATCGCGCGAGTTCTCCATGCAGCAGGGATTCCAGTCATCGGAAGACTTTGTGATGACGTGGAATAGCACCTACCTTTCAGGTGGCGGTGGCTTCCTTCGCCTGGCGAAGTTTGATGACTACACCGCATCCAATGGTGGAAACCAGATTGGTTCGTTGATTGACTTTGCACAGACCCCAGGTCCGATGACGCTTGCCGCCACTGTTGGTCGGGAGTACTACAAGCTCTTCTACGCAAGTTGGGGCTCTACTCCATTGTCACAGCCTGGTCTTTGGATGATGGACGTCGACTTCACGGCTGTCCCTGCTCCCGGCGCCATCGCGCTTCTTGGAGTGGCGGGGCTCGCGGGACGTCGTCGGCGCAGCTGATTCGTACAACATTGATCGCCTAGCAGCGGAGGGCAGCATCTTGAGGTGCTACCCTCCGCTCTACATATGGGGATCATCACATTCGATATCGAGACGGCGAACATCATTGATCTTGGCTCTGGGCAGGATCTGGACAGTTTCGGTCCGTTTGACATTGCTGTTGCCGCCACGCACGCCGTTGGTGGCGAGGAGCGCCTGTGGATGTCAAAGTCCGCGTCGGGCGTGCCGCTTCCCATGATGGCGCCGGACGCTGCGCAGGAATTGCTGCAGTACTTGGAGTCGATGCAGAAGCTCGGCCACATGTTGGTTGCGTGGAACGGTCTGTCATTCGATATGCGCTGGATCGGGCACGCCGCGCGCGACATGCCCGCGGCGCGGCGCGTAGCGCTCAAGATTTACGACCCGATGTTCCAGTTCTTCAAGTTGAAGGGATTCCCTGTTGGCCTTGCCAAAGTTGGCGAAGGCATGGGCATTCAAATGAAGAAGTTGATGAGCGGAGCGGATGCGCCGAAGGAGTGGCTTGCGGGCAACCATCAGCTGGTGTGTGACTACGTGATTGGCGACGTGCGTCTGACTGCAGAGATTGCTGACGCCATTGTGCAAGCGAAGCGCATCAGTTGGATCACGCAGCGCGGCACGCCGTCATCGGTTTCGCTGCCACGCTTGCGCACGGTGGAGGATTGCATGGCGGATCCGATGCCGGACCAGTCGTGGATGACGGAGCCGATCCTGCAGGAGCGGTTCGCGGGGTGGTTGGGGGAGTAGGGGGTAGTTGAAAGCGTTGTAGTTCCCGATTCGCCACTCCGTGTAATTTGCACCCATGCCCCGCGTTCTACTTGCCATGTCAGGCGGCGTTGATTCGTCCGTCGCCGCCGCGCTCCTCAAGCGTGCGGGTCATGACGTGGTCGGGGTGTTCATGCGGCTTGGAAGCCCGGGTGAGACATTCGATGAACTCGAGCGCGCCGATCAGTGTGCGATTGCAGGTGCGTCCGGCGCGAGCACGCCCGGAGTCTCACTGAAGATCGGGCATCAAGGGTGCTGCTCCATCAATGACGCTGCCGATGCGCGCTTGGTTGCCGCCAAGCTCGATATCCCGTTCTATGTGGTGAACTTCAAGAAGGACTTCGGTCGCATCATTGATTACTTTGTTGGCGAGTACAACGCTGGCCGCACGCCGAACCCATGCGTGCGCTGCAACGATTGGCTGAAGTTCGGCAAGCTGCATGACTATGCGCAGCAGATCGACGCGCAGTTTGTTGCAAGCGGTCACTACGCGCGCGTGGAGCCAGCGCGCGATGGCTC
>CAMDCW010000212.1 GCA_945890745.1 Phycisphaera mikurensis NBRC 102666
CTCCGGCATAGACTTTCCGGATTCGCTCGGGGCGCGGCCACGTTTGTGGTCCGCTGAGAAGTACCCGCGGAACCTGACCCGGTTCGTACCGGCGTAGGGAAGCGAATGGCATGTACCGCACCCGTGCGGCAGTGCTGTTCATCCCTAAACCGATTTGGATAGTGGTCAGCATTGCTTGGCCGCCCCTTTCTTTGAGGATGATCAGATGACTACTACTACCGCAGCCGGATACGCACTTCCCCTTCATGGTGCACACAACCCGTCGTCGGAAGCGCAGGGCACCACCGCTGGCAGCTTTGCACGGCGCGCGGATATTGGCGGACCGCTGGCATTTAGTTCACCAGATACACCCGGGATGCCGGAGCCGAGCGTTCGCACTGCTTGGGACTTTCTCCCAACGGGATGGTCATGCACGCGATTGGCTACAGCACCGACCAGCAGTCATCAGGACAGCAGTCATGGTCCCGCACACAGCACGGTGGACTTTGTCAGCGCACGCGGCGAGTGGATGCGCGTTGTCTATCCCAAGGGATTTGTTGCGGTGACTCAACTTGAGAGCGCGCGACTTGGCATTGTCACTGCGCAGATGACGCGCGTGGCGGAGCGCGAAACGCACCTCACTGCAGTACAAGTGCGCGATGAGATCGCTGCCGGTCGCATGGTGATCCCCGCCAACATTACTCACCTTGGGTATGGGCTTGATCCAATGGCCATTGGGCGCGCTTCCAAGACCAAGATCAATGCCAACATGGGCGCGTCGCCGGTCTCCAGTGGGACGCACGAAGAAGTAGAAAAGTTGAAATGGGCTGAAAAATGGGGCGCGGATACGGTCATGGACCTGTCCACGGGCGGCAATTTGGACGAATGTCGTGAAGCCCTTATTCGAAACAGCACCGTACCGATTGGCACTGTGCCAATCTATTCAATGATCATTGGGCGAAAGCTTGAAGACCTGGATGAGTCGATGATTCTGGAGACGTTGGAGCACCAGGCGCGTCAAGGCGTTGACTACTTCACCATTCACGCGGGAGTCCTGCGCGAACATTTGCCGTTCATCAAGCGTCGATTGATCGGAATTGTGAGTCGCGGTGGATCACTGCTCGCCAAGTGGATGCTTGTGAACAACAAGCAGAATCCCATGTATGACGGGTGGGAGCGAATCTGCGAAGTACTTCGTCGCCACGATGTGACCTTCTCAATTGGCGATGGCCTTCGACCCGGCGGACTGGCTGATGCCACAGACCGCGCGCAGTTGGCGGAACTGGAAACGATCGGCGAGCTGACTGAGCGCGCTTGGCGGATGGGCGTGCAAGTGATGGTTGAAGGCCCAGGGCACGTGCCGTTCGATCAGATTGAATTCAACATGAAACTGCAGCGCACGTTGTGCCATGGCGCGCCGTTCTATGTTCTTGGGCCGCTCGTCACGGACATCTTTCCTGGCTACGATCACATCACCAGTTGCATTGGCGCCACTGCCGCGGGCTATCACGGAGCCAGCATGTTGTGCTACGTGACGCCCAAGGAACACTTGGGGCTTCCCAAGAAGGATGACGTGAAACAAGGGTGTATTGCTTACAAAATCGCCGCTCATGCAGCGGATGTAGCGCTTGGTATTCCGGGCGCGCGCGATCGCGACGATGAACTCACCAAGGCTCGCGCAGCACTGAATTGGGAGAAGCACTTTGAGTTGAGCTTTGATCCAGACACCGCTCGTGCGTATCACGATGAGGACCTTGATGTTGATACGGATTTCTGCGCCATGTGTGGTCATGACTGGTGCAGTGTGCGCATCAGTAAGGAAATTCAGGAATTCGCCAGCGGTAAGGATGAGGAGTATCAGCGCGGCAAGCCGGTGAAGAGCGCCGCCCTCAGCGTGGAGCAACAAGAGATTCTTGCCAAGCGCGGAGTCTTGAGCCCCGATGAAATTCACAAACTGGCGTCAAAGACCCGCAAGGCAGTGGGCGCTGAAGAAGGAAAGGCGAATTGCCACAGCGATTATGTTGATCCGGACGCTGCAAAGGAAGTGCAGGGTGCCAAGTTGGTGCAGTTGAATACTGCTCCGGCTCACAACCTGGCTACTCATGATTCGGTGATTTAAACCGTGGTCATGGCTTCAAGTGCTTCGCGACCGGATTGAGTTGACCCGATGCGGCGGGCTACAGCCGCTTATGCAGCTGGTCGACCAAGCAACCGGTCTGAGCGTTCGCATTGGTTCCCTTGCGCAAGCAGTGCGCTGATGCCGGTAGCCACGTCAAATGCGGCTCGTGGATTCCCAGCGGCACTGGCGGCGATCCGCATGCTCCGTAGACGAACGGGGTCACCGATGATGGCGGCAACGGCTGGTCCAGCATCTGTGGCACGCTGCGCGCGAACAGCAGCGCCGAGAGACACCAACATGTCCGCGTTTCGCTCTTCTTGCCCTGGAATTGGCTGCAACAGCACCATTGGGAGCCCCACGGCACGGGCTTCGGTGGTGGTGAGACCGCCGGGTTTGCCCACCATGAGATCGGCGGCGGCCATCAGTTCGTGCATGGCGTTGCTGTAGCCGAGCACGCGCAATTCGGGGCCACTGGCGCCTTCCGCATTGCCTGACGACTGCAGTCCGCGCATCGCTACTTCCAGGGCAGCGTTCTTACCGCACACGACAACAATCGTGCAGTGCAAGGATGTGGCAAGCAGTGATCGAACCACTGCTGGAATGTCGCCAAGTCCGTGCCCGCCGCCGCAGACCAAGATCATCGGTCGGGGCTGTTCCGTTACCGCGAACGACCGCTGATGAGTCATGCAGAAACGTGGATCGATTGGAATGCCGGTGATCTCCACTCGGGCTGGATCCATACCGCCTGCGATAGCCGCGGTACGAGCGGCTCGGCTGGCAACGCACGTCAAGTCGACACCTCGGTGCAGCCACACGGCGTGTGGATGTTCATCGGTCACGACGGTCACTACTGGTGCTCGAAGTTCGCCTCGCATGCGCATGCGCCCAAGCAGCGCGCTCGTCAGAAAGTGCGTGGACACCACTACATCCGCAGCATGCAGTCCGGGGTGCGCACGGAAATTTGCCATGACGCGATCTTCAAAGCGATCGAGCGCTGGCCCGAGCGGCCTGCGATCGCGGCGTGGAATATCCGTACTGTTATAAATCGCGCCGACCACGCGTGGAGCGTGGCGAATGGCGCGAAGGTAGCCATCGCGATACACCGTGCTGAACCAACGTGGTGCGTGTTCAAGCGCCTCGATGAACGTGGCTTCGGAAAGTTGCCCCCGAGCGCGGAGCGCGTCGTGAATGGCTACTGATGCGCGGGTATGCCCGCATCCAACCGAGCTGCTGCAGAACGCCACATTCATCAGGCGAGGCGCCATAGTTCGTTGTTCAGTGCGCATGCGCGCCTTCCTCGTCGACTGCGAGTTCTGGAATACTGAGATGTTCCGGGTGCTCCGTGGGGTCCGGCTTCCATCCGGCCTCGCGCAGGAGTGCCTCGACGTCAATGATTTCCAGTCGGCCGTCGGCATGTTCAACCAACGCTGATGCGCGCTCGATCCAATCGCCGCAGTTTGCGTAGGTCAGGCCATCCGCACGACGGTCGATCCGCGGCTCATGGATATGCCCGCAAATCACACCATCCAGTGAGCGGCGTCGCGCTTCATCGGCCAGCACCTCTTCAAACTTGGAGATGAATGTGCAGGCACTCTTCACCTGCTTCTTGATGGTCTGTGAGAAAGACCAGCGCCCCAGGCCAAGGCATGAACGGATTCCGTTGACCACTCGGTTGAGTTGCACTAGATAGTCATATCCATACGTGCCCAGCATGGAAAGCAATTTGGAGTGTTGCACGACCAGATCGAATTCGTCGCCGTGGCAAACCAAGAGCTGCCGACCGTCAGCGAGGCGGTGCACCGCTTGTTTAGCAATTCGAATTCCTGCAAGTTCCATACCGGCATACGGGCGGAGGGAATCATCATGATT
>CAMDCW010000213.1 GCA_945890745.1 Phycisphaera mikurensis NBRC 102666
ATGGCCGGAATCAAGCAACCGAGCGACAAGAGCCACTTCCTCCTTCCTGACCTGGGTGAGGGCCTCGCCGAGGCTGAACTCATCGACTGGAAGGTCAAAGCTGGCGACACCGTCAAGGAGAGCCAGACGCTCGCCGAGATGCAGACGGATAAGGCATTGGTTGAGGTTCCCTCGCCATGGGCTGGCACGCTGACAGAGATCTGTGGCAAGGCTGGCGACATCATCAAAGTCGGCGCGGTGCTGGTCCGGTACGTGCCGGTCGGTGCGGCGGCGAAGAGCGCGCCAAGTACGAGCGGCTCGAGCAGTGCGGCTGCGAAGCCGGCGGCGAGTGCAAGTAGCAATGGCAGTTCCCAGACCGCCGCGTCGTGCGTATCTGCGCAAGTGGCGGCTGGCGCCCCTGCGGCTGCTGATGACCAAGGAACCGTGGTTGGCACCATGAGTGGAACACTGACCGTCAGCGACCGCTTTGCGCGTCGCGTTTCGGAAGTCGCCGTGGTTTCCCGTGAGGGCAAGGCGCTGGCAACGCCGGCGGTGCGTCGCATCGCGCGCGAGCTTGGCGTCGACATTCAACGCATTCCGGGCAGTGGTCGTGGTGGGCGTGTGACTGCCTCCGACATTGAGTCCTTTGCCGGTACCGGTAATGGCGCTGCAGTGGCGAGCACTGCGCCAAGCGCCGGCTTTGCGCCACGTTCCACGGCCATTGCAGCAGGATCGGTGTTCATTGATCAGAACGGTGTCACCCAGCGCGTGCCGTTCCGTGGCGTGCGTCGCAAGATCGCCGAGAGCCTTGACCGCAGCGTGCGGACCACAGTGCACTTCACGGTTGTTGACGAAGCAGACATCACTCAACTTGACCAGAAGCGCAAGGAATACAGCCGCGTCACTGGGCAGAAGCTGAGCATGTTGCCGTTCATCATGGCCGCGATTTGCAAGGCGCTAAAGAAGCACCCAACGCTCAATGCCATCACTGATGATGCCAATAGTGAGATTCTGATCAAGGGTCCAGTGAACTTGGGTTGCGCGGTCGATACCGATGCGGGGCTGATGGTCCCGGTGATCAAGGACGCAGAGAAGAAGTCGCCCGTTGAACTTGCCAATGAGATCAAGCGTCTTGCCAGTGCGTGCAAGGATCGATCCATCAAGCGCGAAGAGTCGATGGGTGGCACGTTCACCATCTCCAACGTCGGTAGTTATGGCGGCATGTTTGCTACGCCGATCATTAATTACCCCGAAGTGGCCATCCTTGCCGCCGGGCGCGCGAAAGAGCGCGTGATGGTGAAAGACGGTCGTTTCTATGCTGGTCTCTCGCTTCCACTGTCCCTCAGTTGCGATCACCGCGTGGTGGACGGGGCAGAAGGCGCCCGCTTCCTGAATACGGTGGTGGGGCTGCTGGAGAATCCAGAGAATCTGGTGTGAGTTACTTATTTCGGCCAGATTTTTCGCCGATGAATACGGTCTTGAGATCTTCAATCAACACTTCAACCCACTGAATTTGGACTAGAAATAACCATGAACGCCATCGCTACCGAACTTCTCAAAAAGATCGAATCCAAGACCGCCACTGTCGGCATCGTCGGCCTCGGCTACGTTGGACTGCCACTCTCGCACGCCTGCCTGAAGGCGGGCTTCAAGGTGGTCGGCTTCGACATCGACCAACGCAAGATTGACAGCATCCAGGCGGGCAAGCCGTACATCCATCACCTTGGGCAGGACTTCTTTGATTACATCAAGTCAAACGCCGGTTTCCTAGGCACCACAAATCCAGTTGACCTCCAGAAGGCCGACGCGATTTTGATTTGCGTGCCAACACCGCTTGGCCATCACAAAGAGCCAGACCTTTCGTTCGTTCTTGACTCCACCAAGCTTGTTGCCAAGGTGCTCCGCAAGGGACAGTTGGTTGTGCTGGAGAGCACCACCTACCCGGGCACCACGCGCGATGAGATGGGTCCAATTCTTGACGCCACTGGACTGAAGCGCAACGAAGACTTCTTCTTGGCGTACAGCCCAGAGCGTGAAGATCCGGGTAACCCAAACTTCTCCGCCTCGGTGATTCCGAAGCTGGTTGGTGGCACCGACGAAGTATCCGGCAAGTTGGCATACGCCCTGTACAGCCGCGTGGTCAGCAAGGCGCACTTTGTTTCCAGCGCCGAAGTGGCTGAAACAGCCAAACTTCTTGAGAACATCTTCCGCGCGGTCAACATTGCGCTTGTCAATGAAATGAAGACCGTGCTCACAGACATGAATATTGATGTCTGGGAGGTGGTTGCCGCCGCCGGCACCAAGCCGTTCGGATTTATGCCGTTCTATCCAGGCCCAGGACTTGGTGGCCACTGCATTCCGATCGACCCCTTCTACCTCACATGGAAGGCGAAGGAAGTTGGTCGCATCACCCGATTCATTGAGCTCGCCGGTGAAATCAATACCGCTATGCCGCACTACGTCCTTGAGCGCACCCAGAGCGCACTGAACGATGACTGCAAGAGCATCAAGGGATCCAAGGTTCTGGTGATCGGTGTTGCGTACAAGAAGAACATCGATGACTCACGCGAGAGCCCAAGTGCAGAGATCATTGAGCTCCTTCGCGACAAGGGCGCTGAAGTGACCTATCACGATCCGCACATTCCTTCCTATCCATCCATGCGCAAGTATCGGATCGATCTCAAGAGTGTTGAGCTGAATGAAGCAAACCTCAAGTCAAGCGACTGTGTGCTGATCCTCACCGACCACGATGCTGTCGACTACACCAACCTTGCCAAGAACGCCAAGCTGGTGGTGGACACCCGTAACGCCATGGCCACTGTTCCTGCCGGTACCGGCAAGGCGCGCGTGGTGAAGGCGTGACGAAAGGTCCGTTTGACCGCTGAAACTCCCTTGTTTTCATGGCGAATCCTCCGCGCAGGGGGATTTCGCCTTGATGGGGGCGGCATGTTTGGACTGATCCCCAAGTCCATGTGGAGCAAGTGGATTGAGCCCGATGCGGACAATCGCATTGGCCTTGCCATGAACTGCGTGCTCCTGGAGCACACCACGAAGAGCGGGGTGGTCGAGCGCATATTGGTGGAGTCGGGTGCTGGCAGCAAGTGGACTGCGAAGGAAGAAGCGATCTATCTCTTTGAGCGCAGCACGGATGGCCGTGTTCGTACTGTGGAACATGCGCTTCAAGAAATAGACGTCGACCCAGCGTCAATCACCCACGTCATTCTGACTCATCTGCACTTTGACCACGCAGGCGGCTTGACTCGATTGAGTGCAAACGGCGCTTTGGAGCTGGTTTTTCCAAACGCGAACGTCCACGTGCAGCGCCAAGAATGGTTAGACGCCCTTGCGAACAAGAGCACGATGTCGCGCACGTATTTGCCCGCCAACCTTGAGCCGCTGCACAGCCATGTCGTCCTTCACGATGGCGACGCGGAGCCAGTCACCGGCATACGTGTGCGCGCCGCACCAGGGCACACCTGGGGCCACCACATGGTGCTATGGAACGACGGCAAGGGAACGGTGTGTTTCCCAGGCGACACCATGCCCACCATTCATCATGCGCACCCCGCCGCAAGTTTGGGTTACGACATGCTTCCGTACCAGACCATGCTCACCAAGCGGGCGATGCTGGCTGACGCAGATCGCGAGCATTGGCGGCTTGTACTTGATCACGAATCGGGGGATTGCGTAGTGCAACGCGGCCTACCAACAGGAATCGAGCGGTAGCACCCGCCCAGAATCACTGCGCGGGTGGTGACCCTGCCGCGGTGAAAGAAAGCGTCTTCACCGCGAATTTGGCTTTGAACCCGGTATCCTGCCCGCGTCCTGTTTAGCCGTGTGGCAAACAGGGCACGCGCCCGTACAGCGCGCTACACAGCAGTCCCGGAGATTCATATGTCGCGCACATCGCTTCGTCCGCTCATCTTCCTCAACGCCGGACTGTTGGCCGCACTTGCCGCGGTGACACTCAT
>CAMDCW010000214.1 GCA_945890745.1 Phycisphaera mikurensis NBRC 102666
TGACCAACTCGGGATATAGCGTCCTGCATGACTTACTAGGGTTTGCCATTGCGGTTGACATCTTTAACCCAGGCGGCGGCGTTGCCCCGTAAAAAACCCAAGGCGAACTGAAGGATTTGCAGCCCCCGACCACATGGTCGGGGGCTTTCCTTTCAGGATTACGTGCCGGAAGTGCCGACCGCGCATACATTTGTTCCCGTGCCCGCATCCCGCCCCGAAGTACCAGCTTGCAACGCCCACGCCGCGGAACGGCTGGCCGACGCACACCAGCAGTTCGTGGAGCACTGGGGGCGTATGGCATCGTCATGGGGGGTGCCGCGCAGCATGGCTGAAGTTCATGCCCTGCTCTTTGTTGAGGGACGCAGCGTCAATGCTGACGAATTGGTGCTCCGCCTGGGGATCAGTCGCGGCAATGCCTCGATGACACTTCGCACCCTGGTGGACTGGGGCATCGTGCAGCGCACCCACAACAAGGCTGATCGCAAGGACTACTACCAGGCTGAGCAGGATGTGCTCACCCTCTTCTCCACGGTCATCCGCGTGCGTAAGCAGCGCGAGATCGATCCACTGCTGGCGCTGGTTGGGGAGTGTCGCAAGGCAGCAGCCATGGTCCCTCGCACTGGCGCGGATCAAGAAACCACCACACGCGCCGGCGAACTTGATCGCAAACTCAACGACATTGAGTTGTTCGTTTGCTCTGCAAATGCGCTTGCTACTCAATTCCTCTCCGGCGACGGCGGCGGAATCGGCGCCCTGTTCGGCGCGCTGGAGCCACGGCAATGACGATTGCCCCTCCGCATGCAACGTCGCGTCAACACGTCCGCGAGGCGCAAACCGCGCGGCTAGAGATTGCGTGGACGGTGAGTGCTGAGGCGCTCGACGGGCGACAGTCGTACGCATCGGCGGTCCTGCACTTGGAATGTTGCTGGCAGCACGGGCATCATCACTTGGAGACCCAAGCACGGGTCGAGTGCACGGCGATCATTGATCGTGCCGGCGTCATTACCGCTGTAAAGATTCCAGAGACGGCGCACATTTCTGTCGATCGCCACGGGCGATGGACACACATTGCCATCACCACGGACCCCGGGGCGCCGTTCCTGACGGCTAGTTTCGAGCAAGGCCGCCTGGCGTACTGCACATCCACAGCCCCCGCATTGGCGCGACTGCAGGGGGGCGCCTACGACTCCCCCACCGGTATTCTTGAACTCTACGACGCGCAGTGACCGCCAGACGGTGATGGCAACGCCGGAGGCACTCTGCTAGACTTTGCACCTCACCCTGGACGGGTGGCCGAGTGGCTGAAGGCGCTGGTTTGCTAAACCGGTTTACGGGGTATTACTCCGTAACGCGGGTTCGAATCCCGCCCCGTCCTCTTTCACGTCTGCGGCCCGGCATCACGCTGGGCCGCGACCGTTTCCGCACCATCGAGCTGAGGCGCACTGACCCATGGATCCCTTCCTTCATGATCTCTGGCAGCTGGTCTCGCAACCGAGCGCCTTACGCGAGAACCTGGCACAGATCGTGGAGACGCTTGGCGCTGGTCTGACCTATGCCATGCTGGGGCTGATCGTGTTTGCCGAAACCGGCCTGGTGGTGACCCCGTTCCTACCGGGCGACAGCCTGCTCTTTGCTACCGGCGCAGTCTGCGCCACCGTCGCGAGCGTGGCACAGCAGAGTGGCGCGGACCCCACGGTGCGGATCGAGATCATGGCCGCGGTCCTGTTCGTTGCGGCGGTGCTTGGCGATGGCGTCAATTATCACATCGGTCGCGCCATCGGCCCGGTGGCCTTCAGCGGCCGATTCCGCTGGCTGCGCCGCGAATACCTTGAACGTACACACGCATTCTTTGAGAAACACGGCGGACGCGCGGTGGTGCTGGCTCGGTTCGTCCCGATTGTGCGGACGTTCGCGCCGTTCGTGGCGGGCATTGGTGCCATGACCTACATGAAGTTCCTCTTCTACAACGTGCTCGGTGCGGCTTTGTGGGTGGGGCTGCTCCTTGGCGCTGGCTACATGCTCGGGGGGCTCGAATGGGTGCAGCGCAACTTTGAGAAGGTGGTGATTGGAATCGTCATCGTGAGTGTGTTGCCCATCGTTTGGGAGTGGTGGAAGGCGCGCAGCACGCGCCGCGCGGCTGCAGCCGACCGCTGATCCCGTACACTTTCGCACCCGGCACCCCGCCGGCATAGAAGGCACGAATCCCATGAAGATCCACGAATACCAAGCACGACAGCTCCTCGCAGACTTTGGAATTCCCGTACCGCCCGGGCGCATGGTTGAGACCGTGGCGGACGCTGCGGCGGAGGCTCGCGCGCTGTTTGCTTCAGGCGTGGGCATCGTGGTTGTCAAGGCACAGGTCCATGCAGGTGGGCGCGGCAAGGCTGGGTTCGTGAAGGTCTGCAAGACCGCCGAGGAAGCAGAAGTGGCAGCCAAGTTCATGCTGTCGCACCGCATGGTGAGTCCGCAGACTCCGGCGGAAGGCCTTGAAGTGAAGCGCATCTTGGTAGCTGCCGGCGTGGATATTGCCAAGGAGTACTACCTGGCAATCGTCATGGACCGCACGCGACACACCAACACCCTGATTGCCAGCGCCGAGGGCGGCGTGGAGATTGAACACATTGCTGAGACTCGGCCCGATGCCATCATCAAGGTGGCGCTCGACCCGCTCACGGGACTGGCTGCATTCCAGGCGCGCGAGACCGCATTCAATTTGGGTTTCCGGGGCAAGCAGGTGGCACAGGCGGCCGATGCCATGATGAAGCTGGCGGCGCTCTACCTGGCCAAGGATGCAACGCTCGCTGAAATCAATCCGCTGGTGGTCACCCCTGCAAGTGCGGCGTATCCCGATGGGCAAGTGATTGCCATCGATGCCAAGTTCAACTTTGACGACAACGCCCTGTTCCGCCACCCGGATCTGCGCGCGATGTTCGACCCAACGGAAGAGAACGCGTCGGAGATGCGCGCGCGAGAGTTTGAACTGAATTTTGTGGCTCTCGACGGCAACATCGGCTGCCTCGTCAACGGCGCTGGTCTGGCCATGAGCACCATGGACATCATCAAACTGCACGGCGGCGACCCAGCCAACTTCTTGGACGTCGGCGGCGGCGCCACGGAAGAAGCGATTACCGAAGCATTCCGAATCATCCTCTCCGATGCGGCCGTGAAGGGCGTGTTGGTGAATATCTTCGGCGGCATCATGCAGTGTGACCGCGTTGCACGCGCCATTGTTGCTGCAGCAAAGAATGTTGGCTTCAAGGTGCCGCTGGTGGTGCGTCTTGAGGGGACCAATGTTGCCGAGGCTCGGATGATCTTGGACGCTGCGCGCGCTGAACTTCCCACCATGCAATCGGCGACCGATTTGGCCGATGCCGCTCGCAAAGTTTGCGCTGCGGTTGCCTGACCGCCATCCGACTACCAATGCTCGTCCTCTTCGATATCGACGGCACCATGCTGCATTCGCTCAGTGCGGGCGTGCATGCCATGACCTCCACGCTGAGCGACCTGCATGGCATTGTTCCGGACTTTTCGCGGATTGAGATCCACGGCCGACTGGACACCCTGATCTGGCGCGACTTAGCCAAGGTGCACGGCTATCCAACCGACGATGCCTCGCATCTCGTGTTCAAGCGCAGTTACGGCGAACACCTTGAACGCCGCCTCGCTGCCAACAACACCGTGGAGCGTTTTCGTGGCGCCAAGGAATTGGTTGATGCCACGCGCGCCGCTGATGGTCTGACCATCGGACTCCTCACTGGCAACTATGAATTCACCGGCAACCTCAAGGTTCGCCACGCGGGGATCGACCCCGCGCATTTCATCGTGAATGCATGGGGCGATGATGGCCCGGATCGCCGCAGTTTGGTGCCGGTTGCCATGCGCCGCTACGCCGAGCACCACGGGCGACC
>CAMDCW010000215.1 GCA_945890745.1 Phycisphaera mikurensis NBRC 102666
TGCGCGGAGGGCTTGGTCTTCGCACTTCAGCACCGGGCATTGCTGATAGAAGCCGTTGTAACTGGTGGCAAGACCGTGCAGATATGCGCACAGGCGGCTTGGATCAAGGTGTTGCGCCACTTCACGAACGATCTGCGGGTAGCGCAGGAGTGTCAGGGCAAGTTGCCGTTCCGCCGGCTCAGCCACGCTGATTGCTGGGCGTGGCGGCGCGTGCGCTGCGGCATCAAGCGCTTTGCCAAGAATGCTGGCCATGCGCGCGTGCGCGTACTGCAGATATGGGCCAGTATCGCCTTCGAAACTCACCATTCGATCAAGGTCAAAGACGTAGTCACGAGTGACGTCTGAACCGAGATCGGCATATTTCACCGCAGCAATTCCAACCGCGCTGCCGATGGCGGCAAGGTCAGCGTCAGACATACCGGCGGTTGGCGCGTTGGGGTCCGTTGATCGAGCGCGCACTTCGCGGGTGCCGCGTTCGATGGCTTCGTCAAGCAGGGCTTTCAGTGTGAAGTTTTCACCACTGCGCGTTTTGAGCGGCTTCTTGTCAGCACCCAGGACACTGCCAAACGGAACGTGCACCAATTCGGCTTCGGTGCCGTCAGCAAGTTTGTTCCAGCCAATCATTCGAACAGCATCAAACACGTCTTTGAAGTGATCGCGCTGTCGTGCGTCAACCACATAGACCACGCGATCGCTCTTGAGATCTTGCACGCGGAACTTGCATGCCGCAAGATCGGTGGTGGCGTACAGGAATCCGCCATCACGCTTGCGAATGAGCATGGGGCGTTCGCGGTCTGGGTAGCGAACCACAATGGCGCCATCGTCTTCGACGCCAAGTCCACTCTTGGCAAATGCTTCTACTGTTGGTCCCAATCGTTCGCGGAAGAAGCTTTCGCCGCGACTGTGCTCATCAGTGAGTTGAACGCCAAGAACAGCGGCGGTTTCAAAGACCTCCTGCATGGTGCAGTGAATGATCTTTTGCCACTCGGCCACCAGCTGCGCGTCGCCCGATTGCAATCGAACAAGCGTGGCGCGTGCGTCTTCTTGGGCAAGCGCGGCGCCGGTGTTCTGTGCCTCAAGTTCTGCAATTCGATGCGGACCAACACGGGTTGCGTGCGCGGCGATCATGCCGGCGGCATCGTCACGGCCTTCAAGTTGCGCGGCGCGGTAAGCACGATTGAGATCCTCAAGCGTGAGTGAATCAAGATTGGTTCCATTACGGCGCAGCGCCGCGAGCGTCATGGCGATGGGAAGGCCCCAGTCTCCAAGATGATTCTCGCGCCACACCTTGCGTCCGAGGCGTTCATGGACACGCGCGATGGTGTCGCCAATGATGGTGGCGCGCAGGTGACCAACATGCATCTGCTTGGCGACATTCACGCCGCACAGATCAACAGTCACTGCGTAGGTAGCAGTGACTGGAACAATGCCGAGCGCTGGTGAATCAAAGGCATCAAGCGCGGCAGCAAGTGCGCTCCCGGCCAGGTGGATGTTGACGAAACCAGGGCCAGCAACCTCGGCCTTGTCAGCAATGCCAGCGAGTTGCGCACGCGCCAAGACGTCAGTGGCAAGTTGGCGCGGGTTTGCGCCGAGCTTCTTAGCGAGCGCCATGGCGAAGTTCGCTTGGAAGTCTCCGAATTGCGGATTGCCACTGGGACGTATGTGCGGGTCCGACTCCTCTGCGGACAATCCCGTGACTGCAGCGATCGCTGCACGGAGTGCGCGTTCAAGCGCCGCGGTTGGATCAACAGAGGCGGCAGATTCGGCGGCAGAGACGGCGGCGGGCATGTGGAGAAGGATAGGAGAAGCGTGAATCTCGGGGCTTATTGGGCGCGGCAAGCGCAGACTGAACATTTGGTTGATTCAGGTAACTGCCGCGCGAGCCACTAGTAGTATTCACACTATGGATGAGATCGAAGACTTTGCTGCTGAGGACAAGTCGGTTGCGGACCTGTTTGGTGAAATCATGGGTGAGCTTCGGCTCCTCAGCACGCTGTACATGAAGTCGCACCCGCCCGAGGTGACACTGCAGCCAACGATCATCGTCAGCGAGGCTTTTGTGCGCCTTGCCAATCATCGTCCCGAGCAGTTCAAGAGCGAAGATGACTTTCGCGCTACCGCTTCGGTCATTCTTCGGCAGGTCTTTGCGGAGCGCGCCAAGAAGCGTATTGAAGAGAAGCGCCGCGCCGCCGAGGCGATGCAGGCGCGACGGTTGCAGAAGGGTGCCACCGAGCCGGTTGTTGAACCAGAGCTCCCGTCCTTTGAGGGCGCATCACCAGAATTGACCATGGCACTTGAGAACGCACTGGAAATGCTTTCCGAGGTGGATGATCGTTCTGCGCGCGTGGCGGAACTGAAGATCTTCGGCTCGCTTCCGATGCTTACCATTTCCACCATCGTGGGTGGCACGCTGCAGTCAGCGGAGAAGGATTGGCGGTTTGCCAAGGCCTTCCTGCAGAAGCACCTTAAGGATCGCGGCGAGATTTCGTAAGCACGAAGGATCGCTCCGCGTACAGCCGCTCCATCAGTTGCTCCGTTGATTCCGGCAGCGTGGTGTCGATACCCCGCGCGGCGATGTGCAACATGGTGATCATGGAGTGATAGTCATCGATGCTGATGAACTCTTGTCCCACCCGTGCTGGCTGTGCGCCGGCAGCAACGCCATCAATATCCACCATGTTGTGATAGTTGCCGAGTGGTAGGCAAATACACGTGGATTGGTATCCGTAACAGGCGAACGCACTCGCTTCGCAGCCGCCACCTGCCATCAGCTTTCGCTGCCACTTGAATGCGGGATTCTGCTTGGATTCCGCGCTAAAGAGGTGTGCCAAGTGATTTGTGAGAGTGGGGCTGAAGACGCTGATTCGGTCGCCCACGCGACAAATGGCGCCGGCACCGATCGGGGAGTCATTGGGGAAACTGCGCGAGTTCTCCAGGCAGAGCAGGCGCGCGTCCTTGGGGATCCAGGTATTGCGGGCGGCATGAATGGCGCCTATGAATCCAACCTCTTCAGCGACGGTGAATAGCAAGCCGACATGCCCGCACTGATCGGTGTGGAGCATTTCTCCAAATGCGCACAGCGCGGCCGCAACGGCAGCAAGGTCATCGCATGCATCAGTGTGAATCAAGCCGTCACGAATCTCTGCGCGTGGAAATTTCCAGCGGGCAATGCAGCCCGCAGCAAGCCACGCGGGCGGTGCGGAAGTGGACGCACTGCCATGTGCTGCAAGTTCCGCAGTGATTTCTTTAAACGGCTTTGCCTCTGCGGCGAGCGTGGCAATCACCGCCTGTGCCCGTTCGTTGCCGGGCCCAATGACTTCAATGTCAGCGCCAACAAAGTACGGATCGTTGACACCACCGCGGAAGGCGGCGTGGATAGTTGTGCCGGTGACAGCCGTGACAACAAATGCGGGGTGGTCAAGATGCGCGGTGATGATCAACAGCGGGGCATTGCCACTATGCCGGCGCTGGGTCATGAGGTAATTACCCACGTCATCGCGTTGCGTGGTGACCGCATTGGCATGCTTTGCAAGCCACCGATCGATGAATTCCATCACGGCGCTTTCATGGCCGGCCGCAGTGGGGATTTGCGTCACTTCCAGCAGGAGGGCTTCTCGCGCTGCACGGATTTCAGGGGTTGGCGTGGTCATGGGGGCGCTGAATGGTATTGCCATCTCGGGCACCCGCTTCGCCTAACCTGTTCACCCTATGCCGCTTTGCCCGATCCCCGAAATTCTTGCAGACCTCCGCGCCGGGAAGGCGATCGTTCTTGTGGACGACGAAAACCGTGAGAACGAAGGCGACTTTGTTGTTGCTGCGGAATTTGTGACGCCAGAGATGGTGAACTTTCTGACTCGCATCGGGGGCGGATATTTGTGCGTGAGCCTTGATGGCGCCACCTGTGA
>CAMDCW010000216.1 GCA_945890745.1 Phycisphaera mikurensis NBRC 102666
TGGTGGTACCGACTTTAATACGGTCCTCGCTCCCTACACGGTTGTTCAGGCAGGTTTGGCTGGCACTGGTACCACTTCTTGGAACACAGTCACCAACCAGGCGGGATTCACCACCACCATCAGTGGCCTCAGCTGGGCGGCTGGACAGGCTTTAGTGATCTTCCGCATTCAGTCGACCGTGACCACCGCCGCCGCTGGCACCAACCGTGTGGACAACATCAATGTTTATAGTGGTGCAGTCCCGACTCCGGGAGCCATCGCGCTGCTCGGCGTTGCCGGACTGGTTGGTCGCCGCCGTCGCTAAGTGGTTCCGAGTGACCCGCTTCTTACCTGATTGAATACACAGCCCCGGCAATTCGCTGGGGCTGTGTCTTTAGGGAGCGGTGACCACGATGCCAGTCGGCGAAGCGGTCTGCAGATCGGAGGGCAATGAAACCGTTTGTACCAACTGAACACCGCCATTGGCAGTGGACTTGGTGATCTTCATGGCCTCGATCACCGGCACCGGCGCAGCGCCGCCACTGGGATTAAAGGCGCGCAGCCGGTACAGGAACTTTCCGCGTTGATCAACAGCCACATCAAGAGAACCCGGGCTGCTCGAAGCGGGCACATAGCTACTGACCGCTTGAATGCTGCCATTTAACTTCCCAGAAAACAGCGTGAGCGAACCAGCTGCAAAGTTTGATGACCACACCTTCTTGCCGTTCGGAGTTGCTACAGCCCAGCACGGCGAAATGGTGCTCGCTAAACCTGCTGAACTCACAATGCTTGGCAATGCAATTCCAGTGGCACGGATCGAAATCATCCTCGGCTCCGTGTCATCATCAAGTGCGGCAAACGCAACGAACGGCTGCACCGGCGATATGGCGCCGCCAACAGGATTACTGACCCCCGTGAGTCGTCGATTCAATGTCAATGCACCATCCGCTGTCGCAGAAAATGTATCGATGGCATCACTTCCATTGAGGAGTACAACCAGCCGCGCACCGTTGCGCGTGAAGAACACGTCGGTCGGAATAGCGTCAGCGTCATAGATGACGTCGTAGGTACCGATCGAAACCGGTAAGCCGTCGTCACCAATAGTGAATCCATTGCAACTCGCAGTAGCAACACCAAGTTGCCCTTGGTTCAGCACGTAGATGACATTGCCGGACACGGTGATACTCACCGGCCGAACTCCGCCGGAACTCGTCACACCCATGAACAGCAGCGATCCATTATCACGAAGTGCGAAGGTGGTGAAATCGTTGCTTCCGGGGTTCACCACAAACAACTGCGTACGCGTTGCCACCACCGCGTGTGATTGCGCGCCACCAATATCCACCAGGCCGCGGCCGCCCGTATCGAAGCGACCGACATACGTCAGTAAGCCGCTCTTGACATTGCGGGTGTAGGCCAGCACGGCATTGGCGCCGTTGGGGTGGGTGGACACATAGACGCCGTTTCCTGCATGGGCGGGCAGGGTGAAGGCGATGGCGCACAGTAGCGCCCACGCGCCTCGGCCGAGCCATGAATTCAACAGTCCATTGAGTGAGTTCATCAGTTCGATACTATCGTCCAAATCGTAAATCAAGGCATAAAGAAGGCATGCATGCCGGAATTGAAACGCGGGTGCGTCCGGGAATGGTGGTGGAGCAGGGGCTATGCCTCATGACGCCGTGACTATTTATGATCTCTCATTCATGTTGCCCGCCACCGGACCCGATCGCCAGACCCTTGAGATGCTCGCCCGCACTGCTGGCGATGCACTGGTTGCGTTGAAGAGCCTGCAGCGCGCCGATGGTCACTGGTGCGCGGAATTGGAGGGCGACTCGATTCTGCAGAGTGAATACCTGCTGATGAAGTGGATCTTGGGGCAAGAGCGCTCAGCAATGGCGGACGGTCGCGATGGCGTCGACACGCTGCAGAAAATTGTTTGCTACTTGCGTTCGCAGCAGCGCGCGGATGGTGGGTGGGGTCAATATCCAGGAAGCGCCATTGACCTGAGCGCAACAGTGAAGGCCTATTTCTGTCTGAAGTTGTATGGCGACTCGCCCGATGCGCCGCACATGAGCCGCGCGCGTGCGGTGATTCGTTCCATGGGTGGAGCAGAGAAGTGCAACAGCTTCAGTAACTTCTATCTTGCGGCGCTTGGGCAAATTAGTTGGAACGCCGTGCCGGCCATACCACCGGAAATCGTCTGGTTCCCCAAGTGGTTTTACTTTCACATGGATCGTATGAGTGCGTGGAGCCGCACCATGATCTTGCCGCTCGCCATCGTGGCAACGCTGCAGCCGACGCGAAAGCTCGGAAGCGAGCAGGGCATTGCAGAACTCTTTCTCAGCGAGCATGATCGACATCGACTCAAGATGCCCATGACTACGCCGCACTTCTGGCGCGTGTTCTTCAAGGTGGTCGATAGCGTCTTGAAGTTTGTTGGTCGCGTGCTTGGGACGGCGCCGCGCATGTCGGCGATTCGTGCCGCTTATAGTTGGATATTGGCGCGTGCATCCCAAGATGCGCCCGCGCCAACGCAGGGTCTTGGAGCAATATTTCCGCCGATGGTGTACATCCAGGTGGTGTTCCACGCGCTTGGCGTGAAGCGAAGTGATCCACTGGTGCTGCGCGCCGAGAAGGATCTCGATGCATTCTTTATTGAAGAGCGCGCTGCGTCCAGTGGTGCTCCGGCATCTGCTCCGGCCAGCCTTGAAACCATTCACATTCAGCCATGTTTCAGCCCGGTGTGGGACACCGGCATTGCTGGATACGCGCTTGCCGATTGCGGGCTCACTGCGTCGTCAGATCATTCATTTGATCGCGCTGCTGCGTGGTTGCGCGCGAAGGAAGTTCGCTGGACTGGCGATTGGATGGCCAATGTGCGCCCAGGAACACGCGCAGCGGGTTGGTACTTTGAGTATCAGAACGCGTGGTATCCGGATGTTGATGACACCGTCATGGTTGCCATGACCTTGAAGCGCGCGGGTGGTGCAGAGAATGAGGCGGCGGCGCGTCGCGGTGTTGAATGGGTGTTTGCCATGCAGTGCGAGAACGGCGGATGGGCCGCGTTTGACCGCACGCGGAATCACCAGATCTATGAGTACGTGCCGTTTGCCGATCACAACGCGATGCAAGATCCGGCGTGCCACGACATCACTGGGCGCACGCTCGAGTGCATGAGTTGGCTTGGCTACCGCATTGATAATCCAACCATCGCGCACGCAGTGGAATTCATCAAAGGCCATCAGGAGCCGGAAGGATGCTTCTGGGGTCGATGGGGCGTGAACTACATCTATGGAACGTGGCAGGCAGTGATCGGTCCGATTCGTTGCGGCGTTCCGCGCAGTGAGCCTTGGATTCAGCGTGCTGGTGCGTGGATCAAGAGCGTGCAGAAGCCGGACGGCAGCTTTGGTGAGACTGCAAATAGCTACGAAGATCGTTCACTGATGGGAACCGGCCCGAGCACTGCTAGCCAAACCGCATGGGCAGCGATGGTGTTGCAAGAGGTGTACGGAGCGAACGATCCGGACTTGTGGCGCGCGCTTCGTTGGCTTGCGCACACGCAGTTGCAGCCTGGCGATGCCGTGCAGCCGGGCTTGAATCCGGACGGCGATCCGGCTGGCAGTTGGGTGGAGACGGAATTCACGGGCACTGGATTCCCGAAAGTCTTCTACCTGCGATACCACCTGTACCGCTTGTATTTCCCGCTCATGGCGATCGGTCGCGCGCTGTCTGCACACGGAATCAGCGTGCAGGAGCCGGGTCAGTCGCATGCGCCAAACAAGATCA
>CAMDCW010000217.1 GCA_945890745.1 Phycisphaera mikurensis NBRC 102666
CATTTGATTTCGCAGGGCCTCAATCCAACCATTCGCGTCACCGGCATTCTGCTGTGCATGCACGATGGTTCGTCAAGTCACGCACGCGCGGTGATTGGTGAGATCGAATCACAACTGGCGCAATTCCGCGGTATGGATGTGCCATGGTCCACCGCTACGGTGCTTGATCCGCCCGTGCGTCGCAACATCAAACTTGCCGAGGCGCCATCGTTTGGTCAGACCATTTTTGATTACGCCCCGAAATGCCCCGGCGCTGACGACTATCGACGCATTGCCGAGCAGTTGCTGATCGGCTGGGGCTTGCCGCACGGCTCGTTCGATGGCGCTGCAGTGGGCGGTACTGACTCGGGTGCCGCCGTTCCCCAGAAGCGCAAGGCAACCAAGGTGACGAAGCGCGGAGTGAGTGCAGCGCGCGGAGCGGCAGCGAAGTCAACGAAGCCGGCTGGGTCCTCGAAATCAGCGAGCAAATTCGCGAAGAAGTCGGCGAAGATCTCGGCGAAGTCCGCGAAAGCCGCATCCAAGATCACGAAGAAAGCAAACGCCACGAAGGCTGCCGCCAAGGTCGCCACCAAGTCCGCCAAGCCCGTGAAACGTGCCCATGCAACGATCTCAAAGGCGGCGAAGGCCAACGCCTCCAAAGCAGCGCGCGCGGCACGAGCGATCAAAGTGACCAAGGCTGGACGCACGATCACCATGGCAAAGCTCACGAAGGTTGCGCGAGCATCCAAGCCAGCACGATCAGCCAAAGCATCAAAGCCTGCAAAAGCCGCAAAGTCCACAAAGTCTGCAAAGCCGACCAAGCGCCCCGCTCGCCGATCGTTGCGATCTGGCGGCCTGAGCCTCTGACGCGCCCATGACGGACCTTCGCGTATTGCCACTCGGCACGCCGGCCGCACTTGCCATCCGCAACATCCGGATTGCATGGATCATTGCGCTGGTGTTTGTTCTTGTCACCACGCTGTGGCCGCGCTTGTCGATCGGTTCCGGCGAATCACCCATTGATAAGTTGATTCATGCGGCTGCCTTCGGGGTCCTTGCAGCCCTGTTTGTTTACACGCGGTGGTTGCGTTCACTGTGGTGGTCATTGCTCTTCATGGTTGCCCTCGCCGCGCTCGACGAGGCATTGCAGATGATCCCGCAACTCGGCCGCTCGGCTGATCTGGATGACTGGGGCGCTGATGTGGTTGGCATCGCCATCGCTCTTGCTTTCTGCATGGCAGCGCGACCGGTTGGGGCAGATGCCGCAAGGCTCATTTCGCAACGGCGCAGCATTGCCGCTGATTTGCTGTTTGTACAACCGACCGCGTGGCTGCACCTTGCCACCGTGGCGGCGCTTGGATTTGCGGCGGGCGCGCCGCTTGGCGTCCTGCTTGATTCGTGGTTCATACGCAAGGGCCCGCAACCGTGGCAGTACGGCTTCATCGGCGGCATGCTGGGGATGGCCGTTGGCGTGCACGCCCTTTGGGAAGCAGGTGTCCGCGCGCGCGTGCGTCGCGCAACAAGCGAGCAACCGTGCCTGGTGTGTGGAGCTTCTTCGCAAATCACCACCACCGCCGCCGCGGATGTCGGCGCTCCAATCGCCAGCACTCCAGCGCCTGAAACCAATCAATGCACACGCTGCGGCACCGTACGACGCGCGACCGATTGGGCACCGATCGCACCACTGCAAGCAAGTGCAGAACTGAGTGCATGCCTGCTACCGATCCTGCTGTCAACGGTGGCGCTGGTATTGCTGAGCGTCACCTTCATCACCATCGTCACCACGCTTCGGCTGCGCAGTGACTTTGTACTTCGCATCGATAGCTGGTACCAGATGCTGCCAGCGGACGCGCGCATTCTTGGTGACATCGCCACGGTGGCGTTGATCGGCGCGTGTGGACTCGCTGCATGCAGGCGCCGCATTGCAGCACGCGTCGATCAATGCGGCGCGTCATGTCTTGGGTGCGGATTTGACTTGCGTGCCACAACGCCTTCAGCAATGACCGGAACATGTCACGAATGTGGTGGAGGATTTGTCCGCCTTTCAACCTCCACGCCGAGCGCACTGCCGGAACGTAGCGCGTCGGCCGGCTAATCATTTGCCCGGCTCAATCCACGGTCATTGTTGCCCCTGCACGCATCCACGCGTACTACGATTCCACTATGTCTCGCACAGCGATCATCGGAGCCGGTCTTGCAGGTCTTTCCTGCGCGCACGCGTTGCAGAAGCGCGGCGTTGACTGGACCATCTTTGAAGCATCCGATGCCGTGGGCGGCCGCGTCCGTACCGACATGGTTGATGGATTCCGCCTCGACCGTGGCTTTCAGGTGTATCTCACGGCGTACCGCGCAGCCGGTGAATTGCTTGAATATGCGCCCCTCAACTTTCGAACCTTCCGTGCCGGTGCGGAAGTCTTCGACGGCCGTGGTTTCACGCAAATTTCGCATCCGCTTCGTCATCCACTCTCGGCGATTCGTGGCCTCGCTGCTCGTCCAGGCATGGCGCTTGATTTTGCGCGCCTTGCACCGATGGCACTTGAAGCCGTTCGTCATCCCATCTTGAAGCCAGGCGTGGCTGCCGGCAGCACGCTCGATGAACTGCGCCGCATGGACCTTGGCATGGCCACCGTGGATGGCTTCATGCGCAGTTTCTTTGGAGGCGTATTTCTTGACCGGACGCTTGGCACAGACTTCAGTCAGTTTCAGTACATCTTCTCTACATTCGCGCGCGGGCAAACCGTTGTGCCCGCACTGGGCATGGGCGAGATACCCAAGCAAATCGCGGCATCGCTGCCAGCAGAACGCATTCACTTGCGCGCGCCCGTCAGCAGTATTGCTCGTCGCGGCAAATCGTTTGCAGTGCGCAATGCCAACGGCGACGAATCGATCTTCGATGCCGTCGTGTTGGCCACCGATATGGCCGCGGCGCACGCACTTGATGCTCGTATTAACTCGCGCGCGTGGTGCTCCAACGTCACGTTCTACTGGGCGTGTGACGTTGGGCGATTGCCCGCGCCGCTGCACCAACCGACGCTCTTTCTTGACGGCACCGGCGACGGCCCAGTGAATCACGCGGCCTGCCTCTCCAGCGTTGCACCGGAATACGCGCCAGCTGGTCAGTCGCTTGTTGCGCTCACCATGGTGGACGTGGATTGGGCGGTCGAAAGCATGTCCAGCCTCACCGCACGCATGGTGGTGCAAATGGAGCGATGGTTTGGCACTGGTGCCATGCGCGGTTGGCGCCTACTGCGCATGGATCGCATTGTGCGCGCTTTGCCACGTCAGCACACCGCAGACATCCACGCCCGACCATCCACGGAGATTGACGATGGCATGTTTGTTGCCGGCGACCACGTGACGGACGGCTCCATCGATGGCGCCGTCCGAAGTGGCACGCTTGCCTCCGAGGCCGTGGTGCGTTGGTTCAACCGCTGACCGGCACGGGGTCCGATGTCACCGTCAGCACGCCCGTCGACATCTTCGGTTGCACGCCGTTCTGAATGATTTCCACGCGGACAGTGCGGTCGTCCTTGCGATAGGTGAGGCTGGCAGTGGATGCGCTCAACGTCTGTGACGCTAGTTTCCAACCGGCCTGATCAAATCGAGCCATGGTCTCACCGACGCGAGCATTCAAATTACTGATTGGACCCTTGTACGAGAACTGACCCGCGGTAACGCGCCCTTCGGATTGGCGCAGGCCGGAACTGTCGCGCGGAACCATTCCAGGAATCTGTGGCAAGTCAGACTGCAGCACGCTGTCTGGCTCCGTGCTGCATCCCGT
>CAMDCW010000218.1 GCA_945890745.1 Phycisphaera mikurensis NBRC 102666
AATGTTGTTCGTTGGGAGATGCGCACGCGCTTGTTCTTGCGCACCACCGAGTTCCTATGGCAAGAGGGTCACACCGCGCATGCCACGGAAACAGAAGCCGTGGACGAAACCATGCAGATGCTGCGCGTGTACGCGGACTTTGCAGAGAACTGGATGGCCATGCCGGTCATTCAAGGCCGCAAGACTGAAAGTGAGCGATTCCCAGGCGCAGTAGAGACCTATTGCATTGAAGCCATGATGCAGGATCGCAAGGCCTTGCAGGCTGGAACAAGCCACTTCTTGGGACAGAACTTTGCCAAGGCAAGTGAGATTCAGTTTCTTGATGCTGATGGTCAGCAGAAATTTGCGTGGACAACCAGTTGGGGCGTGAGCACGCGTTTGATTGGTGCGCTGATCATGACGCACTCCGACGATGACGGCCTCATGGTTCCGCCGCGCTTGGCTCCAACGCACATTGTGATTCTGCCCGTGTTGCACAAGCCGGAGTCTGCTCCGCAGGTGTTGGAGTATTGCAAGGCGCTTGCTGCTGAACTTCGCACGCAGCAGTTTGCTGGGCGTGGCATTGAAGTGGAGATTGATGCTCGTGACTTGCGCGGTGGTGACAAGATGTGGCAGTGGGTGAAAAAGGGTGTTCCAGTGCGCATTGAAGTTGGTCCGCGTGATATCGAGCAGGGCGCCGTCTTCATGGCGCGCCGCGACCGGAGTGCCAAGGACAAGGCGTCGATGCCGCGTGATGAGTTTGTGCGCGGGGCGTCCGCGCTGCTACAGGAGATTCAGGACGGCATGCTGGCGCGGGCAATGGCGTTCCGCGCCGAGCACACCCGCCGGATTGACACTCGCGAGGAGTTTGAGGCGTTCTTCACCCCCAAGCGCGCTGGCGACGACAACACCCCGTCAGAGATCCACGGCGGCTTTGCGTTGGCCCACTTCTGCGGCGACGCGGCGGTGGAGACTGATGTGAAGGGTCGGCTGGGTGTCACCGTGCGGTGCATTCCGCTGGATATGGCCAACGAGCCGGGTACTTGTGTCATCACTGGGCGCCCGAGTACTGGTCGCGTGGTGTGGGGCAAGTCGTACTAGCGTCTGATAATCGTGTCTGTAGAGAAATCTTTGCTTTCGCCCTGATTTAGGGGAGCGTTTCCTGTCCGCGCGGCCAATCCGTGGCATGATCCCTATGCCCGCGGGTCATTGCGACCGCGGACATCACACTTCGGTTCTTGGATTTCGAGAGAGGAAAAGGAATGCGCTTCATCGCGTCTATCGTCGCTACTTCGTTGGTCGCTGCTTCTGCTCACGCAGGGCTGGTGAACCCACTTATCCCGTCTTGGTCCGGTGGACCGAACACGCAGTTTGCGCAGTGGGATTCATTCACGCAGGCATCCGGTGGGTCAAACATTCCCGATACAGCTGGCTCATCACCGTTCGCATTGATGAACTTTGCTCCAGGATCATTCGTGACTGGATCTGGCAACATCTACAGCCTCAATTCGGCGCTGTACCTGATGATCATGGGTGGAACGCGTGGCAATGCTGCATCGCCCACGCAGGTGGTGATGAACGTTGCAACCGCTGGATCGTTGTTGAACACCGCCGGCGTTCGCCTTTCGCTCTTTGATAATGCTGGCAACAGCATGCAGCTTGCGCCAAGCATCAGCCAATTGCGTGCAGACGCCCCTGCGCAACCGCAAGGCGCCATCCAAACATGGGCGTTTACGTGGAACACCACGTTCGTGCCTTTCCAAGCAAGCGGCTTCCGCGTGGAGTTTGCTGCAAGTGCGCCAAGCATGTCACTGGACGCGGTGCGCTTGGATATGCAATATGCACCAGCACCGGGCGCTTTGGCGCTGCTGGCCATCTCCGCGTTCACAGCGGGTCGCCGACGCCGCTAATCCGAATCCGGACTTCTTCGGTTCATTTCTCACTGTCACGCCTCCGCCCGCTTGCATTCGTGCAGCGGGCGGTTCTTTTTGGGAACCTACCGTTGGTGGTCTGCATCAGAGTCGAGTGACGGCTCATTTGGTGAGCGCCTTTCAACTTGCAACGCCCACCCAGTGAGTAGCCGCGGCTCCAACATTCCGAACAACGGAGATTCCCAACATGCTCTTTCGACAAATTAACGACGCCAAGCTTGCTCAGTACGCGTACCTCATTGGATGCCAGCGCACGGGTGAAGCCATTGTGTTTGATCCCGAGCGCGATGTGGACCAGTACATCGCCGCCGCTGCGCGCGAGGGGCTGCGCATTGTGGCGGTCGCAGAGACGCACATTCATGCAGACTTCTTGAGCGGCGCGCAGGAACTTGCACGACAAGTGGGCGCGCATGTTTATGTCAGCGGCGCGGGTGGCGATGATTGGCAATCAAAGTGGGTGAAGCCATTCAAGCACACGCTGTTGCAAGACGGCACAGAATTTGCGGTGGGCGGAATTCGGTTCCGCGCTGTGCACACCCCCGGTCACACACCGGAGCACATGAGTTACTTGGTGATCGACCAAGGCGGTGGGGCCACAGCTGCGATGGGAATGGTCACTGGCGACTTTGTGTTTGTGGGTGACCTTGGTCGACCGGATCTCTTGGAAAGCGCTGCTGGGCAAGTGGGTATTGCTGAGCCAAGCGCACATGCCTTGTGGCGGAGCGCGCGCAAATTCGTGGAGTTACCGGGGTACTTACAGGTGTGGCCGGCGCACGGGGCCGGGAGCGCTTGTGGCAAGGCACTTGGCGCCATTCCGCAGTCCACGGTTGGATATGAAGTTGCCAACAGTCCGGTGTTGAAACTGGTGAGTGACGAGGCCGCATTCGTGAAAGACATCTTGTCTGGTCAGCCGGAGCCGCCGCTTTACTTTGCGCGCATGAAGGCTTTGAACCGCGATGGGGTTCCGCCGCTTGGGGCTGTTCCGGTGCCGCCCGTGGTAACGGACGTGCGTGCGCATGCCGCAGCGTGGGAGGCGCCCGGGACGGTGGTGGTGGACACGCGGCCATGGCCCGCATTTCGAGATGGCCATCTGCCTGGAGCGCTGTACGCACCTCTGGGAAAGATGTTGCCAATGGTGGTTGGTTCGTTCGTCAAACCAGAAGAGCGAATCGTCTTGGTATGTGAGTTAGCGCGAGCGGACGAGATTGTTCGGGACCTTGTTCGAATTGGCTATGACCGCGTGATTGCGGTGGTTGCGCCGGATTCCATGGCCGCCACGGGTGGCGTCAAGCTTGAGACCACGCCAGAACTGACTGCTGCCGAAGCGAATGCAGCGCGGGGCAGTTCGTTCATCCTGGATGTGCGCGGTGCTGCGGAGTATGAAGTGGGGCATCTTGAGGAGGCCTTCAACGTGGCATATACGCGCTTGTTGCCGCACATTGCGCAGTTGCCACGCGGCGAGCGCATCGTGGTGCATTGCGCACTCGGTGGGCGATCGGCTGCTGCAACGTCCATGCTTCGACGCATGGGCTTTGATGCCGTGAACGTGGCCGGTGGGTTTGAGGGTTGGAAGAAGGCGGGGTTGCCCACTGCGGCACCTGCATCATCACGGGCGCCAGCATTGAGTGGTGCAGCCGCGGCGAGTAAGCCAAGCGGCGGTTGTTGCGGCGGGTCATGCCATGGATGACTTGATGATTGAGATCGCTAGCGGGCTGGTTGTTGGTGCAGGCATGGGCTTAGTGGGCGCGGGTGGTGCCATTTTCACAGTGCCGATCTTTGGCATTGTGCTTGGTCATGCGCCCAAGGCGGCATTCATTGAAGCACTGGCGGTGACTGGTGGAATTGCA
>CAMDCW010000219.1 GCA_945890745.1 Phycisphaera mikurensis NBRC 102666
GGCGCGTTCGAGAGTGAGCTCACGCGCGCTATTACCGCGCTCAATCCGACACAGATCGTGTGCACACAACCGGGTGAATGGCGAGTCCTCACGATCCTTGAGCGCGTTCGTGACGCCACTGGCATTCCGCTGACCATCTTGCCAGACGAGCACTTCCTCACCACCGTCGAAGAGTTCGCTACGTGGGCAAAGGATCGCACCGCCCTGACGATGGAATTCTTCTACCGCGAGCAGCGCCGCAAGACTGGGTATCTGATGGAAGGTCACGGCAAGGGCGCGCAGCCTGTCGGTGGAGTGTGGAACTTCGACAAAGAGAACCGACTTCCATTTGGCAAGCAAGGTCCAAGCCCAAAGCCACGCAAACCGCTCAGTTTCAAGGCCGATGAGACCACTCGCGCGGTCATCAGCGCGCTGAAAAAGGTTCTGCCCGCGCTACCCGGCGCCACGGAATCATTCGGCTGGCCAGTGACGCGCGAGCAGGCTTTGGCTGCACTTGATGACTTCATCACCCACCGGCTTACCAACTTCGGTGCCTATGAAGATGCCATGTGGACCAATGAGCCCACGCTCTATCACGCAACCCTATCAAGTTCACTCAACCTCAAGCTCCTAAATCCGCGCGAGTGTTGCGAGCGTGCGATCAAGGCCTTCAATGATGGCGAAGCTCCACTGCAATCGGTGGAAGCGTTCGTACGACAGATCATTGGTTGGCGCGAGTTCATTCGCGGCGTGTACTGGCTTGAGGGAGCGGAGTACGCGGATCGCAACGGTCTTCATCAACAAGGAAAGTTGCCGGACTTCTATTGGACTGCTGACACGGACATGGCTTGTATGAAAGCATGTGTTGGTCAAGTGATTGAGACGGGGTACGGCCACCACATCCAGCGGCTCATGGTGACTGGCAACTTCGCGCTCATCAGCGGAGTCCACCCCCGCGCTGTGAGCGATTGGTATCTCGGAATGTTTATTGACGGCGTGGATTGGGTCACGCTTCCCAATGCACTTGGCATGGTCATGCATGCAGACCGACGCCCAGAGGCTTCAAAGGGCGTGACTGGACTTGTTGGCACCAAGCCATATGCAGCGAGCGGTAAGTACATCGAACGGATGAGTAATTACTGCAGCACGTGCCGTTACGACCCAGCGGAACGCAGCGGCCCCTCTGCTTGCCCGGTCACCGTCTTTTACTGGGACTTCCTGATCCGCACCCGCACGCAACTTTCGCAGAACCAGCGAATGGCAATGATCATGAAGAATGTCGACCGCCTAACGCCGCAGACACAAACGCAAATCACGATTGATGCCGCGTTGCTCCGCAAGAAGCTTGGTATGACTGTTGACGCAACGTAGTTGGTGGCGCAACTAGGCTGCCCTCATGATCACTGCAAGATTCTCTCTGTTGGTGATGCTGCTCAGTGGCTATCTGTGCGGTTGCGCCGCGAAGCAGACCGACGCTCCGCCTCCAACCACGAAGAGTCCTTCAGCGACCACGGCCATCACGCCGCTCAGTCCGTTCATTCGACGCATCTTTGAAGACCGCAGCGGCCGTCTCTGGTTTGGGACCAACGGCGATGGCGTCGCTTGCTACAACGGCACAGCAGTGGATTTCTTCAGCGTGAAGGAAAGATTCCCCGGCGAAGCGGTGCGTGCCATCGTTCAGGACAAGCACGACGCCATATGGTTCGGCACGGACCACGGATTGATCAAGTATGACGGCACCCGGTTCACCACGTACACAATCAAAGATGGTCTTGCGCACGACGATATCTGGAGCGTCATCATCGACCGCGATGGACTGCTATGGATCGGCACGTTTGGCGGCGTGAGTCGATTTGATGGGAAGACATTCACTGCGTTCCCTCTGCCTGCGGTTGAACCAAATCTGGACGTCGGTGTCACGAGCGCGCGCATGGTGATGTGCATCATGCAAGACAAAGGGGGACGTATGTGGTTCGGCACCCCCGGCGGAGCGTTCGTGTGCGACGGTAACTCATGCACAAACATCTCGAAGGCGGACGGCCTTTGCGACAATTCGGTGAACGACATACTGGAAGACCGTCAGGGACGGATCTGGTTCGCGACCCATCACAACGGCATCTGTTATCGCGTCGGGAATAAGTTCACGCACATCACCGCGAAGGACGGCGTAACCGGCACGGAAGCGTGGGATCTGTACGAAGATCCTGCCGGCAACATCTGGTTTCCGATCGAGAACTCAGGTGTGTACCGCTACGACGGCAAGACCTTCACGAACTTCGGCGAAGCCCAGGGCCTGAGCACCAACGCCATTCAGTGCACCTACCAGGATCGATCAGGACGACTGTGGCTCGGCGGCTGGCAGGGACTGTTCCGTTACGACGACGAGACCATCATCCGCGTCGGCAAGGACGGCCCGTGGGAAGTCACGAAGCCGCGTTGACATACCCCCATCAACCCGGTCCAGCTTCCGCCCCGCCGAGATTTGACGCCCGCTTCTGCGGGCGCCGACTCACGCGCGGGCAGGACTGCGGAGCAGGGCATCACCCCTTCAGCGACGCCATGTCGATCACGAACCGGTACTTGACGTCGTTCTTGAGCATGCGCTCGTAGGCGGCGTTGATGTCCTGGATGCGGATGGTCTCGATGTCGCACGTGATGTCGTGCGTGCCGCAGAAATCAAGCATCTCCTGCGTCTCCGCCACGCCGCCGATCAGGCTTCCGGTGAGGATCCGGCGCGGGAAGAACAGGCTGAACGAGCTAACCTGCTGCGGCTTCGGCGGCGCGCCCACGAGCACCATGGTTGCATCGAGCTTGAGGAGCGCCAGGTAGGCATCCAGGCCGTGGTCGGCGGAGACCGTGTCCACGATCAGGTCGAAGGATCCGGCATGCGCGGCCATGGCGTCGGCATCGGTGGAGATCACCACCTCGTCGGCGCCGAGGCGCTTGCCGTCGGCCACTTTGCCCAGGCTGGTGGTGAAGAGCACGGTGTGGGCGCCGAGTGCGTGCGCAAACTTCACGCCCATGTGGCCGAGCCCGCCAAGGCCCACGATGCCCACTTTCTTGCCCTTGCCGGCGCCCCACTTGCGCAGCGGGCTCCAGGTGGTGATGCCGGCGCAGAGAAGCGGCGCGGCGCGCGCGAGGTCGAGGTTGGCGGGCACCTTCAGCGTGAAGGCCTCATCCACCACGACGCGCTCGGAGTAGCCGCCGTAAGTCATGCCGCCAAGGTGCTTATCCGGCGAGTTGTAGGTGAAGGTGGGAAGCGATGCGCAGAACTGCTCCAGGTTGCGCTTGCAGCGGTCGCAGGTGCGGCACGAGTCCACCATGCATCCGACCGCGGCGATGTCACCCACCTTGAACTTGCGCACGGCGGAGCCGACGCGCGTGACGCGGCCGACGATCTCGTGCCCGGGCACCACCGGATGCACCACGCCGGCCCATTCGCCGCGCGCGGTGTGTAGGTCGCTGTGGCAGACGCCGCAGAAGAGGATGTCGATCTCGACATCGGTAGCCAGCGGCTCGCGGCGCTCGATGGCGTGCGGGGCAAGCGGGGACGTAGGGGTCAGCGCGGCATAGCTCTTGGTGGACATGGGCGCGCAAGGCTATGCGCTGTCGGTCCGAACGTGGGGTGCCAACGGCGAGGGCCCGCCCGCCGGCGGCAGTCCGCGGACTCGCCGCGGAATCGGAGAATTTGTCGGAATTGTCCGAGGGGGGGGTAACCTTCCGGTTTCGCAGGTCGTCGGGACGCTGGGCGCGCGTGCGTTCGGGGCTCGAGGGGCG
>CAMDCW010000220.1 GCA_945890745.1 Phycisphaera mikurensis NBRC 102666
GTTGAAGTGTCCAACGACCGCCTGGTGATGCGCGGAATTCAAGGGCGCGGCAGCGATCTGACCGCGTTCACTATCGATGGGGAAATCGAACTGGTTGGCGCGGATCCCGCATACAGCCTGCATCTCTTCGGTACAGATGTTTCGCTCGACCGCAAACTGGTGACCGCCATTCGCGGGGCGCCCGCGCGCATATTTGCCGCCCTGCTTGCTGACGATGCGTGGAAATCACTGAATGCCGCAGGAATCCTGGATGATTCCACCCGCCCCGGCGGCATTGTTGGCGTTGACCTCACCGTCAAGCATCCGCGCGACGGTGGTGAGCGCGTTGAAGTCACCGGGCCCATCAAACTACAGGACGTGCGCGTGGTCCTTGATGCATTCCCGTATCCAATGCGTGCCAAGGGTGAGTTGTTGATCCTGGACGAACGCGTGGACTTCCTTCACGGTGGTATTCAAATCTTCACTCCTACGGGTGGCCAGGGACTGGTGAGCGGTCACTTGGAAGTGCCGCGTTACAACGACACGCGCTTAGTTCGTAGTTTCTTGGACTTTAAGGTGGACGGCGAGAAGGTCACTCGCGCACTGCTCGCTGCCATTCCAATCAGTTTCGAAGATCGCACCAATCGCCCCGTGGGTTGGCCGGGCGTGAAGTTCTCGCCGATTTCAGAGATCCTGCTGGAACTTGGATTGGAAGGAAGTATTTCCGCTACCGGCACCGTACTCACCCGCGCTGACGAATCCGACGCCGTGACTACCAACGTGCAAGTGATCGGCGGCGCCATCCGTCCGACCGCTGAACTTGCGGGCGTGCTCCGCGAGAATGGATTGAGTTGGCCCGGCCGCATGACGCTCGATGACGTGCACGGCCTGATTGTTGCCAATGCGGGGCAGGTCACCGTTCACAACGCCAGGGCACGCCACGGCGCTGGAACGGTCGCTGCGGAGGGCGGATTCGATCTGGAAAGCAAGGGCGGAACGCTGGAAATCACCCTGAATGATTTCCCGATTGAACGCGACCTGGTGCGTCTCACTGACGGACCCGAAGTAGCGCGCATCGAAGAGGGATGGGACGCACTCACGCCCGTGGGCAGCTTTGATGGCGAGGTCACTTGGAACCGCGATGCACTCGGCCAAGATACGTACGCGCATGTGCGGTTGGAATCGCTGACGGTGGCACAATCAGTGAAGCTCGACCCGGTGTGTGGTGACATGTACTTCCGTAACGGCGCGCTGCGCTTAGACGGAGTGGACCTGCGCGGACCAGACACCGATGATTCACCGCTGCATATTGAAGCTGACGGCGTGATCTCCGGTCCATCTCCTAACTTTCACGCCAGCATTGCCGCACTCTCTCTCACCAGTCCACTCATAGCCCGTGGTCTTGAAGCAACCGGTGCAACTGCCGCGCAGGATGTCATGCGCGACTGGCGCCTCCAAGGCGCTATTGATGCGCACCTCACGATGCCGGGGCGGAACGGAACCGATCAGTGGTCGGTGGCCTTGGAGCCATCATGGATCTCCGGCGAACGCGATGAACTGCCGTTCCATCTCCTGCGACGCAGCGGATCGCTGATGATTGGCCCTTCCGGCGTGGTAGTGGATGAACTTGAAGTGTCGATCGACCAAGGCACTGCCACCATCACGGGCGCGCTGGCGTCGACTGAATCAAGCCTATTTCTAGGTGAATTGCGAACCCGCGCCCTTGTGGCAGGGAATTCTGCAGACTTGCGCGCACTCATGCCGCCGGCAGCGCGCCGCGCGCTTGATCAGATTGAGTTTGACACGCAGGCGCCCATTTGGACCGACGCGATGCGGATCTTGATTGACACCCCGCGCACAGGGAGTCCGCTGGTGTCCATCATCGGCGACCTGAATATTTCGGACGCACGCTTCCAAGCTGGCATTGTCTTCGACCGCATTGATGGCGCGCTGAACTTTGACCTGACCACCAATGGTGGCCAACCCGCCGGCACCATTGGCTTGCAGTTTGATCAAGTGCACGCCATGGGCCGGCGCGCCACCACGATCGCTGCTGAATTGCTCTTTCATTCAGACAACTCGAAGGTGGAATTGTCTGACCTCAGCGCATCCATGTACGGAGGACGCATTGCTGCGTACGGATCGCTTGTTCCAACAGAACAGTGGGACATGCATGTCAGTTGCAGCAATATTGGATTCGGTCGATACATCGCTGCGGGAATGCGGACTGCTGCTGCGGGCATCACCGAGGACAACGCAACGTCACCGCAACAGTCCACCGATGACGGCCTGCTACGCGGACGGATCGACGTTGCAGGAACGCTGGGCGAGGAGCGTTCACGCCGCGGCTCTGGCAAGATTGCCGTGGTTGATGGCCGAATGATGGAGTTTCCACTCGGCTTGAGCATCCTGCAAGTGACTCAGTTGATGCTGCCACTGAACGCGTCCATGGAGCAAGCGGACATGGACTTTGAAATCGAAGATTCGCTGCTGCGACTACGCAAAATTGACCTTGCTTCTGGCACACTCCGACTTGAGGGCACTGGCGAAGTTCGGACCGATTCCGGTGCTTTGGCGCTTCGGTTTCGCAATCGTGGCAAGCTGCCACTCCTGAGCGACCTGTACGGCGTGGTCACCGACCAGTTCTTTGTGATCGATGTGGGCGGTACGATTCAGGATCCTCAGCCACGGGTGACGCCGATCCCGGTGCTTGCCCCTGCCCCAACTGCAGAATCGATAACCGAAACACGATGACACGCAATTCTCCGCAGCACTCCCGCCCAGAGCCTTCCGACGAAACCGAACAGAACGGCTTTGGACCAGAGTTGGTTGCCATGATCGACCAGTTGGTTGAGTCCGCCGCCAAGGCAGCGCCTGGGGCGCATGCTTCACCGCGGCGCACTGCGCTGGTGGAAGACTTAGTCCGCACTTCGCTCCGCATTCTGGAAGACGGCTCTGATCTTGGGCAAGTCAAAGTCATGGAACGCGCCCTGCGTGAAATGCGCACCGCGTACCGCGTGTTTAACCGTTGGAAGGGCGTGCGCAAGATCTCCATCTTTGGAAGTGCGCGGACTCCTGAGACCCATCCGGACTACGCAGCAGCGCGCGATTTTGGTCGATTGATGGCCGCCGAGGGATGGATGGCCATCACTGGCGCTGGTATGGGAATCATGAAGGCTGGGCATGAAGGACCAAGCCGTGAATCGAGCTTTGGCCTTTCCATCCGCCTGCCATTTGAAACCAACGCCAACGACATCATCAAGGGCGATGCCAAACTCATCAATTTCAAATACTTCTTCACGCGCAAACTCATGTTCCTGAGTCACTCCGACGCCGTGGCCTGCTTCCCCGGCGGATTTGGAACGATGGATGAGATCTTTGAAACACTCACCCTGATCCAGACGGGCAAGAGTCACCCCATGCCGGTGGTCTTGGTGGAGGGCGCTGGTCCGGATGGCAAACCTGGCAACTACTGGCAGCGCTGGCAGTCAGGCGTAGTCGACAATTTGGTGGAAGCGGGTTGGATCTCTCAAGAAGACACTTCCCTTTATGAGATTGCCTCAAGCCCTGCTGACGCAGTGAGTCGCATCATTCGTTTCTACCATCGCTATCACAGCTCTCGTTACATTGGCGACACATTTGTGGTTCGCGTGAAGCGTCCACTCTCCAAGCGCCAAGTGGAGCAGATGAACGACGAATTCAG
>CAMDCW010000221.1 GCA_945890745.1 Phycisphaera mikurensis NBRC 102666
CACTTCGGCAGGTGCTGCGCGGCAAACTCAATGGTGTCCACCACCAGTTTGACACTCGCCTCCGGCGGATAGATGAACTCGTTCTGCGCGTGGAACTCTTTGAGAATGTCGTTCTGCAGCGTGCCGCCGACCGTGTTCCAATCGACACCACGCTCCTTGGCCATCGCTAAGTACATGGCCCAGATGACCGCGGCCGGACCGTTGATAGTCTGACTCACAGTGACCTCGCCGATCGGAATGTCCGCGTACAAGCGATGCATGTCTTCGATCGTGCTGATCGCAACTCCGCATCGGCCAACTTCGCCTGCGGACAACGCATCATCAGAATCGCGCCCCATCAGCGTGGGCAGATCGAACGCCGTGGAAAGACCAGTGTTCGCCTTCGTGCCCTTGGCATTCTCAAGCAGGTACTTGAAGCGACGGTTGGTGTCGTCCGCAGAACCGAACCCAGCAAACTGCCGCATGGTCCAGAGGCGATCGCGGTACATCGTCTTGTGAACGCCGCGCGTGAACGGGAAGACGCCAGGCTCGCCGATGCGCGCGTGCGGCTTGGAAGCGTCCGCAGGATCCGTGGTGTGCACCGTGGCGGGGCCGTAGCGCTCATCGATCACGTAGCCAGAGAGCGTCACCGTCTCTGGGTTGATGGCGGGCTTGGTGGGCGCGGCGGGCGCGGCGGAAACGGGAGTCTTCGTGGAACTATTGGTCGGGTGGGCAGACATTCCCGGATTGTAGGGGCGTCAACTAATCTTCCCCATCGCAAATTGCCATGAAACCGCGACGCACCGGAACCCTCGCATTTCTCATCTGCTGCACGGCCATTGGCAATGATTTGTTTGCGGGAACGCAGGTACCGGTTCCGCCGCCCACCGCTTCACAAGTAGTCGAACCGCAGCATGCCGCGCCGTCGACCGATGGCGCGCCGGCCAATTCTCTGGAGGCGACCACTGCCCCAGTCACCGACCCTCGCCCACCCGAGTTCCCGCTCATCGACCCACACGGATTCTCACTGGACTTCCGTCCGCAGATTTGGATGCCTTCCGTGTCCGGCAGCGTTGGTGTCGGTGACCGCACGGCGAACGTCGAGGAGAGCTTCATCGACATCCTGCAGAACACCGACTCGGTGATCGGACTCTCGGGACGCGTGACACTTGCCTATGACCGATTCGAGGCGTTCACCGACATCACTTGGATCAGACTTGGCTTCGACAAAGTCACCACTCCATCCGGCGCCCGCTTCAGCACCACCATGAGTCTGATGATCTCTGATGCGTGCATTGCATACAACCTCCTTGAGCCATCAGTGGACAGCCGCGGACGACGCGGTCCAACACTTGCTCCATATACCGGCGCGCGTATCTTCTGGGCCAATACCCAGGTCGAAGCTACGGAACTCCCATTCAGCGATTCCGCTTCATCAGTATGGGCGGATCCGATCTTCGGTGGAATGTGGGAAACGCCGTTTAGTGAGAACGGACGATTCTCACTCGCAGGGGATGCTGGTGGATTCACACTCTCCTCGCAACTGACGTGGCAGGTCACCGCGCTCTTTGGATTTGACTTCCGTTGCTTTGAGCACCCGTGCACGCTCTCGATCGGCGTGCGGGCCATTGCAGACGATTACGACGCCGATAGCACGAACAAAGTCACGACCGACCTCATCCTGTGGGGCCCGATTCTTGCTTGGGATATTCGATTCTGAACATGCACAACCTGCACAAACCGCAGCGAAATCTATAGAATCTTGCGCCTATGCGTACTCTTGCCAACATTGCTACTGCTTGCATCGCCATCACCGTCAGCGCCGTGGCGCTTCCCGGATGTGCGCAGCGCCGACCCGTTCAGCCGGAGTCAGAACTGCTGGCCGAGCGCGCGGAAATCAAGAAGCGATTCACTGACGGCAATCGCATGTGGATGGAATTTCTGGTCAAGAACGTGCATGAGCGTCGCGCCACGGAGCCACAAGCGAGCGTTGATGTGTTGGTGGTTTCCGGCGGCGGCGACTGGGGCGCATTTGGAACGGGCGTATTGATCGGTTGGAGCGGACTGCCCGCCGGTCCCACCGCGCTTCCAAAATTTCAAGTGGTTTCCGGCGTGAGTACCGGTGCGTTGATCGCGCCATTTGCGTACCTCGGCACTGCCAAGGACTTGAAGGCGATCGATGATCTGTACCGCAATCCCAAGTCAGACTGGGTGAAGTCACGCGGCCCCCTGTTCTTCCTGCCGGACAATGCCAGCTTTGCCGAAGTGCCTGGGCTGGAGCGCGAAGTGGACAAGTTCATTGACATGGACTTTGCCAAGCGCATCGCCAAGGAATTTGCAACCGGCCGCATTGTGGTCATCCAGACCACCAACATGGACGATGGCAGCGCGCAGCCCTTCAACTGGAGCTTTGCTGCGAAGCAGGCCACTGAGGACGGCAACATTCGTCGGCTGCAGAACATTCTGCTGGCTTCATCGGGAATTCCAGGGGCATTTCCACCCCGGGAGATCGACGGGTCGCTTTACGTCGATGGCGCGGTAACCAGCAACATCATTTATGGCGGCGCATTCAAACGCAATGAAACGTTCGGTGCAACATGGAAGCGTATGTATGCGGGCGAGTCGATCCCCAAGATTCGCTACTGGGTCATTCTGAACAACTATGCGGCTGCGCAACCCGTCACCGTACAACCGACGTGGCCGAGCGTGATCTCACGCGCACTTGAGGTGGCCGTGCGTGCTTCAACAACCATTGCGCTCCGGCACTTGTATTCCATGGCCGAGGTCAACCAACTCCGCGGCGATGGCGACATTGAAGTTCGCTGGATGGCCATTCCCGATTCTTGGAAGGCCCCAACGGAAGGCATCTTCCAAGAGGCAACCATGCGTTCGCTCTCTGACTTGGGCATGAAGATCGGCGCAGACCCGGCATCGTGGCAGACTGAAGCTCCGTGAGTACCACGCCTGGTGGCGAAGTGCCGGCCCGATCAAGCAGCACCACCGTGGTGGCGTTCATCGCCCTGTATGTCTTCTGGGGTTCCACCTACCTTGGCAGCAAGTTTGCCATGGCAAGCTTTCCACCAGCACTGCTGAGTGGCATCCGATTCATTATCGCCGGGCTTGCAATGGCGGCAATTCTCTTTGCCTGCAAGAAGTTGCATCTCAAGGATTTTGCCAATTGGCGCTGGTGGCGCAATTGCAGCGGCGCAGGAATTCTGCTCTTTGCCCTGGCCAACGTCATGGTTTCCATGGGTGTTCAGCGCATCCCCTCTGGCGTTGCCGCATTGATTGTGGCACTGACCAGCGTATGGATCGTCTCGCTGGACCGAATCATTTCGCGCGCGGGCGCACCAAGTTGGTCGATCATCTTGGGACTGATTTGCGGCGTTGCCGGAGTGACCGTCCTCGGCGGTCCAAGCCGGAGCGGCGGTGCCAGTGAACTGAGTACTGCTGGCGTATTACTGGCTGCAGCAAGCACCCTCGCATGGGCATGCGGAACGATGGTCGCCAAGCATTCGGCACGACCGGATTCGCTGTGGGCTGCCAGCGTCATGCAGATGCTCGGCGGCGGCGCGGCAGCACTGCTTGCCAGCACCATCTTCGAACGCCAAGCGTGGCCGGCGTGGGAAGCAGTCACTCCAAGCTCATTGTGGGCGATCGCATACTTGGTGGC
>CAMDCW010000222.1 GCA_945890745.1 Phycisphaera mikurensis NBRC 102666
GTGTCCGTGTAGTCCCACAGTGGCCCCGGTGTCACAGCGCCGGCGCGTTGCTCAAAGTCCCACGCGATGGTTCGGACCACGCCTGCATCCAGGACGTAAAGCACCGCCGCAGGCATGGCGCCATTGGAGGAAACGTAGGCCTCACAGGCGATGGAAATCTGCCGCAAGTTGGAAGTGCATGCAGTGCTGCGTGCTAATCCAGAAGCGGATCGAAGCCCCGGTAGCAGCACGGCGATGAGTATGGCGATCACCGCGACGACGATCAGGAGTTCAACAATGGTGAACGCGCGGCGCGGATGGGCGTTGCCGTGTGTCATGACCAATTCCCCAGCAAGATGCCTAGATCAGAGCCGCCCACGTCGCCATCGTGATCCATATCGGCCGGGCAATCGGCGCACGGCCCCCACGCTCCAAGCAGTACTCCAAGGTCAGAGCCATTGACTCGTTGATCATTGTTCATATCTGCCAACATGCGTATTGCATGGACGGCAACCACCGCGTCCACCTCCGGAACGCTGGCGGCGTCCACGGCAACGCGAATTCGGATGAAGCGTGCTGCAGCAATTCCAGCATCAGCAAGATCAATGCGTGTCCCGCCGGCGGAGTTGCCGTACACCGCAAGGAGTTCTTGCCAACTCAGTCCGGCAATGGAATCTGCATTCACCTGCGGGTCAATCGGCAGCGCAGGATCAGTTGGCAGCGTGCCGGGTGCAGTGGAGTAGGGCGCAACATCAGTCCAGCCCAGCGTGGGAAGTCCGCCGTCGGCAAACGCATTCGGAACGTTGAACCAGGTGACGCCATCGATACTCAGGTCGATCGCTCCGCCTTCTGTAAATACCCAACCCGCAACGCCGCCGGGATAAGCAATGTCTCCGCACATGGAATTGCCATAGATAATGAGATCCACGCCGAACGGGTGCGATGCATCATCAACGATCGGTTCTGCAAATGCGATCACCAGTTCGCCACCTCTGCCGATCGACACAATCTCCGACGGCATGAACGCGGGACGGAACGGAGTCACTGCGCCGGGTTCAATTCCAACGCCCGTGAATCGCGTGGGCGGTCCAAGTGCGCTTGCAGGATTTTGGTACGAGCCGCCCGCGCCGCTTCCCGCGGTGTAGCGAACAACGGTGGTTGCGCAACGCGGCGTATCGGCAACGGATGTCATGCTGGCAATCGCTACGCTGACACACGCCGCGATCATGCGCGTGTGCATGCCATCCATGGCATGTGCAGGGGTGAATTCCATACTGGCCTAGCTCAGCCGCGCCTGCGGCCGTAAGTGGTCCATCCGGTCTTAAGCCCAAATCGCGTGGGCGTGACCGATGCGCAGGCCGGTCTTCCGGCTAAGGGCTCCGGCTCCGCCTTCCCAGCCCAGCGCGTTGCACGCGGGACCAGTGGCTCATGGAGTCCGGCTGCGGGAGTGCCCGCTGCCCATTCACGGCGGCGCGTCCGCGGCGGTCTTTCACCGCCTTCCCGAGCCGGAAATCGTGCATTCGGACGGACCTGTCCGAATGCGCCAGTTTCCGGCCTTCCGCAGCCACGGGGCTGCGAACGCCTGCGCAAGGTCGAGTGTAGCGGCTACACCGGGCAGCGTCCCGAAACTTTCATTGACACCACACCGTCCGGTGGCGTAGATTCGTGACCCTTCCCGGGCATCCGGAAGGGGTTCGGCTGCGTAGCCCTCCACCGAAGGATCGGTGGGGCCACTGGCCTTGCCGCCCTCCGACTGCCCCGTTCAGCCATCCTGGCTGGGCGCCGTTTGTACCGAGCTTCCCCGTTTCGCGGGGAGGCGCTCCGAATTGAGGTCCAGAAGTGCACGTCCTGAAGCGTTCGCAGCTGATTCTCCCGCTCGCACTCGTTGCCATCACTGGCGGCTTTACGCTGCCTGTCATGGCGCAGGATGGCGCGGCTCCGGCTGCTGCTCAGCCCGAGTCTGGTGCGGACCGCACCAAGCTCATCGAGGCGGCCTCGCTCTATGTGCACAACGTCATGATTGCCAAGCCCGAGGGCGCGACCGCCGCGGCCAATGTGTTGCTGGCTGACTCCGTGGAGCCAAGCGAACTGGCCATGGTGATCGACAGCGCCGACCTTGGTAAGCGCATGGACGAAGCGTTCCGTCGTAGCCGTCGGATGACCGATGTCGCCGATGCCTCCGCTGCACTGGAAACCAAACTTGAAGCGGGGCGTCAGTTGCTCGCGCGCAAGATTGATCGCATTGAAGAAGCGGTCAAGATGCTGGTCGGCCCGATGCGCGGTCAGATGATCGCCACCGATCGATTGATGGCCGCTGGTGAGTACGCCACCCCCGCGCTCATGCGTCAAGTGGTTGAAGGCCGTGATCTTGGACTCGAAGCCGCATCGATGCGCATGTTGGTGCAGATGCGCCGTCAGTCAGCGCTGCCGTTGGCACTTGCAGTGAAGTCACTCGATCCCGCTGCGCAGCGCAAGATCTGCGTGATCTTGGGTCAACTTGGCTATCCGGTATCGGTGCCAGTTCTCTTGGATTTGGCACAAACCAAGGGTGTGACACCGGATGTCAGTGGTGCTGCCATGGACGCAGTCCGCGCGCTCGGCGCCACTGATCAGCCTGCGCACCAGGCGTATGCAGAGCAGGCCTATGCGTTCCTCACTGCCGATCCATCACTTGCTGCGTATCCGTCGGAGTCAATGCAGAACGTCTGGAAGTGGACGGAGTTTGGCGGCCTGGCTGCCGACCGCATTTCCACCAAGGTTTACTTTGACGCCATGGCGATGATGCTTTCGCGCCGCGCGCTTGAACTTGATGCAAGCGATGACCGTGCGTTGGCAATCTTTGTTGCCGCTGACTTGCGTCGCGAGGCCGCGATGACCGAAGGCGTGATCGATCCGCTCTTTGATGGTCAAGGTCGGTCCGCGCAGTTCTATGCAACCACTGCTGGTCCGCAGACGATGCAGGCCGTATTGCAGATCGGCATGGATTTGTCGGACACCGGTCTGGTGCGCTCATCACTTGCCGCACTGCGTGAAACAGCCAGCGCATCCGCCATGATTGGCGATGGTTCAACATCAGTAGTCAAGGCACTGGATTACGCCGATCGTCGCGTGCAGTTTGAGGCGGCGTTCACGCTCGCCTCGATTACTCCGAAGGCTTCATTTGCAGGGAGCGAGCAAGTTGTTCCGCTCCTTGCGCAGGCCATTCGTGGCGGCAATGAAACCTACGCGGGCGTGATCAGCCGCGGTACCGAGGATGCGCAACGCATCGCGGGCGCTCTACGAACGCTCGGCTTCATGCCGTTGACTACCGCGCGTGATGCCAAGGAATTTGGGGCGATCGCAGCGCGCAATGCTGGCGCGGACATTGTGGTGATTGCTGGAAACGGCGCGCAGGTCCGTTCGCAGTACCAGGCTGTTCGTGCGATGCGTATCGGCGCCAACATCCCAGTGATTGTGGTGGCGCAACCCGCTGACAAGTCTGGGCTCGACAAGCTTGCTGATGACGGTCGTACCGTGGTGCTCGGCGCTGACATTTCCGATGATGCATTCAAGGCCGGCGCGGACGCGTTGGTTGCCAAGGCACTCGGCGGTCGATTGGGCGCTTCGGATAGTTCGCGTTACGT
>CAMDCW010000223.1 GCA_945890745.1 Phycisphaera mikurensis NBRC 102666
GAGGACGGTCCCACGCATCAGCCGGTGGAACAATTGGCGAGCCTGCGCGCCATGCCCAATCTGGCGGTGTGGCGGCCGTGCGATGGCAACGAGGCTGCCGAGGCGTTCCGTTGGGCGATGGAGTCCCGCAGTACGCCAACCATGATGACGCTGACACGTCAGAATGTGCCAACGCTGGACCGCACACGTTGCGCCCCCGCGTCCGGTGCACAGCAGGGTGGTTACGTTCTGCTTGACCCAATTGGTGGTGGTGCGCCAGAAGTGATTCTCATCTCCACCGGCAGCGAAATTGGTCTGTGTGTTGACGCGCACGCAAAGCTTGCTGAACAAGGCGTGCGCGCCCGCGTGGTCAGCATGCCGTGCACTCTGGTCTTTGATCGGCAGACGCAGGCATACCGCGACTCCGTGCTTCCGCCGGCTGTGCGTGCCCGCGTTGCGGTGGAGATGGGTAGCGCCAGCGGTTGGGGCGACTACGTTGGGCTTGATGGGCAAATCATCGCCATGCGATCCTTTGGTGAGAGCGGTCCCGCGCCGCAGGTGATCAAGCACTTCGGGTTCACGGTCGATGCGGTGGTGACGGCTGCGCTCGCGGTGCGAAAGTAAAGCGAACAGAATCAACGCGCACGTAAACGATGCGCACAAGTAAACAACGCGCCGCGCGGCAGGTAGCCGCGCGGCGCGTTTATTTGAGGCTCAGTATGACGCGATCAGTTACGCGCGTTCCTTGTAAGCGCCGTCTTCGGTGCCCACAATGATCTTCTCGCCAGTGACGATGAACGGGGGAACGCGGGTCTTGAGCCCGGTCTCGCACGTTGCTTCCTTGAGTTGGTTGGTGGCCGTTGCGCCCTTGATGCCGGGAGCGGTGTCAGTCACTACCAAGGTGACGGACATAGGCATTTCAATGGAGATCGGCCGGCCATCGCACCACAGCACAACCACTTGGCTGTTCGGCAGAACGTACAGCGGCATGTCGCCGATGATTTCCTTTGGAAGCTCCACCTGATCAAACGACTCCAGGTCCATGAAGACGAACTTGCCGTTTTGCTCGTACAGGTATTCCATCTGGCGGCGGTCGAGGTCGACCTGCTCAACTTCTTCACCGGATCGGAGGCGCTTCTCCAGAATGGCGCCGTTGTTCAGATCCCGGATGGTGACTTGGATGAAAGCGCGAAGGTTTCCGGGCGTTCGGTGCTCCAACCGGGTAATGAGGTACAGCTTGTTGTCAATCTTGATACCCATGTTGGACTTCAGTTCGGTCGACTTCACGCGGAGTACTCCTAGTTAGGTGAGGGGAACATCGCAGGATAGCGAAGCCCATAAAGAAATACCCCCAAATCGGTGAGGATTTGGGGGCGGAGGGAGGGAAAAGGGCTATTTAATTCACACCGCAAGCGATGTGCGTCAGGCGGGAGGGCAAAGTGTCTTCAGGCAGGCCCTCCAAGGCCTCACGGTTTCTTCGGTTAAAGGTTGGGAGCACTCTTCAGTGCATCCATCCTCTCTCCTCTGTTACAAACGGAATCTAGCCCCGAAATGCATCATGGGAAGTATCAGGATTTCAAAAGAACATCAATTCATCCCCTTGCATCTGGCTGCGCGAAGTCAAAGTCTTATAAGTAATCGATTTAGGGCCTCAGAATGCCGGGCCGGGGGAACGGAAACTTCTACACTCGCGTACCCACATGACCACCATGACCAACATCATCACTATGAACTCCGATCGCATTCGAGGCGCATTTCAATCCGCGGCCCTGACTTCCCTGGCGTCTATGACATCCCTGCCATCCTTGTCATCTCTGCTGCTGTGCGGCCTGGTCGCCACCGGCGCATTTGCTCAGGCCCCTGCGCCCGCGCGCGCCCCCGCCGTCCCAGCGCCGGCATCGGGCCAAGTCGCGGCCCCGGTTCCCGCCGTTGCACCGCCTATCGATCTGTCCGGCACGATCGATTCGCTTCCGCCGCTCACCATTCAGCCGCCAGTGTTGGACCTGGGCTTTATGGCGCCACGCATCGGCAACAAGGGAACGGTCACGCTGACTAACACCGGCAAGACCCCGCTCACGATCGCGGCGGTGACCCCAAGTTGTAAGTGCACCACCACCAGTACGTTGGCTGGCACCGTGTTGCAGCCGGGCCAATCCGTTCCGCTTGAAGCCGCGCTCGACGGCGTCGCCATGCCGCAGACGCATCGCGCCAGTATTCGCGTGTTGGTGGAGGGGTATGCAAAGGTCGTGGAGATTCAGCTACGTGCAGAGACGGCCATGCCGGTACGTGCGGTGCCGCCAATCATCAACGCGGTTGAGGGTAAGCCGCGCCAAGGTCGATTTGTTGTGGAGAGCATTGATAAAAAGCCCTTCACCATCTGCGCCGTTGGCGGGCGCGTGCCAGAATTCATCGGCTACAACGCCGGTGATGCACCGCGCGCGCAGTACTTGGTGAAGTTTGACCTTGATACATGGCAGCCTGATTTCCCCGCATATTTGGCAATCGAAACCGATCGTGCTGATTGCCCAATCTTTGATATCTGGATTCGTAGCGAACGCACTATTCCAACCTCCTCGTTCCGTATGAAGGATTATCGCATCAATGCTGGACGCATTGAGGTGGGCGGTAGCACCGATATCAGTCTGGAGATGGAAGATGCCGGCGAAGACATCTTGGCCGTCGAGAGCGGATCACCAGAAGTGCAAGTAGAGATGCTTGGCCAGAATGTTGATGCCAAGGTTCGCAAGGTCAACATTCGCATCACGCCCAAGAGCCCGCGCGAGGGATTGCTCTATGCAACGCTCAAGTTGTACGGCCGCGAAAAGGAACAACCGCTCACCATGTTTGCAAGCGTGCGCCCGAAGGGAGCCGCAGGTTGTGTTGGTTGTAATCCAGTCCAAGGGCCACCCGCCAAGGCGCCTCCTGCGCCGACGCCAGTAACGCCTTCTGCTCCCGCACCTGCTGCACCGTGATTTCAGCACTCATCATTGATAGGGGTTTCCATGTCCGATCCCGGTACATCAGCGCCAATGGCGCCCGCCACGCTCCCGCAAGTCATTTCCAATACTGACCGCCAAGCAGCCATCGCGGCGATTGTTGCCGCCCACGGCGAGGCCGCTCGTCACGACGCGACCGCTGGCGTCAAGCGCGTTGCTGATCGATGGTCCGCGACCGATGGTGATGCAACTGCATTCTGCGCTTTGTGCGAGAAGCATTTCGTTTCCGACGCTGCGCTCCGTACGCGACTGCTTGCGCGCCTGGAGGAGTCTCTCCGGCAGATCGGCGGGCACCTCTATGAAATGCGCCGATCACTGCGACGCTGGAACGACCTTGTCGGCGATGAGTGCGCCGGCGTGGACGACGTGCTGGCATCGTTCGACCCAGCGCCGGATCTTTCCGATCAGCTTTATCGACAGAAGGTGGCGTTCATTGCGCTTCTGAATTTCGACCGCCCGGACTTGCGCGCCATGCTTGCAGGCGGTGACAGTTGGAGCGTGGAGCAATGGGCCGCAGCGCGCGTTGCGCAGCAGTTTGGCCCGCGCGTGCCAACGGAATTGGCCGACCACGCGCGTCGCGTTGGTCATGAGGCGCAGAACTTCGT
>CAMDCW010000224.1 GCA_945890745.1 Phycisphaera mikurensis NBRC 102666
AAACAAGTGGCGCCCAAAGCATGGTCGCTTTCATATCAAGTAGCGGGTCGAACCGCTCGGATCGACTATTCAATCGACGAGTCCGGGGTGGTGAAGTTCAAGTTTGTGGGAGTTGATGGAAGTACGAAAGAAGAGTCATATTCACGACAGGCGCGCGCTGGTGGTGGGCCGGGTGGCGGAGGTCAAGGTGGGCCGGGTGGACCAGGAGGTGGTCGCCGTGGCGGGCAGGGTGGAGGCCAAGGCGGCGGTGGTCCGCCACCAAATGAAGTGCGTCGTACCGCGGCTCCTTCGAAGGATGGATTCGAAGTGCATTCATCGGGCGTCGGTGCCGATGGAATGTTGGGCAAGAAGTACACATGCGATGGAGAAAGCATTTCGCCGCCGATCGAATGGACGGGCCTGCCCGCAGCTACCAAGAGCGTGGCGATTGCCATGCATCACGTTCCGCCGGGCGGCAAGGAAGGTGTTGACGAACACGCATACATCGTTCTGTGGGGGCTGAGTCCTGCAACGAAGGCGCTTGCTGAGAGTCAGCATGATCTTGGCACGTGGGGAATCAACACCGTCAATCGTCGCGCGGAATATGCGCCGCCGTGCTCAAAGGGTCCGGGCGAGAAGTCCTACATGGTGACCGTGTACGCGCTGTCCGCGGAGCCCAAGCTCACCGCCGGGCGCGCAGGCTTTACCGAGCTGCTTGCAGCGATCAAGGACACCACCATTTCCATCGCCGAAGTAGAGCTGCGCTATGCACGCGAGCGCGGCGCTGGTGATGAGCCGCCGCCGCCACGCGACGATGGTGAGCAGGGCGGTGCTGGTGATCCTCCGCCACCGCCACCTCCGCCGCCGGGCGATCAGAATGGCAAGGGAGGCAAAGGCGGTAAGGGCGGTCGCGGTCAAGGTGGTGGACAGGGTGGCGGTGGTGGCGGCCAAGGCGGCCAAGCGAGGGGACAAGGCGGAGGAGGTCAGGGTGGCGGTGGCGGCGGCCAAGCCGGCGAGCGCGGGTCGCTGATCGGTCGCATGACGGCCTTTCATACGGATGTTCCCGCGCATGCGTCCGACATAGTGCTGGTACGTCCATCCGATCGATCAATCACTGCATCAGTGGCGGTGTCAAAGTCCGTTGATGCATCGATCGAATATTGGCGCGCCGGCGACACCGTCAAGCAGCACACTGCGCCCGTTCGTGTTGAGCCTGGGCATGTTGCACTGATTGAGTTGAAGGATTTAGCACCCGGCGCCGCGTATCGCTACCGGCTGATCACCCAGAGTGGCGCCGATGCCGCAGTGCCCGGCGAGGAGCACGGATTCCGAACGCAAGCTCCCGCTGGAAAGCCATTCACCTTCACCATGCAGGCGGATTCGCACCTGGACGCCAACATGGACCCAAAGGTCTACACCCGCGCGCTGCAGAACGCGCTGGCAGATGCGCCCGATTTCCATATGGACCTCGGCGACACCTTCATGACTGACAAGCGTCGCGATGACTTTCACCAAACCGCTCCGCAGTACGAAGCGCAGCGCTGGTACTTCGGGCAACTGTGTGCTGACGCGCCGCTCTTCATGACGCTTGGAAATCACGACGGCGAATCCGGCAGTGCTGGCACACGCCCCGATGACATGGGTCCGTGGTCATTCACTATGCGCACGGAACGCTTCCCCGCTCCTGTCATCGCTTCCGCGACGAGCGGCGCAAACGGCGGGATGTATTCGGGTCTCACCACCATGACCGATGGCCGTGGCTCCAACTATTACGCGTTCACTTGGGGTGATGCGTTGGTGGTAGTGCTCGATCCATTCTGGCCGACGACCGAGCGCGCGGGCGGTGGTGGGCGAGGTGGATCTGGCGGCGGAGGTGGTGGCGGCGGTGGACGCGGTGGACCTGGCGGTCCCGATGGTCCCGGCGGACCTGGGCAGGCCGCAGCAAAGAAACTCGAACCAACCGACCAAAGTTGGACTCGCACGCTCGGTCGCGCGCAGTACGACTGGCTGGCGAGAACACTCGCAGCGTCGAAGGCGAAGTACAAGTTTGTCTTCATCCACCATCTTGTTGGCGGATTGGGTGGGCAAGAGTCGCGCGGCGGTGTGGAGAGCGCGCCCTTCTTTGAGTGGGGCGGCAAGAATGCGGACGGAACGCCCGGGTTCGCCGCACACCGACCCGGTTGGCCGATGCCGATTCATGACCTCTTAGTAAAGAATGGCGTTTCTGCGGTGTTCCATGGTCACGACCATGTCTATGTGCATAGCGAACTTGATGGCGTGACATACCAGTGCGTGCCGCAACCTGGCAACGCGCTCGGCGGAACGAGGAGCGCAGAGGAATACGGGTACGCATCCGGCACCATTCTTGGAAGCCCTGGACATGTACGCGTGCGGGTAACGCCCGATGCAGCAACCGTCGACTTTGTGCGCGCCTCGCTCGGAGACGAAGGCAGCGGTGGCCGCAAAGAGAAAGAAGCAAATGGAACAGTGATCGCTTCCTATGCCATCAAGCCTGGGACTGCTGGTGTGTCATCAAAGAAGGATTCATAATGAATAGCAAGAAATGGATCGCAATCAGCGCGCTGACATTACTGGCGGGTGCCACCGTTGCACAAGATCCTCCGCGCCCGCAGGATCCGCCGCGTCGCGGGGGTGGCCAGGGTGGCAAGCGCAAGCCGCCGCAGGACGGCATCGTGAAACCTTCAATGAGCGACACCGTCCATGGAAGTATCTATGCAGACAACTGGTTTGCCATGTACATCAACGGCAAACTGGTGGCAGTGGATTCCATCGACTTCCTTCCGCACAATGTGGTGAGCATTGACATTCTTCCTGAGTACCCCATGACCATCGCGGTGCTTGCTAAGGACAACGCTGATCCACAGACCGGCTGCGAATACGGCAAGCAGATCGGCGACGGCGGTTTCATTCTGAAGTTCGCTGACGGCACCGTCACCGACGCCAAGTGGAAGGGCAAGTGCTTCTTCTACGGGCCGATCGATCGCAACACCGCTGATCCAAAGGTTCGTACCGATCCGCTGCCGGACGGTTGGCAGGCCCCTGGGTTTGATGACAGCGCGTGGCCGCAGGCGGTTGAGTATTCGCAGGAGCGCATCGACCCCAAGGAGCCGTTCTTCCAGAACGATTTCAAGGGTGCCAAGTGGATTTGGACTTCGGACCTTGATCTTGACAACACGGTGATTCTGCGCTGCCGCATCGACCGTCCGGGCTGGAAGCCCCGGTGGACCACAAAGCCTGATCTTGATGTGAGCGGCCCGGCGCCCAAGTAATGGCATAGGTGTTCGATTGGCGTACCCTTCAGCAATGAAGCGTTTCACCGCCGCGATCTTCTTTGGACTCACCGCTGCCGCACCGTGCTTTGGCTGGGGCGACGATGGTCACAAGATCGTTGCCACCATTGCCACCGCGGGGCTCTCCGAAGAAGCCGCCAAGAAACTACGGGAGATTCTTGGCGATGAAACCGTTGCCGATGCCGCAGTGTGGGCCGACAAGATGCGCAGTAACGCTGAGTATGACTGGCTCAAGCCGCTCCACTACATCAATGTGCCGCGCGGAGCGAAGAGCCTTGATATGAATCGC
>CAMDCW010000225.1 GCA_945890745.1 Phycisphaera mikurensis NBRC 102666
GTGTGACTTTCACCACCCGTCGACAGTGCCGTGGCTATCGTCGGATACGCCCCAGTCGCTCGGGGATCGTTGGAGAAACCTTCAAACAGCGTGTAATACTTAGGCTGCACTTCCACTTGGCCGCGCGGCTGATGAATCGTTGTTTCGCCCCACGAAGAACGATCAAGCGTGGTGGTACTTGGCGCCGGGGGAGCCGATGCAACAAACGCGGTACCGTCGAGCGACGTTGGTCCGCCATCACGCGGAATCGGTACAAACTCAGGGGTGGCCAGATCCGGAATCGGATCATCGCCCGCGTGAGTGAGCGTCGCGCTGGGGTTCTGGCAGCCCATAGCTACGAGCGTGACGGTGGTAAGGATGATGGCGTTACAAGCGGGGTTCATCAGGGAACTCATTCATCAAGGGCATATCCAGCGTGCTCAAGCGCGTCTTGGATGGTATCCGGGTCGAATCCGCGCCGGGCGAGTTTGCCCGCGACGCGCTTGGCAGATTCTCCAGCCTTCTTGGCGCGGCGCACTTCAATGCGCACCTCGGCAGCGGTGGCGGCCCCGCTACGCGCAACGTCCGCTGCATCTTTTTCGCCCACGCCGTCGGCCTGCAGGAGCTCGGACAACGCCTCCTCCGAAAGCGATCCGCGTCGACGATGGTGTTCCACGCGCGCGGTTGCAAACGCGTGGTCGTCCAGCCAACCGTCAGCCAGCATGGCGCGGATTGCATTGCGAGCAGCGCGCGCAACGTGACCGGCCTTCACTAGGCGCGCCTCTAACGCCGCGGCACTCCATGCCCGCTTGGCAAGAAACGCCAGCGCTGCCTCACGAGCCAACGACTCCGCCGCAGCCGCATCAACGCGCGCAGCAAGTGCGGGCGTCCACGCTCCACCTTCCACGAGTCCAAGCTCCACAGCGCGCTGGCGCAGCAGGGTGGCAACCGTTCGACCGCCTACGCGCACCTCCACCTGATTTGGATCGGCGCTCAATGCGCGGAGTGCATCAATAGGAACCTTCTTCTTGCGTGCTGCCTTGGCCATGGTGGTTCGTCCTTCAGGTGAGTTGGTCGAGGTATCCGCGAATCTCCGAGAGCGCGTGACTGTCCGACACACGCTTCGCCGCTTCCAGTCCCGTGCGCAAGACCGCGCATGCATCATCGATGCGCTCCAGATCTTCCAGCGACCGCGCCTTGTGGTAGTACGCGTAGCAGTAGCCCGGGTCAGCGGCGATGGTTTGGTCGTACCAACCAAGCGCCTCCTCATGCCGCCCGGCGCGTGCGTGTTCCTGCGCTATTCCGTACATGCAGAACGGGTCGCCAGGCTCACTGGCGTGCAATTTCAGCAGTTGCGCAAGGCGAGGCGTGGTGGCGGGGTCGTTCGGCCCTGGTTGCATACGCGGCAAACTATCACATCCGGATACGCTGCTCAGATGCGCTCACTTCTCGCGCGTTCGGCACTCATCTCCCTGGTCGCCATCGGCTTTACGGCCGTGCTGTCTTCGTGTGCCCCTCAGTACATCAATGAGGATCGCACCGATCGACGTGAGAAGGAACTGCGCATCCAACAACACACCGGTGGCACGCATCACTCCACGGTGGTTGACAATGGGCGCTGGTTCCAGACATTCGGCAATGAACTTCTGACGATCGACACCACCAACGGTCGTGAACTTGGTCGCGCCGACGGCGTGGTGTTTGGCGAGGGCGGTTCGCTGGTGGATCTGGTGGTCTCCGGCGACTCCGCGTGGGCAATTTCTGATCTCACGTCGCTGATCACCTTTGATGTCTCGGACAATTCTGATCCCAAGCGTTTGTCTGCTATCTCCGCCGAGGAGTTGGGCATTCAGCCGCGGTTGGTATCTCGCGTTGGCGATGAGATGTACGTCAGCGGTAAGGGTGGCGCCGTGCGCATCAGTGACCGCAAGCGATTCCTTGAGGGTCAATCGCCTGTGCACATTGTTGCATCGGCTGGCGGCCCAGTCACTTGCACGGGTCGCAAGATCGTGTCGCTTGAAGATGGGCGATACCTTGGCGCTGCAAGTGCGTTACTCCCGTTGCCACCAGGGGTCGGTTCGCCAGGCGGATTTGCGTTTCTATTGCAGGGCAAAAACGGCGCGTCGGTGGGCATCATGTCCGCAATCTTTGCTGAAACTGATCAAGCCGCCATTCCCGCGCGGGTACGGCGCATCCGCATGTGCGGCGATCGCCTGTTTGCAGTGACCGACAAGCTTCTCTTCACCTGGCGCGTTGATGGATTGAAGTTGATTGACCCGGAAGAAATTCCCCTCAAGGGTGGCCGCGATATCGACCTCATTCGACCCAATCACTATGCCGTCGCAGGCACCTTTGGACGTGCCATGTACCGCCATCGCACTGAAGATCGCCGCATCGGCGACACCTTCTATAACGTTGAGCGCCAGCCCGGTTTGCTGGAAGTGGCCGTCACCGATGGTCGACGCGTCCTTGCTGGTGGTCGCGAGGGATTCTGGCTGTGGCGCATCGGTGGCGAACCCGCCCTCACCGACAAGACCACCGATCTGACCACCATCATGGGTGCGGAACGCAGCGCTGCATGGGGCTCCGCGCACATTGTTGAAGAGAAGAACCCCGATGGCATCAGTGTGGGAACGTGCGTTGAGATCAAGCACGACGGGGCAGTCGAACGCTACGAGCCAGACGGTTCGCCGCACATCACTGCCATCGAGTTCATTGACGGCGATCTGTGGATTGGCCACGAATACGGTCTGGATGTATTGCGCCGAGTCGAAGTGCTTGAGCCAGAAGATGAAGAGGTTGATGCCGCCGCTGCTGAAGGCGCCGCACCGGGAGCCAAGAAGAAGCAGCTTGATGAGAACGGTAAGCCAGTGCGGCAATTTGTCGGGAAAATCAGCCCGATCCGTTCGTGGCGATTTGAAGGCCCAGTGCTCTTCATCTATCCAGAGCGGCTTGGCGGTGGTGGATCGATTGTTTCACTGCACGGCGGCTTCATGCTGTTGAAGCAGACGGCGATTGGTGATTCGCCGGTCTTCACTGGTCGCGGCGACGTGAAGTAATCATCGCTTCTTGGAAGCTTCTGCCGCCAGAGCGCAGAACTTGCCGCAGATCTCATCACTGCTACAGGTGTTCCCGCGTGCCTTACACACGGCCCGCCCGTGAAAGATCAGCAGGTGACTGAGGTCACACCAGCGTTCGCGCGGAAAGAGTGCCATGAGATCGCGCTCTACCTTGCCGGGGTCGGTGTGCTTGGAAAGCCCAAGGCGTTCCGCTAAGCGCCCGACGTGTGTGTCAACCACTACGCCGGCCTGGATGCCAAAGCAGTTTCCAAGCACTACGTTTGCGGTCTTGCGTGCCACACCGCGCAGCGCTAGCAAGTCCTTCATAGTGTTCGGAACCTCGCCGCCATGCTGATCCACCAGCGTACGCATGGATTCATGGACGGCGCGCGCCTTATTCCGCCACAAACCAATGGTGCGAATGAATGGCGCGATCTCGTCAGCGGATGATGAAGCAAAGTGATTTGCAGTTGGAAATTGCGCAAACAGGGCGGGTGTTGCTGCATTCACGCCTTCGTCGGTTGCTTGTGC
>CAMDCW010000226.1 GCA_945890745.1 Phycisphaera mikurensis NBRC 102666
ATCACCGCCAAGCCGGTCCTCTTTGTCGCCAACGTTGACGAGAAGGATCCCAACGGAACCGGTCCACTGGTGCAAAAAGTGCGCGACTACGCCAAGGCCAACGGCGGCAACGTGGTGGTGGTGTGCGCCAAGATTGAGAGCGAACTTTCCGAACTGACCGAAGACGACCGCACCGAGATGCTTGCCGGTCTTGGGATGAACGAGCCCGCTCTCAACTCCGTGGCACGCGCTGCCTATGAGCTGCTCGGCCTGCAGAGTTACTTCACGGCTGGCCCCAAGGAGATTCGCGCGTGGACAATCTTGAAGGGCTCCACTGCCCCGCAAGCGGCCGGCGTGATTCACACCGACTTTGAACGCGGCTTCATTCGCGCGGAGATCTACTCGGTGTCAGACCTTGAGAAGCATGGCAGCGAGAAGCTGATTCGCGAAGCTGGTCGCATGCGCAGTGAGGGCAAAAGTTACGTCATGCATGACGGTGATGTGGCGCACTTCCTGTTTAACGTCTGATAATCCATGAAACCATGGGCTTGGACGACGATTCTGCCTGTCGTAACACGTTCTCTCGACAGAAGTTGCAACTGAACCGGTTGACTGTGCGGAAGACAGCACTATCCTTGGGAACCCACCATGCTCGCAGCCAAGACCCAGATTCGCATGAACACCGCTGAGGCATCGGCCCCCCGCCGCACGCCAGCGATGTTCGTTCCGCGAGTGATGACTCTTGGTGGACGGAGCCATGCCCGCACTCGACTGGCAGCGCTCACCGTCATCACACGCAGCGCCGCCCTTCGCGAAGCCGCCCCAGCCGTGCCCGCTTCAGCGACCCTGTAACGGATCGCCTTCCACATCCCAACGGGCATCCGTCTCCACCGCGTCCTCAAGAAGCGATAGATATTCCTTGGCAGAGACTTCGTACACGCCAAACCGGGACATGTGGTCGTTGGCGTACTGACTATCGCAGACGAGGAATCCGCCGCGACGCAGGCGATCCACCAAGTGCACCAAGCACACCTTGCTGGCATCGGTGCCAGCGCCGCGCACACTGAACATGCTCTCCCCAAAGAACGCGCCCTTGAGCGCCACTCCGTAGAGCCCGCCGACCAGCTTGCCGTCGCGCCAGGCCTCCACAGAATGTGCGAAACCGAGCCGGTGCAGTTCGCAATAAACCTCAGTAATTTCAGGCCCGATCCAGTTGCGATTGTCCGGGCCGCGGTCGCTGGCGCAATTGGCCATCACCTGCTCGAACGCCGTGTCCACCCGCACTTGGAATCGCCCGCTGCGGACCACGCGCGAAAGCGATTGTGCAACGCGGAATCGTTCATCCAGCGGAACAAGCGCGCGTGGGTCACACGTGAACCACTCAACGCGCCCGGATTCGGGCTCGCACATCGGAAACGCACCGCGCAGGTATCCGGTGAGAACAAGTTCAGGAGTAATCGGGCGGGCCATCGCAGCCACTATTCTCCCTTCCCATGCTCCCCTTTGTTGGTATCCACCCTGCGCAAATCACCCAGTCCCGCGAAGTTCTGATCCACGGCGACCGGTATTTCGACTGCAGCATCGTTCTGGAGGCCGAGGGTGGCGGCGAAGGAACCCGCGCCAACCTGCGGTTGGCTGCCCACGCCGCGAAAGTGCCGCTGGAGCCGGGAGCATTGGTTCGCATTCGGTTCATCCTGGGGCAAGCAGACGAAATCATGGGGCGGTGACAGGTGCAGGGTGACTGACCGCGCGCACCTGTGCGAACTGTCGATGCCCTGCTTTACCGCTATGGAATCCATAACCAGAGTTTCGCGCGCCCACCCACGGAGTTCCGTGCGCGCCGCCGCATCCCTTGTTGATGCCAATCATGCCAGCGGTCAGCTGTCGACCGACTAACTCCGCGTGTGCCGCGGCGCCGAAGACCGCCGCGCCAAGTCCATACGGCGAATCGTTGGAAAGTCGAACGGCATCGGCATCCGTATCGAAGCGCATGATGCATGCCACCGGGCCAAATGTTTCGTCACGCATGATGTCCATGGTGTGATCGACGTCAACAAGAACGGTGGGCTGAATAAAGTTGCCCGGTGCGTCATGGCCGCCTGCCAAGACGCGCGCGCCGGCACGCACTGCGCTGGAGATCTGCGCAACCACTTTTTCCTTTTGCTTGGCATTGACCATCGGGCCAATGATCGTGCCTTCACGCATTCCGTCGCCCTGGATCAATGCACGCGTGCCCGCAACGACGCGTTCGACAAATGCGTCAGCGACTGCGCGTTGAACATAAATACGCTCCGTGCTGACGCACACCTGCCCCGCGTTTCGAAAGCTGTTTTGCACGGCAAATGCAGCCGCTGCGTCAAGATCGGCATCGGCAAGAACGACCAACGGGTCCTTACCGCCAAGTTCAAGAATCACGCGCTTTAAGCCAAGGGCGGCATCCTGCATGATGCGGATCCCCGTGGCGCGACTGCCAGTGAACACGATGAGATCAACATCACTCAGAACAAGCGCACGGCCAACATCACCGGCGCCCTGCGCTACTTGCAGAACATCCGCCGGTAAGTGCCGCCCAAGTACTTCCGCCCAAAGCGCCGCAGAGAGTGGAGTCTCTTCGCTCGGTTTCAAGACCACGGTGTTGCCTGCTGCAAGAGCCGGCATCACACACTGCTGTGGCATGAGAATTGGAAAGTTCCACGGGGTGATTGCCGCGCAGACGCCAAAGGGATCGTGATGAAGTGCTGTGACGGTGCGTGCATCCGTCAGCGTCTCGGTGCGCAGCGCTTGCAGCATTTCATCCAGCTCTTCACCCAGGATGTCGACGGCGTAGTGCACCTCGCCCTTGGCTTCGGCGAGCGGCTTCCCCATTTCGAGCGTTACTAGTTCGCCCATCCGGTCCGCCGCGGCCTTGAGATCCGGAACTGCGGCGCGAATCAGGGCCACGCGGGCTTCCAAACCCAAGGCCCCCCAAGCTGGCTGCGCCGCCCGAGCGCGCGCAACGATGTGTCCGATATCAGCGGGCTGGGTTGTCTCAACCGTGCCTGCGGGCGCGCCAGTGGCGGGGTTGAGCGAAACCAGGGTGTTCGTGGTTGTCACGGAGGGCTTGGGGGACACGGAGTTCGTGGTGCTCATGGGGACAGAGGATAGAGATTCGTGCGCCATGAGCACAGAAATCGTTGGATCCGCTACACTTTCCGGTCTCTCAGCAATGGGCCGTCGGTGACTGACACGGGTCAGGCGCCGCATGGTGCAGGCATTTGCGGCATGACCGCCTGCTCCAGCCTCGAGAGTGCCGCGGCCAGGGTGATCCCGGTCCGCGCCAGATTGTTTGGCACCCCGCGCGATGCTCATTTCTGAGCGAGCAACGGGTATGGACTGACGAACCCCTGGAGAAGCGCCTCGCGCACCTGATACGAACACCCAATCCAACTTATCATTGATGTTGCTAATGGCCCGTGGTGTAACGGTAGCACAGCAGGTTTTGATCCTGCTTGCCCAGGTTCGAATCCTGGCGGGCCAGTTCCTTCAGCTTCATCGATGGTCTTGAAATGCCAATCGATGAGCATC
>CAMDCW010000227.1 GCA_945890745.1 Phycisphaera mikurensis NBRC 102666
GAATTGCGCGTGCGTATGTCTGCGACGACGGACAAGCCGACCGTCGTCAACCTCGCGCATCACACGTATTGGAACCTGAACGGCCAGGGGTCCGGCTCGGTGCTTGACCATGAACTCATGATCAACGCTGACCGCTACACCCCGGTGGATGCGACGCTCATCACCACTGGCGATATCAAACCCGTCGCTGGAACGCCGCTTGATTTCCGTACCGCGAAGACCGTCCGCAAAGACTTTGCCGAGCTCCCTGCAACCAAGGATGATCCTGGTGGCTACGACCACAACTTCGTCGTCAACGGCGCAGCGGGAACACTCCGCACCTGCGCGGTGTTACACAGCCCCAAGACCGGAATCACCATGACGGTGGCCAGCGATCAGCCAGGGATTCAGTTCTACTCTGGCAACTTTCTGGACGGCATTCCCGGCAAGGACGGGACGACGTACGGCAAGAATGATGCGCTGTGCTTGGAAACCCAAGCCTTCCCAGACAGCATCAACAAGCAAGGAAAGCAAGATTGGCCAGAGGTGGTACTGCGCCCTGGCCAGGTCTATCAACACACCATGGTGCATTCCTTCACCGCCAAGTGACGATTACTGCCACACGCCTTTCACCGGTGTTCCCAGGAATTCCGGAATACGACTGGCATCCATCGGGATGTTCCCGGTCATAGCGGCCATGTCTTGCCCGTCCTCTGCAAGCGTGAATCGCAGAAACTCACGGATCCCGTCTGGGATGTGTTGCGCATCCGTGGCAACAAAGACCAAATTGAGTGGGCGCGCAAGTGGATAGGTGCCATCACAAATCGCTGCGACCGTTGGCGCAACAAAGGGCTGCCCCGCACCGATTGATAGCGGTACCGCCCGAGCGCGCGCCTGGCGATTTGCGTAACCAGAAATACCAACTGCTGTGGGGTAAGCACAGCAAGCGTTCACCACCGACGATGGCCCTGGCTCGGTGTAGCGACCAATGGTGGTGATTTGCTCGCCGGGCATGCACCACTCAATAAACAGTTGCAGCGTTCCAGAAGTCGACCGCGGAATGTAGAGCGGCGGGAAAGTGTTACCGAGTGGTGAGGCTGGATCCAGTTCATTCCAGCGCATAATTGGCGCTTCGGTCATCGAGTGGGTGATCGAGAACAGACCATTGCATTGTTCCTTTGTCATCCCAGCAATCGGATTGTCTGCGTTCACATAAACACACGCTGCGCCGCGTGCGACAGGAACCACAAAGACCTGCTTGCCGGTGGCTTTACTGATGTCCGCCACTTCTTGCTCTGTGAGATTGCGCGCGACCGAGGCCATGTCACAGAGTCCACCCTTCAGCGCCACAATCCCCTTGAGCGATCCGCCCTGATCAACGTTGATTTTGACGTCGGGATACACCACTTGATACGAAATGGAGATATTGGAAAGCAACGGCCCCATGGTGTCCGAACCAACGATGCGCATCGCGCCAGTCATTGGAACAGGTCGCGGTGCATAGGACGGGAACTGCTCCACCATGGCGGAGAATTCTTCTGAATAGACGTCGCCCAGCTCCACCAACTCCTGCAGCGACTTGGCCAATGCGTCGCCTCCGCTGAGAAGCGCCTTTGGCACTAACCCCGTCCCTGGTGCGGTGGGGGCCGCAGGGGTAGCGGGTTGCGCAGTCGTGTCTGGCTTTGATTCGGCCGCCATGAGTGTGAGAGAAATGAGAATCGTTGCAGCAATCATGACGCTGCCTCCTTGCGCGAAACGCGCCATTTCATGATGACGAAAGTGCCAACAAGGACAACAATCAACACAACGAGTACGCGATGAAAGATGCGATCAACCAAGTCGCGTGCGGTGTCTTGTGCACCGGCAACCGTCGTGTTCACCATCTTCATCCGCTCTGGAACAATAGCGATCGCTTGCGACATCACGTCGACGCTTGCTAACAACTTTTGCGTGTCCGGCATGACCAGCATGTCGTACCAAAGCGCTTCGGCTTGCCAGTTGATAAAGAGTGGAAGTCGCTTCGACCAGAAGAATGCTCGGTCAAGCGCTAAATTTGCATTTTGCACCTGCTCGGTCGCGCGGTCAAGCGGTTCAAGCAATCCGCCACCATCGCGAATGGTCTCGATGAGCGCTTCACCCTTCACGGTGGCAACTTCACTAAATCGCACGTACGCGACAAACTCCGTACCGCCGCGACGGCTCCACCACGTGGCGATGGAGAGGTCAAGTTCTTCAAGCTGTTCGTCCGTAAATACCCGCGCAGCGATGGTCCAAATATCTTCACGGGCGCGACGCAGATTCTCAACCAAATACTGCGCGCGCGGCCCCCAGATAGTTTGGGCGCGTCCGGTGTCAACCCAGAAATAATTTTGCAGGGTGACCACTACCAACTGATCCACTAATTGCGTCACCGTATCCGGACTCGTGGCAATGTCGTACATACTTGACACGCCAAGCAGCCGAAGGCCGTTCATAATGCGGCACTGTTGTAAGTCATTGTTGCCACGAATGATTCGCTCACTCGCGGCCAGCATCAGTGAGAAATACCGGTCGGCGAAGGCGTTTGATGCCTCCTCCAGTTGCGCCCGAGTGATGCGCTGATCGCGAAGGATGCGCGCAGCTTCGCCCGGCTTTGACCGCGCGGAACCCGAAGCGCAACCCGCGATGAGGAGCACTGATAGAAGGGCAATTACACAAGACTTGGCACGAGACTGAACTTGCGGGCCGGGGAATGCCATCATTTCTATAAGGTATACGACAGGCCGTGCCTGAGAGAATTTCTCAGGTATCGAGAACCTGAACATTCGTTATATCAGTACGCTCCGAACCGGTGAACGAGCACCCGGAATCCCAATCATGATTACCTACCTCAAGACCACAATCATCATCGTCATGGCGCTGGTATTCAACGCGGCGCCCACGGCCTTCGCCATGCAAGATGCAGCCAGCCCGGTACCCGGGCAAACCGTCATTGTGGCGCTGTCGAGCGGTGATGCCATTCGGGCGACGCTGGTTTCAGAGACCGGTGATTCGATCGTCTTGCTGCATCCGGTCTTAGGAAAGGTCACGCTCGCACGCGCGTCGATCGCGTCAATGGTTGCTACAACAGCTCCTGCGGCAGCACCCGCGGCGACTACCGATGACAGCGCTCTACGCCAAGAGGCACAGCCCGCTGCCAATGCGGTGATGGACGCGCCACGACCCGAAGACGGCGTAAATCCCGCTGATGATGCAGCAGCGAAGGGTGCGGTTCCAGCGCCAGCGCCGCCGCCGTCGCCGTGGAAGTTCGTCCTTGACGCCAACGTCAACTACGTCAATGCAGCCAACGATCAACTTGACTTCCGTGCAGCAGCTTCGGCGATTTACGACGTGGTCGACGTTGAAAAGTGGTCGAACAACATTGAGTACTTCTACAAGGTGGTCGACGGCGGAAACACCGACAACAACTTGCTTGGAACGACCACGTATGACCGCCGCTTTACGTCCAACCCGCGCGTGTTGTGGTTCGTGAAGGGCCAGGGGCAAAGTGCTCCGCTGGAGAGTTATGAAAATCGCC
>CAMDCW010000228.1 GCA_945890745.1 Phycisphaera mikurensis NBRC 102666
AGCCGCAAGCATTCTCGCGCACGCGCAGCGCGATGGCTACGAAACCCGGCTTTGTGTTCTTGGGCTGCCATCGCCCGCAATGCCCATGCGTCGTGGGCACTGGCATTTGCAGAAGGAATTGGCCGTCCTGGCGGCATTGGAGCTTGATGCGCCGCGCGATGCATCCGCCGTGCTCCCTGCCGAACGCGAGCGCGCCACTACGCTGGTCATTCATGTTGATCGCGCCGATATGCGCCTGGTTACCGATGGCGCCGTACATATTGGGGCCACGCAATTGGGTGCACTGATTGCGCCGATTTCCACGCCAACCTCGGCGCCGGACCCCGGAGCCGCATCATGAATGTTGCGCTCCTCTTTCGGCGCGCGGTGTTGCTCCTGGTGATCCTTTCGATCGCCGCATTCGCTGCCAGCGAACGAAGCGGATGGGTGCTGGTCATCGGCGGCTTGCTTGCCGTTGCTGCAACGCGCATCACCGACGGTCCGCGCAAGCGGCACTTACCCGCGTGGGCCATTCGCTTTGGTGTCTTTGTTGGTATTGGCTGGGGCGCAGTGCAATTCATGGCGCGCCCTTCGCCTGATGAGGCGCCGCGCATTGTGGCGTACGTGGTGCTTGGTGCATTGCTGCTCAAACTGTGGGACCGCAAGACTCCCAGTGATTGGCGCCAAGTCATGGCGTTGTCGATCGTCTTGGTTGTTGCATCTGCGCTTGCCTCCGGTGACTTTCTGGTGGGCGTGTTGGTGATCGGCTACGCGGTGGCCACTATCGCCACCACCATGCTTTATCACCTGCATGCCGGTGCAGCGCGTGCCGAGGATGATCGCCGTGCCGCCGCGTTGCGCCCGGGTGCACTTGCGCCGATGGAAGCTCCGCATGGCGCCGCGCCGATGCGGCACTTGCGGCGTCTCGCTGGTGCGGGTGTCGTATTGGGGGTTGTGCTCAGTGCCATGGTGTTTGTGATGTTTCCGCGTGAATCGGTGCTCGGGGGGCAATCTGGAAATCGGCAAAGTGGATTCCGCCCTGACATTTCCTTGTGGAGCGCTGGTCGCGTTTCGCTTTCTTCGCGCGTGGCCATGACGGTGACGCTCCTTGATCCGCGCGGAGCGGCTGGTCCGTTGACATTGCCACTGCGCCTGCGTGGCGCAGTCTTGGATGTGTATTCGGGGCCCGATGGCAAGTGGCGCGGCAACACCACTCACTCTGGCGATCGGTCGTATCAGACCGGACCTGGGCAGGGTTTTCAGTGGTTCGCTGCTGAGGCGCGCGCAGAGCGTTCGAATGTATGGACGCAAGTGGTGGAGATGCGCTCGCTGGCAAGTGAACATGTATTCACTGCGTGGCTGCCGTTAGCGATTGCTAGCGAAGAGCCGCGATCATTTGTTCTTGATCCGCGAACTGCGGAAGTTACTGAGGCGACCGCAGGCATTGTCGGCCGCCCGCGCAGTTACAGCATTCGTATGCAGGGATATCCATCCGGTGCGTTAGCGCGTGCGGTAGCGGGCGCTGCGCCACCAGTGCTTGCAGATTTCCCCGTTCCAGAAGTGCGGGTCATCGCGGAGCGCATTCTTGCCGACGCAGGGTTAGTTGATCTCCCAGATGAAGACGCCATCAAGGCCGACCCGCAACTCAAGTGGGTGAGACAGCGGCGTATTGCAGCCATGTTTCAGGAGTATCTATCTGGACCGAAATTTGCCTACACCACTGACCTTTCCGCGTTCCGGCGCGTGGAAAGCCAGGATCCCATCGTGTTGTTCATGGAGCGCTACCGATTCGGCCACTGCGAATACTTTGCGTCTGCAATGGTGGCATTGTGTCGTTCCATCGGTATTGAAGCGCGTGTGGTCACTGGGTACATGGCAACTGAGTACGACACCGTTTCTGACCGCTATGTGATTCGTGAGTCTGGTGCGCACGCGTGGGCTGAAGTGCGCACGGGCGAATGGCAGTGGGGCACGTTCGATCCATCGCCCATAGCAGAGTTGCTTGCCATTCAACAAGCGAATCGCACCTGGATGGATAGTTTCCGTTGGGTACTTGATCCCATTGAATTTGCGTGGAACAGCCAATTTGCATCGTTTGATAGCCGCGCGCAAGCAGAGTTGGTGGAGCGGGTTGGCACAGGCACCCGTGGCACCGGTGAATGGATCGCGGAGCAGTCCAAGAACTTGTTGGACGCGGCGAATCGTTGGTTTCTAATGGGTCCAGCCGGCGCACTGTGGCTTGGGCTGGTGGGAATCACCCTGGCGATCGCGGCAACGGCGGTGTGGGTGGTGGGTCGCCGCGCGCGGCGAGTGGCCCGCGAGCTGGGCGCCGGCAACGAGCGTTTCACACGGCGCATTGCGCTTGGTCGCGATGTGGCGTTCTACTTTGAGTCGCTTGATGCCTTGGCGCGCGCGGGATGTGAAAAGCCGCGCAGTTGCACCCCGCGGATGCATGTTCAGGCAGTGCAGCGTGTGAACCCGGCTGCTGCTCTTGCATTTGCAGCCGTGGTGGATCGTTTTTACGAGATTCGCTATGGAGGAATGACGCCTTCGCGCGCCCAACGCGCGGCCGCCGACGCGTTGATTCCGCCCCTCCGTGCTGCATTGACGCGCGGCTAGACTTCCCGGCAGCGCGGGCGTTCCGTCCGTCGCACCACAGGAGCAAGTATGTCCGCAGCACGATCGCGCACCAACGAGTGGAGACGGAGTCTGGAAGAACTTTGCCAAAAGGGCGGGGCGCTAGAAATCGCGATTGCCCGTGATGACACGCGTGGTCATGACTTGGTGTGGCGTCTGCGCATTTTGGAAGTGCGCGACAGCGGCATCGTTGTTGAGAATCCGGGTGCGTTTGGTCGTGCGCTGCCGCTCCATATCGGTACGCGCTTGGTGGCGTTCATTGTCATCGGTCAGAATCGCTGGGAGTTCCGCACCGCAGTCACGGAAGAAATTTTGCCTGGTAAGTACCAAGACGCGCGCAACGGTGCCGCTCGATTGGCGCTGCCAGATCACGTGGAGCGCTGCCTTCGTCGGCACGCACGCTTTGATGTTGGTCCGTTGACGCTGGCGCCGATTGATGTCTGGCCACTCCTTGACCCAAAGACCGTGGTCGCTGCTGAGCGCGCCAATGAGTTGGCATTTGCAGCCAGCGTCACTGGTGTTGTCACTGCAGAGAAGACCGATGAAGAAGCGATGCTCCCGCAAGTTGGCCCGCGCTTCACAGCGCATGTAGCCAACATCGGTGGTGGCGGTGCCGGGCTCATGGTGGACGCGGAGCACGCCGGGCTACTTTCGCATCACCGCCTGTTTTGGCTGCGTCTTGAGCCAAGTGACGGCGCCGGCGTTCCGATTGTCACCACTGCCAAACTAGTACACACGCACATTGATAGTTCGCAGCGCACCTATGCAGGTATGAGCTTTGACTTCAGTTTCAACCCGGGTCACCAGAAAGTAGTGGCCGAGCAGGTGGAACGATCGATCAGGAATCTTGAGCGCCGACAGACGCAGTGAGTGCGTGCGCAGTGCGCAGCAGTACC
>CAMDCW010000229.1 GCA_945890745.1 Phycisphaera mikurensis NBRC 102666
GATTCAGGGTAAGCGCGAGCCGGGCGCGTACTCCATGCGCGAACGGCAGCACATCTTCGGCGAGCTGGCCAAAATCCTTGATGAACCGCAGCGGGCAAAGCTCCGTGACATGATCATCAACCGCGGGGCTTCGCAGCAGGCACCGTGACTGGCGCCGGTATGACTAACGGCGCGGCCTGGCGTTCCGTCCATCCCTTGCCGTCCCACATGCAACGGTTCGGGTCCACGCCGAACAAACCGCGGGGATCGTTGAGGTCGACTTCTGGCAGCGGACCAGCGCCGACACGCGCCAGTGCTTCGCTCCACGAACGCGGCGCGCCAGCAATGGAGCCAGCAGCGAGCGAGTGAAGTCCATCCACTTGTGACTGCGCCATCGCTGGCGCTCCGCTGGTACGCATGGCTTCACAGTCGGCACGGAAGCGCGCACCGCCACCCTTGAGAATTTCCGGGTGACGCTCCAGCAGAGCCGCGGCGCCACCACTTGCCAATGCTTCCTTGGCACGGGTGCCCTCTCCGCGGCGATACAGCGCAAACGCGCGTACCAACGACATCACCGCTTCCGATCGCTCGGCAGCTTCAACACGCGCATCGGATGACGGATCGAGAAGCATGGCCAGTGCCAACATGCGCGACCGATCAGCGTCGGCGGCGGCATGATCCACCAGGAAGAGCGCCGCACTGCGTCCCATCTCTCGAACATCAAGCGCACCGGCCAGGGAGGCAAGTTGTCGCGCCAGCGCGCGATCCACGTCCGGCGCAGGCGCGGTGGAGGCGCGGTCCATCACGTCCTCCGCAAGCGCCAAGTACTCGGCACTTCGCTCCGGCTGCAGCGCGGCCAGGCGGCGGTCAAGTTCTGTTCGCCAGCCATCAGCGGCGTGCGGCGCAAAGGCCAGCGAAAGTGTCGCCGCGCAGGTCATCGCCACGATCCATGCGCATCGGGACCAACGGATGTTGCAATTCATCACTGCACCTGCCCTTCAGGGGCAATGCCCAATGCGGCAACTTCAAGTAGCGCCCGTGAAGTTGACACCAGTTGCGCAAACACGTCCGGCGCTGCTGCACGGTCCGCCGCAGCGCGCTGCAGCAACGTATTGATTGCACTGCGCCGACGTGGCATGCGCTCCGCCAGTATCGCCGCGTCAAGTTCAAGGATCCCGACCAGTTCTGCCACCGCTGCTTGCGGACCAGGCGCAGCCAGGCGACGCCGCGCGTCCGATGTACTGATGATCAACTTCAGTTCGGATGCAGGAACAACGGGGCCCGCTTCAGTAGCGCGCGCCGCGAACCACGCACGCAACGCATCTTCTGGCCGTGCATCAACACTCACCGGACGACCCGCAAGCGCGCGTACCACCGAATTTGCGCTGAGGGTGAATTCCTGCGCTACCGAATCAATACGGTGCTGTTCGGAAGGAACCAACGCCGCGTAGTGATCAAGAAGCAGCAGCATGGCGGCGGCACGGCGGCGATCATCTGGACCGCGTGGAACGGGTTGCCCAGAGACGATCCCGGCCAGTGCGGCGGCCTCAGACACGTCGACCGCTGAAGGAATCTCTGCGGACAATGCGGAAACCATGTTCGGGCCGGTGGCAAGGACATCAGCAATCACGCCCTGCGAAACAGAACGTAGTTGTGGTGACGGGGACGCCAGTGCCTCGCGCGCGAGTGTCGCGGCATCAATCGGACCGAGGTCAGCAATGGCGCGGGTTCGAAGCGAGCGCAACAGGGCTAATTTGTCGTCATTTGAGTTACGGGAGCGCAATTCTGCGTCAAGTCGCCCATCCGTGGCGGCAGCACGACCAGCCGTCCGCTCGGTGCGGCCCTTCCACCGATCGAGATCATCGGGGGCGAGTCCCTGTGGGTCCTCCACCTGCGCAATGCGTGCCTCGGCATCACTGGTGCGTCCGCGTTCCAACAGTCGCGCGGATTCCACCATGGCCACCAATTCGGCGGCGTATGCAATTCGAAACGCCGGGTCTTCAGCAGGGGTACGCGCAAGCACCAATTGCGCAACGCGAACCCATCGATCAACAAGTTCCGGACGCACACCACGAATACGTGGAGAATCATTCGCAGCCACTACTTCAGTGGATGCAGCAGCAAGAGCGGTAGCGAAATGGTCCGCGGTACGGGCTCGATCCGCCATGTCAGCGCGTGCCGACACCACCAGCCATGGTTCCCACCACGCGCCCGGTCGCCGTGCCGCCAACACGCTGGTGAGACCATGAAGCGACACCGCGCTCACCGTTGGATCCTCAAGCCACGTTCGGAACGTGGCAGCGATTCTTGATCGACGCGCTGGTTCGCCCGTCCACGCCAACGCATCGAGCAGAGTGCCCGCCGTGTCAGCGGAAATTCCCGGACGCTCAAACGGCGCGGTGCGACGCAACATCATGTCGATGAGCGACATGATCCGAGTGTCTCGTTCATCGCGCAGTGGACCGGATGAGGTTGCCGCTTCCGTGGCCTGAAGCCATGCATCAACCACGTCCGTCGCTTGCGTTGGATTGCCTGAAAAAACAGCGTCGCACGCCGCTTTGGTGCGTGGAACAAGCCAGTCCAGTGCGGCTTCACCAAATGCCAACGGCGCGCCACCAGCGGAACGAAGATCCAGCGCAGCTATGAGTCCAGCAGCACCACTTCCGCGCCAGATGGCTTCCGGTGTATCGGTGCGCACGGCACGCATCACCTCCAGCGGCGCACGCAGCGTCAGACGACTCTCAGAATTTCCAAGCCGTGGATGAAGTGCAACGATCGCCTCAAGAATGGTTTCACGACGGCGCGTTCCAAGGAGCGGCCATGAAGCGCAGAACGCATCGGTGGATCGACTCCATGCTGCTCGATCGGCATCCGACGCAGTGGTGCCGGCACCAACGCGGGCTTGCATGGCAAGAAGCTCCGCCTCCTCGGCGGCGATGGTCTCCAATGCAGTACGTGCCCAATCCGGCGAAGCGTCTACGCGCAGAAGCGGCGGGCGCGAGTACATCGCTGGAACCGGCGGCGTGTTACGCGCCAGTGCGGATCGCGGGTTGTTTGCTGCCGCCGCTGCTGATCGATCCGAGGAAGGTCGCCGCGAATCAACGTCTGCCGCTCCTGTGTTCCGCGCATCGACTTCGGCGCTTGGTGCAAGCGGACCCTTGCGCGAAGCCGGATCGGAACTGGCGGAAGACGCGGTGCTGGTACGGGCAGCGCGGTCGGCCGCAAACCACACCAAGCCAACGCTCACTGCCATGGCAATCACCAGGATTCCAAGCCCAATAGCGAGTTCCGCGCCACGGCTGCTAGTTGGTGCCGACGGCGCAACTTCCGCCGACTCCACTTCCGCAACCGGCGCTGGCGCACGACCAACAGCGTTGCCAACCGAAACCGCACGCAACGCACTATTGATCATGGCAACAAAGTCAACGCCTCGAGTACGCGCAAACGCCGCCAGCCGCGCGCG
>CAMDCW010000230.1 GCA_945890745.1 Phycisphaera mikurensis NBRC 102666
ATTGCCTCTGCAGATTGCACTGCAGCCCAACTATCGCCCGCGCGTGCAGCCTGCGCCTGTCACGATCGGCGCGACCTAAGTCGACCAACTAAAGACGACCACCGCTGCCGGAGTGCTTCTTCAGACACTCCCATGGCAGCGGATATTTCGCGCCATTTACGACCACGCAGTCGGTGCTGGATGAGCTCCGCATCTTGAGGCCGCGTGCGCATGAGTTCATTCATGATGCCCACCAGTTCAGCGCGTTCATCGTGCTGGGGCGGTTCCGACCACGCTTCCGCAACGCCCGCAAATTTGGCCACTGTGGCTGCAAAGCGCGCGGCGCGACGTCGATGCCGAGCCACTGCTCGATTCACGACCTGAGCAACAAAGCTCCACGCCTCGGGCTTGCTTCGCATGGCAAAGGAGCCCTTGGCAGCCGCGTAATCCACGCGCCGAAGCGTGGTGGAAAAGACGTCATCCGCGTCAACGCCGGGTGCTCGCCCCACTTCCGCGCCAATCCTTCGCCGCAGCGCCGACTCATTCTGCAGCATGAATTGTGCGATTTGCTCGCGGTCGTACGCATGAGATGCGCCTGACTCCGAGTTCCCAATCGACCCGTCCGTGTTGTTCGATTCCATGCCCAAACTGTGCGATGCGGAGTCGGACTACTCAAGGAGTATCGCCCACAGAGGACAGTCGAAGTTCTTATCGGGCTGCTGAATCGCCGGCTGCACTTGTCGCCGGGGAAACTGCGCTGGCGGCCGCGGAGGCCGATGATGATGCGCGCAACTTCAGCGCGAGCGCCACCACCACCACCTGCAATACCGCTGTTCCAAGCGTAGAAATGACCACCTGCGGCCGCGTCCAATCGCCGATCGTGAGATACAAGCACACGTTGGCGACGGCAAACAGGCTCCACGTGAGCGCCGTGGCGCCGTCGGCCCGGCCACTCCGTGCGATCGCAAACAATTTCACCACAGTGGCGGCGGGAAAGATGATTGTGGGCACCCAACCAACCATCGAAAGAATCTGCTGGAGTGATGACGGGTCAGTTTCGGTCATCGCAATGCTCCTGTGAATTCAGCAATGCGCGCCATGCCCTTGCGGAGAAGCGCCTCCTCCGCTGCAAAGGTGATGCGAATGTGATCTGCGGCGCAGTCGCCAAAGTCGCCCCCTGGTACCAGCGCTACATGCGCTTCCAAGAGGAGCGCCTCAGCAAAGCTCTGGGCATTGGTGATGACGCGTCCGCCTGCCGATGTCAAGCCCTTGCACGCGGCGATCGATGGGAATGAATAGAACGCACCCGTGGAACGCACCGTTCGAAAGCGCGGAATAGCGCGCACCAGCTCATCAACAACCGCCGCGCGCCGCGCAAAGGCGACGCGCATTTCCTCAACCTGCGCGGTGCTGCGCGGTGACAACGCCTCCACGATCGCGGGCATAAAGAACGCCGGAATGTTGTTGGTCATCTGCCCCTGCAACTTGATGAGCTCTTGAATGAACCCACTGCTCCCAGGCGCACAGACGTAACCGATGCGCCATCCGGTCATCGCGAAGGCTTTGCTCATGCCGTTCAGGGTGATGGTGCGTTCAGCCATCGCGGGCAGGCTGCCGGGCGAGAAATGCTGCAATCCAGGCTGAATTTCTGGATACACCAGCTTCTCGTAAATCTCATCACTCACCAGTACCGCGCTGGGATGACGCGCAATCACCTCACAGAGGGCGCGAATTTCATCCGGGGTGTAAGTGACCCCGCACGGATTTGATGGACTGTTGAGGATCACTGCCACCGTTCGCGGCGTGACAGCGGCGGCCAGTTCTTCAGGCAGCACTTTGAATCCGCGCTCCATGGCGCCTGCTACTTCAACACATCGTCCACCAGCAAGTTCAATGAGCGGGCGGTAGCTCACCCATGCTGGTGTTGGCAGAATGACTTCATCGCCCGGATCAATGAGTGTTTGCAGAACCAAGTACAGCGCGTGCTTGGCACCAGCGGTAATCGAAATGTGTTCGGCCTTGCACGGAATACCGTTCTCGCTCCGCAGTTTCCCTGCGATCGCGTTCCGCGCCTCAATGGTGCCCGGAGTGGCCACGTACTTGGTCAGTCCAGCGCGGAGGCCTTCAATAGCGGCCTCTTTGATGTTGTTTGGGGTGTCGAAATCCGGTTCCCCGGTTCCGAAGGCGACTACGTCAGCGCCCTCTTTCTTGAGTGCCGCCGCGCGCGCAGCAACCGCGAGGGTCGAACTTTCCTTCATTCGATGAACACGGGAGGAAACCTTCATAAGTTCCGGAGTCTATAGCGCATAAATGCTGCTCGCTGAAGGCGTACACTTCCAAAATGCATTACGACGCCCACCAACCTGTACTGAGCGACCTCGAGGCGCGGATCACAACCATCCGCGACTCTCTTTAACTACCCAACAAAGGTCCTCGAGCGTGAACGACTGACAGCCAAGATGGAATCCCCGGAATTCTGGGGCGACCAACGCGCGGCGCAGAAAACCATTGATCAACTGAAAATCGTGCGCGCGCAGATTGAGCCGCTCGAGTTGGTAATGCGCAAGTTTGAAGATGCCACCGTTGGCTATGACATGGCCAAGGAAGGCAACGATGCCGAACTCCTTGCCGAAGTGGATGAATCCATCCACCAGATGGTTGCGGACATGGACAAAGTGGAGGCGCAGAGTCTGCTCTCTGAGAAGCACGACCATCGCAACTGCTTCATCACCATCCAGGCTGGCGTTGGCGGCACCGAGGCCAATGATTGGGCCGAAATGCTGGAGCGCATGTACCTGTACTGGTGGAACACCATGGGCTTCAAAGTGGAAGAGATGCACCGACTTCCCGGCAGTGAAGTTGGGCTTGCCGAAGTGGTGTATCGCCTCAGCGGTCCGTTCGTCTACGGATATATGAACTGCGAACGTGGCACGCACCGCCTGGCGCGCGTGAGTCCGTTCAATGCAGAAGGAAAGCGACAGACCAGCTTTGCGACACTTGATGTCACTCCAGAATTTGAAGACAACGGATTGACCATTCCGGACAAAGATCTGGAAATCATCGCCTTCGTCCGCGCCAGTGGGCCGGGTGGGCAGAACGTCAACAAAGTGGCAAGTGCCATCCGAGTGACGCATATTCCTACTGGTTTACAAGTGGTGGCCAGTACCTTCCGCGACCAATTGCAGAACAAGGCGCAGGCGCTGGCGGTGATGCGTTCCAAGCTGGAAGCACTGGAAGAAGAGCGTCGCCAAGCTGAGCTGGACGCCGCAGTGGGCGGCAAGGTTGACCGCGGTTGGGGCACGCAAATTCGTTCCTATGTGTTCTATGACAACCGCGTCAAAGACCACCGAACCGGCTTCGAAATGATGATCCCGCAGCGCGTCCTGGATGGCGACATCGGCGGCTTCATTGACGCGGAATTGAAGCGACGACGCGCTGAGCGTGAGGA
>CAMDCW010000231.1 GCA_945890745.1 Phycisphaera mikurensis NBRC 102666
AGTTGCCTCGACTATCATTCCGCCCCATGTCAACAGCAACCATCAAGACCGCCAAGGGCGATATGACCGTCGAGTTCTTCGACACCGACGCCCCACTCACCGTCGCAAACTTCTGCAAGCTCGCCAAGAGCGGCTTCTATGACGGGCTCACCTTCCACCGTGTGCTCCCAAATTTCGTGATTCAGGGTGGATGCCCCAAGGGCACCGGAACCGGCGGACCGGGCTGGACCATCAAGTGCGAAACCTCCGGTGGCAACCAGCGCCACGATCGCGGCGTGCTTTCCATGGCTCACGCGGGCAAGGACACCGGCGGATCACAGTTCTTCGTGTGTCACAGCCGCGAAGGCACCGCGCACCTTGACCGCGCGCACACCTGTTTTGGCAAGGTGACCAAGGGCGTTGAAGTAGTGGACAAGATCAAGGCCGGCGACAAGATCGTTTCCATCGAAGTGCAGGACTAAGTTCGCGCGCACCACGCGCGACATGTAAAAAGATAACGCGGGGATCGGCGACGTGCCGATCCCCGCGTTATTTCTTTTATCACTGAGCTGACTCTCAGTTCTTCGTTGCTGACTTGGCCTGCATCGCGGGCGCTGGGTCAGTGTGGTGATGAACCAACTTCCACTCACCCTTCTCAAGCCGGAAGACATTGGTGGCTCGGAATCGCAGATTGACGGGCTTGCCGTCGATGATCTGATTGCTTCCCACTTCCATGCACGTGGTGAAGCCCATGTCCGCACCGACCGTGACGGTCAGGTCTTCGCAGACGAGCGTGCCGCCCATCTTCATGGCTGCTTCCTTCTTGAACTGCGCCTCAACAGCCTTCCAACCAACGATCCGGTCCGCCGAGGGTCCAAAGTCACTGACATCCGACTTCTGCGACCAGACATCGTCCATCATCTCGGCATTGCCAGCGAGCACCATGTTGATGGCCAAATACAGCTCACTGTTTGCTGCACGCAAGGCTTGCTCGGGAGTGGTCTTCTCGTCAGTCTTGTCGCCAGAAGTGGCGAGTTTGTGAACCATGCGAGCGGCGCAACCGGTGAACAGCGTTGCGGCAACGATTGAACAAGCGAACAGAGTGATCGAGCGGATAGGTAATTTCATAGGGAGTGATGCTACGACAATCAGTGAGGGCTGCATACGACAGCGCCCTGGCCAGAAGCCAGGGCGCTGTGAAAGTTCATGCAACGGTCATTGGAGCCAACTGCTCCGCTGACATCAGACTGGGCAGTTGCCCCAAGCGGCGAGCATGATGCCCAGATCGGCGCCGTTGACAACGCCGTCGTTGTTCAGGTCACCAATGCACGGGGTGCCGGAGCAGATGCCCCACGCTGCAAGTTCGATGCCCAAGTCAGCGCCGTTGACCACGCCGTCGTTATTGAGGTCGGCGATGCATACTGGTGCTGCAGGATTGCCAACGGTGCCATCACTATTGATGCGCGCCGCAAAGATGTCACTGGGTCCGCCCGCGTTCGCCTGCCATGCCAAGATGCTGCCAGTAGCGCACGGACTGGCTGAGAAGCGATACTTCTGGGTGGCGTCCGATGCGAAGCTTGATTTCCATGCAACGGTGCCGTCCGTGTTCATGCGAGCGGCGATGCCGTTGCCGACCATCGCGGACGCATAGTTCACGTAGGCAACGCCCACGCCGGTACCGAGCTTCATGGCTGCACCAGGAGTACGGTCGTAGACCACGCCTGCGGAAGACGGCGAGTAGTCCTCAACCATCACGCCGTTGGCGGCGTCCCATTGTGCAACACCGGCCGAATCGAAGCACTGCGCGCCGATGCCGTACCAGACAATGCCGGCGATCGAAGCCGACGCGGCCTTGTAGTAGGCATACACGCGGTTGTCAGCACCAAGAACGATCACCGGATTAGTGCGATTGACCGTGGCAGTGGTGCCACCGAAACTGGCGGTGGTGGAAGTAGCCACCAATACGCCGTCAACGCCGAATGTCATTGCGCCCGTGCTGCCATCAACATGCTGTAAGCGGCAGTTGAGCGGGTTGGTCGTGTACCAAGGAAGGTAACCGCCGCCCGCGCCATCGGAGATGAAGTCTGGGAAGTTGCCGGTCTGGATATTGAACTGACTCGCCACTGCAAATCCCGCTACGGTGCCCCACGCAATGGTGCCGTCAGCGCTGATCTTGCGAACGCGCAGGATCTTGTTACTGAAGTTGGTGGTGTAGCGCACGGTTGAGAGCAAGACGGCGCCGTCCGTGGATGGCTGCATGCCGGCAGTCATCTGCTTCGCACCGACTTCGCTGACGTAGATAGTGGAGACCACCGCACCGGTCGTTGGATTCACTCGGGTGACTGAGCTATCGAAGCCCACTCCGTGAGCGGCCCACACAAATCCATCGGAAGCCACCACGCATCGGCCGTTGCCGAGGTTGGCGTAGTTGGTGTCAGTACCGGTGTAGACGGGGGTCGACCAACGGATTGCTCCGCTTGAATCCACCGAAGACAAACGGAACTGCGCCAAGCCAGACACCGGGTCAAGCGAGTTGTAGCAAACGTAGGCATTGCCGAGCGAATCGCTGGCCATGCCGTAGTCAGTGGTGGAGGAGATGTTGCGATCCTCAACACGGGTAGACCACAGCAACGTTCCAGTTGAACTCACGCGCGAAACATAGACGTCGTATCCAGTGTCTGAGAAATATGAGATGTACTGGTCGCCGTTCGGCGCGGTTGCCATCTTGGTCTGCACGTCGTCGTTCGCGGTGGTAACGAGCGCGTCTGGAGTTGCAGGATCTGAGGAGTATTGGGCGGATGCGAGTGGCGCGAGAGCCAAGAGGGCCGACGCGAAAACGATAGATGTGGGGCTGGAGCGCATGGTGGATCAATCATGCCTCCGTGAGCAGGCATGAGCAAGCAGTGAAGTCCAATTGTTGTAAATATTTTCACTTGGATGTCCGTGAATCTCATGACAGACTGCACAGATGATGGCGATGAAACCGAGGTAAGAGATTCGTGAAATCCGCAGCAAAAACCAACCCAAATACCCAGCAAGGAAGCCGTGATTCCACGCTCGGTGGCGTTGCTTCGGACCGACCAGAAGTAGGCATCGCCGCGGGGTTGGCCTCCTCCCTACGACGCCTGTTTGCAGAGATACCGGACGCGCCGCGGCGGCCGTCGGCCCTCGCCACGCACCTGGGTATCAGCCGGGTGCTGATCAGTCGGACCCTCGGTGCCATTGCGCTCCCCAATCCGTTGGACATGCTGCAGCGCGTGCCTGGACCGGAGACCCTGCGCGGCATCGTTGAGGCAGCGGT
>CAMDCW010000232.1 GCA_945890745.1 Phycisphaera mikurensis NBRC 102666
AGGAAATCTGATCAGCGGGGTGTCCACGGTGACCTTTCATCGCGACCAATCCGATCCGCACGAATTGGCGCTGACTGTCCGTATCCCCAAGCCGGAACTGCCAACGGAGCCCAACCTCCGGTGGTTTGAAATGAAGAGTGCCATCCTGACCCGCTCTGCCGGGCGCGAGGTGGTGATGCGCGCTGGTGTTGCACTGCCAACTGGATGGGATGATCCGAACTTTCGCCGGCGCATGTTCCCGACTGTGTATGTAGTTCCTGGCTTTGGCGGTCGGTACACCAGTGCGAGCGGCATCGCGCGCATGCTGGCTACTCCGGGAACTCGCGAAGTGATGCCGCCAGCCGTGTGGATTGTGCTTGATCCAGAGACCGCACTGGGGCACCACGGATTTGTAGATAGCCCCGCCAATGGACCGTGGGCAAAGGCGTTCACCGAAGAGTTCATCCCGGAACTGGAACGACAGTTCCGTCTGATTCCACGCACTGAAGCGCGAATCATCACTGGCCATTCCAGCGGCGGATGGAGCTCGCTGTGGTTGCAACTCACTCACCCCGAAACATTCGGTGCGTGCTTCAGCAGTTCGCCAGACCCCGTTGATTTCAGCAAGTTTCAGGCGGGTGACTTGTATGCCGATACCAGCATCTTCACTGATAGCGATGGTAAAGAGCGTCCGTCTTATCGGGTGCCGCTCACTAAACAGTTTGATACGACCCGCATGACGGTGCGTGATGAAGCGGCCATGGAACGCGTACTGGGACCAGCACGCAACAGTGGCGAGCAGTGGGACGCGTGGAGCGCCATGTGGAGCATGCTTGATCCCGTCACCAAGTTGCCACGCCCAATGTTTGAGTCGGTGGCGGGAACCATTGACCATGGTGTGGTGCGCAATGAATGGGCTCGCTATGACATCGCTGCGTTAGTGCGTACTGACCCGGCTCGCTTTGTTCCCATCCTGCGCGAGCGAGTGCGTCTTCTGTGTGGCGCACGTGATAGTTACTATTTGGATCGCGGCGTGCAAGGGCTGAAGGATGCACTGCAAGCCGCCATGACTTCTATGCAGGCGACCGGGCAGATGCTTCCGGATGGCCCGGGATATGTAGAGATTGTCCCCGAGGAAACCCATGACACGATGGGGACCGCCAGTCGCCTGCGTTGGAATGCGGAGATTCGGGAGTATTTGAAGTCACGCAAGTTGGATTGAGACAAGGAAACATATCTATGAACATCACTCGATCTATTCGCGCACTACTTGCAGTCACTCTGCTTTGCGTTGCTTTACCAACTCAGCAGGCCGCTGCGCAGTTCTGGTTCGGTGGAGGACCAGCCCGCAATCCAGTGTTAGCCAGTAAGGACCTTGAAGAAATTCTTGACTCTGCTGGCCTTGATGATGGGCAACGGCAATTGGCCGCGTCCATGTTTGATGATGCGCAGGTGCCGATGTTCGCTGCCAAGCGCCGCTTTGATGATGAGATGGAACGCATCGGCACGGCAAACAATGACGAGAAGACCACCGCAGCCCAGCAGCAAGCGCGCCGCGTGCTGGCGCAATCGATCATGGAGTCGATGGACAGTTTCTTCCAGTCGCTTGCCGCGGTGGCGCGACCGGAGCAACAGAGTGACCTGCAACGCGAGCACTTGGCAGCTAAGCGCCGTGCCCTGCGGGCAATGTTCGGTGGTGCGCTGAGTGACGGAGCCATCCAGTGGGACGTGGAGCGATGCATTGCAGACGCGAAACTTCCGCCAGAAGAACGCGGCGCTGCATACCGCGCACTTGGTGACTATCGACAGCGACTTGATGCAGTGTTTCCAAAGTTGCTCGAAGCCGTGCCTGCCGCACTGCGGTCCAATAGTCACATGGAGGCGGTCACTGATGACGATGGCATGACGCGACTTCAACTCGCAAGCGACGCAACTTCAGAAGCGTCCGCGCGGGAATTCCGCGAGTTACTTGATCAACTCTGTGGCGCACATCGCGATGCACTGCTCGCGCTTGAACAGGCGCTGCCTCCGGACCAACTCGCAGCACTGCGAATCAAGTGCCTGAGTCGCTTGTGGCGCCGAACCGGAATGGATCCAGACTCGCCAGCACGCGTCATGGAGCAACTCATGACCGCAGCTACTGAACCGGAAGCGCGCGCTGCTATTGAGGCAGTGCGCAGCACTTGGATGGCGCGATGGTGGGTTACCAGTATGCGCATGGCCGCCGCGGAATCAGGCATGCCACGAGGAATATTTGGCTACTTCAACGTCACTGCGAAGGACCCAGCAACCGCCAAGGCGCAAGCGGATTTCAACGAGGCAAGCGAGGAACGACGTGGTATTGACCGGGACGCATGGAAGGCGCTTACCGGCGTTGACCCCGCGCGACGTGAATTCTATGAGACGCAGGCAAGCGACGCGACGAACAAGAGTGGCAATCGATTTATGCCTCGCTCGCTGCCAAAGGAAGGCGAGTCGACGGGTGCCGTGCAGATGACGAGTGCCGTCGCTGTCGGAGCGGTTGCGTTTGTCGGATCAGGGGATGACATGCCCATCGATCTCAGTTCCATCTCGGAAATGGCGGAGGGTGCGCAATCAGTGAGTGTTTCGATGACGGTCAGTAGCGATGTCGATACATCGGGGCCGGTGATGATTTCAATGGGGGACGATGGCGGAGCGCTGTTCGGCGATGCGTTCGGTGATGGGATGAACCCTGGATTTGAATTTTCGCAGGCATCGTTTAACGGTGATTCCTTGGCAGGCGCGGGCATGTCACTGGCGCAGGCGGCAAATGCAGAGCGCGTGCGTGCACTGGCTCAAACACTTGGAGTGGCTGCTGACCACGCAGCGCTCACGCAAATGATTGATGACTATCAAGCAAAGTGCAACGCCTTGAAGGACCAATACAGTGCGCGCCTCGGTACTGCTGTCCCTGGGGCTGCCATGGCATTTGAGCCCTCGATGTCGGAGGCGCCCATCGATCAGATTCGTACTGGCATCGGCATTGTGGATGCGCATGCCGGGCAACTGTCGTTGGAGGATGACGCACTGCTTGACGGGATTGCCTCGCTTGGCGGTGCAAGCGAAGTGATGACACAAGCGGTTCGGGCGGAGCGCGCACGCGAGCGGGTGCGGAGCATCAACTATCCGGCGATGCCCGGCATGACGTGGCCTGCATCACCAGTTGTCAGCATCGACCTAGCGGGTTGTGTACGGACATCGGGGATTGTTGACCCACAACGAGCGGCCGCCCTGCAGGCGTGGATGACCTGGTCGCCCGCGGCGCTTGCGTTGCAGGA
>CAMDCW010000233.1 GCA_945890745.1 Phycisphaera mikurensis NBRC 102666
AACACAATCTTCTTCAGCGGCCATGCGTCGAACACTTGACGATCTTCAAGCCGACGCCCAAGCTCCGGGGACTGCGATCGAAGCTTTGCAAGGTCACCATCAGACGCAAGAACAACGCCGTCTGGATGTGCTTCGATCCACGCCTGCAAGTCTTCAGATCTATCAACTGCATCCAGCCACCGACCCAAATACCAATCGATAGTGAGGTTGCGCAATCGATACACAATGATCGGTCGCGTCTCTGCTGCCACTGCTTGCGCCACTGGTCGCGCGCCCATCACGTTCATGGCCACATCTTCGGCGTGGTGAAATCCGATCCACACAAAGACCATCGCTGCGAAATACACACCAAGCGCTGGCAGCCGCCGCTCACGCATCGGCCACCACGCCAACATGATCCACGTGGCAATCATGGCTGGAATCACTGGGAGCGTGAGCCACAGCAGGGTCCATCCGCTGGCCCATGCTGGCGCCAAACCCTTGAGGATCAATACCACCGCAGCACCGGGCAGCACCAATCCAACGCCCGTCATCGCGATGGCCGTGGTGTGGCGAACATCGGGCGGCTTGGTGCCAGCAGGCGCGTCGGCCATTGACCCATCAACCCAGCGCGCCAACATGCCTGCCACCAACATGGCGAGCGGCGGGGCCAATGGCAAGATGTATGTGGGTGACTTGCGACTCAAGATGCTGAACCCCAAGAGCGGCAGAATCACCGCCACCAAGAGGAGCGCTCGTTGGTCCCCCGCACGCAAGCACGCCCAGGCGCGCGCGAAAGTCATGTTGAACCACGGCAACGTCAGCATGGTGGTGGCAGGAAAGAACCCCGCAAAGAACGCCAAGAACAGTAACCACCACGGGTCGTGCAGACGGACGCCGGTGAATCGATCGACGAATTCAAAGTTCCATACTTCCAGCGCGCGCACTGGGTCCGTCACCCAGTAGCCGTATGCCACACATCCGAGCGGTGCGATGGCAAGCGGCAGTCCAACAAGTGGCATTAGGAAGCGTAGATCGCGTAACCGCCCCGCCAGCGCTAACCACACTGCCACAATGGTGATTGGTGCAAGAACCAATGGCCCTTTGGTGAGACCAACCAACGCAGAACTTGTCCAAAACGCTGCAATCCACCCAAAATGACGGCGGCCACCACTCATGGCGAACCAGGCGGAACAGAGCGCCATCCACCACCACGTGGTGAGCATGGGATCAGTGATCGCCAATCGACCGATGATTTGAAAGAGCGGCATCACCGCAAGCAGCCCAACTGCCAGCATTGCCACCAACGCGCCCGCCGTTCGCCGTGCAAATACAAAGAGCGTCAACAGTGTCAGGGTCGACGCAATGGCACTCGGCAATCGCGGCGAAATGTCTTCGTGTCCGAAGTAGCGAATGCTCAGCGCCTGCGCCCAGTACGTGAGCGGCGGCTTGGTGACGTGCAACCGATCACGCAGTAATGGCTGGAGCCAGTTGCCGTGTTCGGCCATCCATCCACTGACGGCCGCATAGCGACCCTCATCCGGCGGGAACAAAGAATGATTGCCAAGTGAATGCCACACCAGTATCACCGAAGCCAACACCACGGCCCACTGCGCCCAACGCGGAGCTTCATGAGGGCGTTCGGTCACTTGCATTTGGTCATTAAAGCCGCTTTCCCCGAGCCGTGCTGACCAGGGGAGACCGGTCTCCTATTGATCTCGACTAACAAGCCGCGCCAGCAATACGGCCGGATAGAGAACCCCGATCAAACCCTCAATCATGGCAAGCGAACGAACCATGGCATTTCCCGGCACAATGTCGCCGAACCCGATCGTTGCCAGGGTTACGAAGCTGAAATACACGCAGTCATTCCAATTCAGGGTGCCGTGCACTTCCACTGCCGTGATGCTGACGTGCAGCGCATGCGGGTCCATGGCAAGCATCTGCCGATAGAAGATGGCGCACACCACGCCAAAGAGTAAGAACACCGCCACCCCGCCGTACACGCGATCGCGCACGGTGCGCTTGCCAAAGAAAATCACCCGCACCAGCGCCAAGATGATCACTCCGTAGTAGATCACTAGCAACTTCCCGGGCCACAGCATGATTCCTTGTTCACCGGCCAGTGATGGGCTGAAGAACACGGCGGCGTTCGATGCCACCAACAACAAGAACGCCACGATCACCCACATGCGGGTGGTCAACAGTAGTACGCCCAACATCGGGACCGCTGCATACAACATGATGGCGAACGGAGAGACTGTTCCGTCTGCGTCGTCGAGCAACCAACTGAACCCCAACAGCAAGAACATCGCCACCATCAATGGCAAGCAACTCGATCGCACGCGATCGATGGTTTTTCGACCATGGTGAACCACACGATGGTGCCACGGCAACTCTGACGGTATGTGTGGTTGTTCAGTCATGACTCACTCGGGCAACCGAACTGGATCACACCCCCGCAGAAACCACTGGCTGCGCGCCGCGCTCACTGACAAGTACCACCAAGAGATTGGTGACCATCTCCGCCTTCTGCTCCGCGGTGAATGTGGCAATTCCCTTGGCAGCAATCTGTTCCATGGCAAGTTCCACCATGCCAACCGCGCCCTCAACAATCTTCTGTCGAGCAGCCACTACTGCGGTGGCCTGCTGCCGTTGCAACATCGCCGCAGCAATTTCCGGCGCGTAACTCAGGCTAGAAATGCGACTTTCCAGCACTTCCACCCCAGCGCCACGCAGGCGTCCGTCAAGTTCATCCTTGAGGCGAAGGCCAATCAGATCAGTACTGCCGCGAAGACTAGTGCCGCCGGGCTCTGGTGAGTCGTAGTGGTAATGACTGGCCAGATTGCGCAGCGCTGCTTCGCTCTGAATTTCAACGTATCGCTCATAGTTGTCCACTGCGAAGATCGCTTCCGCTGTGTCCACCACGCGCCACACCACTACCGCCGAAATCTCGATTGGGTTGCCATCAAGATCATTGACCTTCAATGGATGCCGAGAACGCACTCCCTCTTGCAGCACTTTGCCAGCAGCATCAGTCAGGTTTGGTGCCTGCTGCGCGCCAGTTTCAAAGGTACGAACCCGCAGCGTGATACGCCGCTTGATGGTGAACGGGTTGGTCCAGTGCAGCCCAATGGCACGCACTGTCCCGCGGTAGTGACCAAACAACACCAATGCGCGGCTCTCATTGGGATTCACAATGAAGTAGCCACACAGCGAGAGCAAGAACAAGATTCCGCACGGCACCGCCAGAAGGCCTGGCAGCGGCTCCGAGTGCCGCGCCGCGGTGACCACCAA
>CAMDCW010000234.1 GCA_945890745.1 Phycisphaera mikurensis NBRC 102666
CCGCGTGGAACCGGCATTCGGCAGGTCAATGGACCAGGCTTGAACAGCAGGGTCTTCAGTGCCGTGGTCGCGTGACATGTGGATGAGGTTACTTCGCGAGCGTCGGCTTCACCATGAACACCACTTGGCTTTCGGCCCACTGATCGGGAGCGTGGTTTGGGTCGCGTATGTAGAACGGACCTCTGAGTGGAACCTCGCCGTCGGCTGCGACGGAGTCTTTCGCATCGGCTGCCTGGCAGCCATACAGCCAGTACGCGATCCAGGTGACCTGAAACTCCTTGCGCATCGGTTCGTCGTCGTAGTCGGTGAAGGCCGTGGCTTCATAGAACTTGGCGTGGTGGGGGGTTCCAGCAATTGCAACTGGCGCGCTCTCTGACATGCGACGAAGCGGAGGGTGTTCGCTCTGGTCAGTCAGCGAAGTTTGGAACTGTACGAATTCAATCTGTGTGATCGCCTTCGCTTCAAGCGCACGTGTGAGGTCGGCAAGCTCTGTGTTCACCGGCGCATACAACCCTGGATTGAATGGCGAGTAGCCCTCCGGAGTGGTGTTTGGAAGGTCTCGCACCATGGCCCAGAGGCATGGGGGATTCTTCAAGAGGAGCGATCGCACTTGAGCTGCCCACCCTTGGATCATGGCGGTGCTCTCCGCGGTCGGCTTGATGGAAGTGAGTGTGATGTTCCCCGATCGCGCTCGTTCGATCGCCTGGAGTTTTTCGCCCGTGGTGATGTCTTGGTCGATCCGTGCAATGTGGATGATCGGAACCGGCTTCAGTGGTGGGCGCCATGTTGTTGGCGGCAGCATCTCGATCGGTGTCGACGCGATTGAAAGCCAAAGCTCGATTGTTTGGTGGCGGCGGTGCGCATGCTCGTCATCGGTCAGAAGCCCCGCGCTGCGCGCTTCGTCAAGCGAGATCAACTCGCTGCCAAGAGTCGGCGGGCGTGTGACGATCGGTCGATAGGCGATGCACCCCGCGTTGAGAACTACCACAGTGAGCGCACCGAAGGCAAAGAGCGTGCGCAGCGCGTGCGCAATCATGATGCGGATTTCGCGTTGCGCGTTGCGCGTTTGGCAACCTTCTTGGTGATCTTCTTGGTAGTCGTCTTGGCGACCTTCTTGACAACCTTCTTCGCGGTCTTCTTCGCGGCCTTCTTCACGGCTGCCCCCGGCTTGATCTTCTTTCCGTCCGGGCCTCGACCCGTGTTGGCCAGCAACTTCACATAGCTCTCAACATACGCCTTAGCAGGCGTGCGGCGGATAGCTTCGCCGATCACGTCAAGCGCGGCGTCATCCACCTTGGTGAAGCGAATGCAGCATCCGCCCATGTTTAACTTCTTGCCGGACTTGGCCCATGCCTTCTGGAACCACGCGCGTTCCGCTTTATCGCTGTAGACGCTCATGAGATAGACGGTCAGGTTGTTCTTCTGGCTCGACAGCGCCGCCATCATCAGTGGCTTGCTCGGGTCGCAGTGATAACCGGTCGGCCACACGCGGTGCGGCACCGCGTAGCCGATCATGCCCCAGAGCATGGATTCTTCGTAGTGCTTGTCGAGGTTCTTGAGGATCACCTTGCGCACCACCTCGATCCCCTTGCGGCGATCTTCCGGAAGTGACGCGAGGTACTCCTTGACGGTGGTGGCCTTGCTCTTCATGGGGGCAGGGTATCTGTCGCGGCTCCTCGCGCAATCACTTCTAACGATTTGCCCTATTTCCCCGGCAATTATGGAAGAAAGTGTCCGTGACGGACACTTGGTTACGCCCGGCGTGATGGGTGGTCGGCGCGGATTTCGTGTTCATGGGTGACGGATCGCGATCCGTTTTGGCGGCAGAGCGCGGCCAATCCATTTCCGTGTTCCTATTGAGGTCAGTCCATCATGAAGAATCTCTCCCGTTCTGATTCGCGTCGTGCCGTTTCGGCGAGCTCGGTGTTCGTTGCTGCCGTTGCGCTGTCTGCTGCCGCCCCCGCGGTCGCCGATATCGGCGTCACCACCAGCGTCACACGCGAAGCGACTGCCGCCGGGCTGACCGGCAACTATTGGGATGGCGACGTCTCCTTCGGCTCGGGGGGCACGCTGCTCTCCGCCACTCGTCCGAACGGTGCGACGAACTGGCCGCAGCAATATGGCTCGTGGCAGGTCAGTACGCCGCAGGGACCCCCACTCACCGGTGCACAAATCGATTCGTGGATGGATTCGAACTCCCGCGGCACGTTCTCGTGCACGTGGAGCACTAGTGGCGGTACGTACCCGGGTACCTATCAGACCTCCGGGGACTTCGCCCCTTACTACGTCGCTCCGACGGCAAGGACGTACCTTCAGCTCACCCAGTCGTCCATTGCCCAGTTCAATGACATTATTGCCAACGGGCTCACGGGCACGTTCACCTTCAATACCACGCAGAACATCAGCCAGGCCGGGTTCGTAGGGGCGAACCTTCGCATTTTGGGGGGGCCATCTTTGGTGCGCTCGGACGATATGAGTTCGGGCAACACCCTCACCGTGACCATCGAATCGGCGCTGTCGACGTACTCCAGCCTTCTCCTCTTTGGAGGAACGAGTCAGGCGTCATTCCAAGCGTCCACCAACTATCCCTTCCCTGAGACCGCGCGCTACAACTCCATCTCCAATACGCTGTACCAGGCTGCGCCAGTGCCCGCGCCTGGTGCATTGGCGCTGCTTGGCCTCGCGGGCCTGTCCGGTGGCCGTCGCCGCCGCGGTTGACGCGCATCGGTGATGGCGCGAGTGTGTGCGCCGTGATGAAGATTTGAGAGACGCGCCCGCTTGCCGGGCGCGTCTCTTTCATTGAGCCGCCCAGTATTACTTTCCCCCAAACTTCGCCCTGTATTCCGTGATGCGCTGCGCGCGCGCTCCGCTGCGGTGGAGATGGCGGAAACTGCTCCGCTGCGAGAGCGAAGGTCGCCACTGCGCCACCTTGTCGCCAGGCATTTATATTGAAACACAGCGCAGTTACGATGATCGCGCGGAAACATGATTCACAGTGGGATTGTCGGGCTCTCGCCCGCGACGCTGGGAAAGCGAAACCCTATCAATCAGCCTCCCATGCCCACACTATCCCACATCAACAAACTCGCGCTCTCTCTTGCAATCACAATAGCACTCCTCAGTTGCTCATCCCAACAAACTACATCGGTAACGAAAGCAACAGCACCGGGCGCATTGGTGGAATACACCCTCATCGATACGTTTGGAACAGACAAAATCAACTGGACCATCAACGAGG
>CAMDCW010000235.1 GCA_945890745.1 Phycisphaera mikurensis NBRC 102666
CAGTATTCGTTTCATCGGTAGTCCGGGGAACATCGCGGGCTCGTCCTCGGTCAAAGTCACTGGCTATCAGTTGGTGCCAAGTATGCGGCGTTACATGCCAACCACGGACTTTGCGGTGCGCGTCACTGTGCGGTTCCGCGACGGTGGCGCGCCGCTGGTGGTTGATCGTCCAGCGATCATGCAGCCGTACGGGCCTGCCGGCGAGCAGGTGAGCGTTCCATCAGCAACGCGTTTGATCACCGTGAATGGAATTCTGCCGCCGTCCGGGCGCGAAGTACTTTCGGTATCTGTGCAAGCGATGCCGGAGGGAATTGACAGCCTCTCATCGATACGCGCCATGACATGGGCGGGACGCCCGATGACTGCTGATGAGCCCGGCTCCGGCGCGGAATATTCGCCCGATGCTGGTGCGACGTGGTTGCCGCTCCTGACCCCAGAGGGCGCGCGATTCCAGGCGGCGATATGTGTGGTGCGGTGAGTGATTCGGTGAATTGAGATTTATCCATCAGCTGATGGCCACGCAGCACCTTCGCCGCAAACGCCGGTGCCATCGCGTTGTTACGCTCATTCCACGCACCATGTCAATCGATTCCAAGCCACTCAACGTTCTGTTCCTTTGCACGCACAACTCCGCGCGCAGCATCTTGGCGGAGGCGTTGCTCAATGCCCTTGGTAACGGCCGTTTCCGAGCCTACTCAGCAGGCAGCAGCCCGCGGGAACATCAAAGGCCCAACCCCTTGGCCCTTCAAGTACTCCAAGCGGCCGGAATTCCGATCGAAGGATTACATAGTAAAAGCTGGGATGTGTTTGCAGGGCGTGACGCACCCGTCATGGACTTGATCATCACGGTCTGCGGCAACGCAGCCGATGAAGTGTGCCCAGTGTGGCCTGGCCACCCATGCACTGCGCATTGGGGTTACCCTGATCCATCAGCGGGAACCGGCACGGATGAAGAAAAGTTGGAAGCGTTTCGCCACACCATGCATGCCATCAAACGACGCCTTGAACTCATGTGCCAATTGCCTGCCGAAATGCTGGAACCTGCATCATTGCAAATGAGCGCACGTGCTTTGTCCAACAGTTGAAGAGGAACGACCATGATGAGTGTTCAATGCGAAGCAACTGCCAATCAGACCCCGGTTGCACCAATGAGCGTCTTTGAGCGCTATCTGACGGTGTGGGTGTTCTTATGTATTGTGGCTGGCATCGCGGTGGGGCAGTTTCTGCCACATGTGTTCCAGGCGATTGGCCGCATGGAGGTTGCACAAGTCAACTTGCCGGTGGGTGTGCTGATCTGGGTGATGATCATTCCGATGCTTGTGAAGGTGGACTTCTCGGCGCTCGGTGAAGTTCGTAAACACGTCAAAGGTATTGGGGTCACGCTGTTCATCAATTGGTTGGTGAAACCATTTTCCATGGCTTTTCTTGCCTGGCTGTTCATTCGCCACTGGTTCGCGCCAATGCTGCCGCCGGATCAGATTGACAGTTACATCGCCGGGTTGATTTTGCTGGCGGCCGCTCCCTGCACCGCCATGGTGTTTGTGTGGAGCCGCTTGACTGGTGGCGACCCGCTGTTTACGTTGTCGCAAGTGGCGCTGAACGACAGCATCATGTTGGTTGCATTTGCGCCACTGGTGGCATTGCTACTCGGTATGTCAGCGATCACCGTGCCTTGGGCGACGTTGCTGATTTCGCTCGCGCTGTACATCGTCATTCCGGTGATCATCGCGCAGGTTCTGCGCAGGTCGTTGATGCGCAAGGGGCAGTCTGCCTTCGATGCGGCTATGGACAGGATTGGCCCGTGGTCGATCGCTGCTTTGCTGTTGACGTTGGTGCTGCTGTTTGCATTCCAGGGCGAAGCCATCTTGAAGCAGCCATTGGTCATCGGTCTGCTAGCGGTGCCGATTCTGATTCAGGTGTTCTTCAACTCCGCATTGGCATACTGGCTGAATCGCGCGGTGGGCGAGAAGCACAGCGTGGCCTGCCCGTCGGCCTTGATTGGTGCGTCCAATTTCTTCGAACTCGCAGTCGCTGCCGCTATCAGTCTGTTTGGATTTAACTCTGGGGCGGCACTCGCTACCGTTGTTGGCGTCTTGATTGAAGTGCCCGTCATGCTGTTGGTCGTGTATATCGTCAACAACTCCAAGGGCTGGTACGAGCGCGGTAACGTCTCTTCATGACGCTGACCCCAACCCTCGGCCCAGCGCGCTTGCCCGCCCGCGGCACTGGAAAGGTGAATGCCCGTTCATGACTGGTTCAACGCGTACCTATCAAGCGTTGTTGTTCGGCATAGACAGACGCCTCATGCAATCGATTCCCGGCATGCTGGTCCGGGCAGGTTTCGAGGTGGATGTCATCGCGAGCCGTCCCTTGCCAATATGGCCCAGCAAGTCCGTCCGACTGCACTATGTGCCCGGCGCTTCCGCGCTCTTGCCCGCTGTCCTTGCCGCCATCCAGAAACCCTATGACCTGGTCATCCCTGCGGACGATCCGACCATCGGCCTCATCGTCGGCGCCGCCATTCCCGATGCGCTGAAACTCAAGCTGCTCCCCGTCTGCGGCGTCGAGCACTTCAGTCATCTCTACTCCAAGATCGGCCTAGCCCAGGCCCTGCACGCCCACCGGATCACCTCGCCCGCGTACCGCGTTGCACATCATCCCGGCGATCTTCCCGACTGTGGCCGGGCGCTGGGCTACCCCTTGCTGGTGAAGTTGGATGCTTCGGGCGCCGGCGAGGGGGTGTATGAATGCCGCACCGAGGACGAACTGAAGCAACTCGGCGCCACACCCATCAGCTTTCCGGTCCTGGTCCAAGAAATGATCGAAGGGCAGTTGCTTGACGTCTCCGGCTTCTACCAAGCCGGGCAGCTGGTCCACTTTGGCTACGCCACTATCCAGGCCACGGTCTCCGGCCCCTTCAGCCCTTCTTCCAGGCGGCGATATCGGCAACTCAGCGAAGTCCCCGCCGACGTCTTCGACGAACTGCAAGCCATCGGCCATGCACTGGGGCTCCATGGCTTCGCCAACCTCGCCTGCCTGCTGTCTCAGCGGGACGGCAAACGGTATTACTTTGAAGCCGACACTCGACCGACCGTCTGGTGCGATTACACCAAGTACATCGGCAACGACCTCGCTCTGGCCATTCGGAACTATTTCCAGTCCGGGACCACGCTCCATCATCCGGTTCCACGGAACACGGACTACCCGGCCACCATGCATATGGTGTGTCCGCAACGG
>CAMDCW010000236.1 GCA_945890745.1 Phycisphaera mikurensis NBRC 102666
TCGGAGTGCGGAACGCCAGTGCTGCAGTGCAGCGTGGCGTTTGGCAGTGCCTTGGCAATCGCCTGAGAATCAGCGAGTGGCGATACCGCGTCCAGGCTGTCAGCGTGCAGCGTCAGTCGCGTTGAACCAAGGAGAGCGGCTGCGTTCTGAGTGGCGCGCTCTGGCCCGTTGATGCGCGTACACATCCAGAGAATCGCGTCACTAAATGGTCGCGCTGGTAGCGAACGCAGCTTCAGACGCGCGTTGAGCGGCGTTGCCACCCGGTCATAGGCGCCCCAGGCAATCACTTCTTCGATCGGGGCACCGGCTGCGGCGCGTTGCGCGGCAGCGTGAATGGCTACCACTGCGCCCATGGAGTGTCCAACCAGGGTGATGCTGATTCCAGGGTATTCCGCTTCAATGGCGGCTATCAGGAGGCACACATCGCCAGCCTCGCGGCGGGCGAGGGCGCAACGTCCGGGCGCGTCGCCATGCGCACGCAGGTCCGGCGTCACGATCAGCGCGGCGTGCTCAGCATGTTGGCTGACGCGCCGCAATGAATCCCAACGCGAGCGGCCGTGTCCGTGCAACACAATGACCGCACGACCCGAGTCCGGCGCACGACCGCGAATCCACCACGCGGGCATGACGCCGTCACTCAAATCGGTGCTGCGTTCTTCGCTCTGCAGGTTGAGATCCTCGGGGCTCGCCGGTAGGCCTTGCCCAAGTGCCCATCCCATACTGCGTCGCGATGGCGTGACGGCATCTTTCCAAAGTCCAGCGAGGTAGGCACCACTCACCAGAAGCGCAGCAGTGCCAAGGAGCGTTGCGAATCCGAGCATCGTGCCCAACGTGGTGCCCAACGTAGAACCCAGCGTGCTCACGCGTGGCGTACTCCGGCGGCAGCGGTTTCGGCGAGCGCGCGCGTCATGGCTGCTCGACGAGCGTTGCGATCGCCGTCATCAGTCACGGACGGAAGATTGACTTCCACGTTGTGCGCTGCGGCGCGTGCGGCAACGCAAGCCAAGTCGATGGCAATGGCAAGATCGCTTGCAAGATTGGCGTTGGTGCATGCGGCCAAGTGGCTGCAAGTGGTGGCAATTTCTGCAGCGGCATCCAAGATCGCCTGCGGTGCATCGATGGCGGCGGCTACGGCGGCGTCCCACGCTGCAAGTCGAGTGGGGGCATCCTTCGGCAACTTCCAGAGCGCATTGAGGGCGCCGTATGCCTCGGCATCACGGTCGGCAAGTTCAAGGGCATGATGGCGCAGCTGGGTGAGACGTTGCAAGGCGGAGGCGTTGGTGGCTTCACTTGCTGCAAATTTCGGTTTACCAATGGTGAATTCCAGCACCATGGCACCCAGTGCCGCCGCGTGTGCCGCAGTCACGGCAGCCACCGCACCGCCGCCGGGTGCAGGCGTCTTCGCCGCAAGCATCTCTGCAAATTCCTCAACCGTCAGTGTTCGAAATGCCATGTGCTGTTCCTGTTCCGGCGGTTGAGTGTGGCAGTGCTACGCGCGAATCTCTGCAGCCAGTTGCGATTGCAATGCAGTAGCAAGTGCTTGCATGGCAGCCTCCGCGTCCTCGCGCTTCAAGGTGCGATCAGGGGCGCGGAAGGTCAGGCGCATGGTGACGCTCTTTCGTCCCGCGCCGGTTTGCTTGCCGCGGTACGTACCAACGAACCCGAGCGACTCAAAGCACGGAAGCGCCAGTCCATCCACCAACGCTGCAATACTTGACCAAGTAGCGGTCTCGGGCAGGATGGCGCTGAGATCACGTTCGATGCTTGGGAACGAAGGCAATGCTTGCGCGCGGACCTCGGGAGGGAAGTTCGCGTACAGCGGTCGAAGCAGAAGTTCGGCGGCTGTAAAGGTTCCTTCAAGGCCGAACAACGCAGTAACTGCGGGAGTCAGAATGCCCCAAGTTGCAACGGCATTTCCATCCACGGTCAGTACGGCTTCGCTTGAATACCACGCCGCGCGGGTGGCTTCAGCAACCGCCGAAACCTGTAACACAGCGTGATTTCCAGCCAAGAGCCGCACGGTTCGCTCACACGCGCCACGCATCCAGCGCATGGCACCGTCGGCGTCGCTGGGTGAATCAGAGAGAAGCGTTACTAGCGAACGTTCGTTGTGGCTGCCATCGGCGTTCAATGAGAATGCGCCAGCAAACTCAAAGACGCGCAGTTGGGCAATGCCCGCATCGGCATTGCGTCGGCGCACTTCAAGCAGGCTGGGAATGACCGAGGGACGCAGCACGGGCGTCCCACCGGCGCGTTCATCGCTGACGCGCAGCGGCATGCAACCGGGGCGGAAGAACGGAGCGGCGTGGCGCTCGGAGATCAACGAGTGTGTGATGCTCTCCATGCATCCAAGGCCCACCAGCAGACCCTTCGCGGCCCGCGGCGCAGCGACTTGCGGTTCCACCGGAGCAACCCGCACCGCCAGCGTTTCCTTCAGTGGAATGCGGTCCAGTCCGTGAATGCGGCAGATTTCCTCAATGACATCAATCTCACGTTCGACGTCAAGCCGTCGCGCGGGCACCGAGCAGTCCACTGAATCGCCACGAACCACCGGTGAGAATCCCAAGGTCGCCAGGGCGCGGACGATTTCCTCAAGTGGAATATCCGTTCCCAGAATGGCGCGGACGCGCGTTGGTCGAACGGAAACGCGACGCACAGCGGGCAGCGGGGCGCCAGCTTCCACCACGCCGTCACAGAGCGTTCCGCCCGCGGTTTCCAGGATCAGGGACACCAGCCGTTCGGCAGCAGCGTCAATATCCGCAGGGTGAACGCCGCGCTCAAATCGGTAGGAAGAGTCGCTGGCAATCTTGAGTGAACGGCTCGCAGCGCGCACGGCGGCGGGATCAAAGGTAGCGGCCTCCACCAAGATATTGATGGTGTTGGCAGTGACTGCAGTGAGTGCACCACCTTTGACGCCAGCGATGGCAACCGCGCGGTCCGCATCGGCAATCAGCAATTCGCCGCCGGCAAGGGTGACCTCTTGCGCTCCGTCACCGATCGGTAAGAAACGTTCACCCTTCTGGGCTCGCCGCACTTGCACACGCGCGCCGTGCAGTAAATCCAGATCAAAGACGTGGGTCGGTTGACCAAACTCAAAGAGCACAAAGTTGGTGCAGTCCACCAAGTTGTTGCGCGGAATCTGACCAATGGCGCGCAGGCGACGTTGTAGCCACTCGGGGCTTGGGCCAACCTTGACATCGCGAAT
>CAMDCW010000237.1 GCA_945890745.1 Phycisphaera mikurensis NBRC 102666
AACTCCATCCATCCTAGATCGACCAAAGTTGCTGCCGAGCATCATTTCTCTCACTTTGCAGCCGGGCAGCTCAATCGGGCGCCGCATTCGTCACGATGGCGCCACTTCGATCACTGGTACCGGACGCTGCGCGGGAAGAAATGCAGCCCCGCCGCCTTGCGAGCGCTCTCGAGCGTCTCCTCCGCCACCACATTGGCGCGCGCGCATCCCTTCTTCAGAATGTCAAGGAGTACCGCATCATCGTCGCCGATCCGCTCGCGGCGCGCACGCATCGGCGCCAACAGCCGGTTGATTGCCTCCGCCACTTCCACCTTCACATGGCCATCGCCAAGGTTGTCGCCCGCCGCATAGCGTCGCTTCAATTCAGCCACGCGATCCGGATCTTCGATGAATGTGTCCACATATTGAAACAGCGCGTTCTCAACGTCACCCGGCTCCGTCGGGCTCTGTCGACCAGTGAAGATCTTCTTCACCTTGTTCTCGACTTCTTTTGGCGAGTCACTGATGTAGATCGCATTTCCAAGACTCTTCGACATCTTGTTCTTGCCATCAATCCCAAGCAACCGACCAACCTTGCCCACTTCCGCACGCGGCACCGGCCAAATTCCGCCAAGTTTCACGTGATCGGCATCATCCGCATCCGTTGGCACGCCGCAGTACATCTGATTGAAGCGCCTACCAACTTCGCGCGTGAGCTCCAGGTGCGGCACTTGATCTTCGCCCACCGGAACCCCCACTGGTCGGAACGCCAAGATGTCCGCACATTGTCCCACCGCATACAGCGGGAATCCAAATGAGTAGGTCTCGCCGAGACCCTTCATCTCAATCTCAGTCTTCAATGTTGGGTTTCGCATCACGCGGTTGAACGGCAACAGCATGGCAAACAAGAATGTCAATTCATGGATCGCGGGAATCTCGCTCTGCAAGAAAATCGTCGATCGCTCCGGATCGATACCCATCGCCAGGTAGTCCTTGACAATGGCAATCGTGTCGCGGCGAATCTCTGCTGGCTTGTCAGCTCGGGTTGTAAAGGCGTGGTAATTGGCAAGAATGAAGTAGCAGTCATGTGTCTCCTGCAGTTCCACGCGGCGTTTCACGCTACCCACCCAGTGTCCAAGGTGAAGTTGCCCGGTAGGGGTGTCGCCAGTAAGAATCCGAGGTCGTTCTGCGGTCATGGAAGGGGAAGGATACGCCCCGGCATGGCTAGTATTCCCCCACGATGATCGGCGAACCCAATGACGACGAAATTCAGGTTGAAGGACTTGACGAACAGATCGGCGGCCCACGCCTGCGCGGCACGGTGATTGCCCGGCGCAACGCCGAGGACTTGTATGACGCGTTGGCCTCGGATCTGATCGCCCATTCCGCCAATTGTGTTCGCCAGTTTGGCGACTTTCATCTGGCGCTCTCCGGCGGTCGAACTCCGTTCCCGCTCTACGAGCGCCTGATGTACGACCCGCGCTTTCGCATTCTGCCGTGGCGGCGCACGCACCTGTGGATCGTCGATGAGCGTTGCGTTCCGTTCGAAAGCGAACTCTCCAACTTCAGTCGTATCAAAGAAGTGATCGTTGATCACTCCGATATTCCGCCCGAGCAAGTGCACCCCATGCTTGCCAACACGCCCGAGTCCGCCGACCGCTACGAGCGCGAACTCCGCGACACTCTCGGTTGGCGCCCCAAGGGTCACGACCGTCTTGACTTCGTGTTGCTCGGCATGGGTCTTGATGGCCACACCGCCAGCATCTTTCCCGGTTCACCCGCATTGCATGGCAGCGATCGCCTCGTGATGGACGTTGCAGCGCCCACCACTTCCGCGCCCGCGGTGCCGCGCTGCACGCTCACCATGCAGATGCTGAACGCGTCGCGCTTTGTTGCGCCCTTCATCATGGGCGCGGATAAAGCACCCATCTTGCAACGCGTGGCCAATGGCGCCTCGCCCGATGAACTGCCCATCGCCGGTCTTCGCCCCGTCGCGGGCGAATTGCGTTGGTTCCTCGATGCCGCCGCGTGCGGCCAGAGTTGACGGCACCGCCGTTTGCGAGACGCTCAGAGGCTTGCAAGCGCATGTATTTTTGGACACAGCAGATTTATCGCCGTTCTCTGTGGAGCGCCGGGCTCGATGCGCCGAAGTGCGTATGTTGCCGATCTATTCATCGACTGAACATTTGCCGCTGAGAGAGCCCACCATGCGCCCGCCGATCCACGAATACCGCCGCTTCTTTGCATGCTCGTCGCGCCCACTTGTAGCAGTGGGAAGCAGTCCGCTGGCAGCGATGGTGATGCTCACGCTCTTCCCGTTCGTCACGTCCGCTGTGGGTGATGTCGTTGTGACTGGTGACGGCACACCGGTGATCGTCACCGATGTGCCGTCGATCGGCGCAAACCTCAGTTTCGTCGCTGGCGACGGCAGCCCCGCCGTGCTGCAACTCCTGTCCGGCGGCATCTACAGCGGCGAATGGAGCATCACCAACGTTCCCGCCATCTTCGACTTGAATGGCGGGTCGCTCGTCATCGCGCCCGGCGTCGGGACGGGCACCGCTTCAGGCGATGCCAACGTCGGCGTCGTGAACGGCGCCCTGCAGCTGGGCACCAACTCGTTCCTGACGGGCTTCGGCACCACCGGACTTGGCGGGACCCTCTCGGCCATCCAAGGCGGTCGCCTAGTGATCGATGACGATCGCTGGCTCAGCAACATGGTGCTGCTGCAACTGGGAGGCGCATGGACGTCCGGCAGCGAGGCAACGCTCGCGTACTCCGGCGCCACCTCGATCACTTCCGCGGCGGACGTCTCGCTGGAAGGCGGCACCGCGTCGGCGATCGCGCTCTCCGGCGCCGGATCGCTCACGCTCACTGGCGACATCAGCGGCACCGGTGACCTGGTCATCACCACTGCCGGTGGTGCGGGCTCCGTCAACCTGTCCTTCGTCAGCGGCAGTTTCGACGGCAAGACCGTGATCGACAACGCGACCGCCAGCATCAACACGCAGAATTCGATCGGCACGCAGGGGCTGACGTTCAACAGCGCCACGGTCACCGCGGGTACTGCACTGACGCTCGGCACCGGCCAGGTATTCGATCTCGGCGGCACGTCCACGCTCACCGGTGGCGGCGCTGGTCTCACTGCATTCAACGTGAACGGCGGCATGACCGGCACCGGCGACATCACGCTCACCGGCATCAACATGACGGTCGGCGGCAC
>CAMDCW010000238.1 GCA_945890745.1 Phycisphaera mikurensis NBRC 102666
GCGCGCAGAATGGTGGTGTCGCGCCAACTGGTGACGCGACTGACCGATCGAATCCATGTGAAGACATGCAACTCATCACCAGGAAAGACTTCGGCGCGGTAGTCCACTTCATGGCGAGCAACAAACCACATGCGGCCGCTTGCTAAGAGCAGTTCGCGTGTGTGTCCAAGTGAGTCGGCGTGCAGTTCCGCAGCGCGATCGATCCAACGGACGTATTCCACATTGTTGATGTGCGCCACCTCGCGGCTCACGCCATCAGCGGACGGAATCAATCGCAATCCAAATGGACGCGGGTGGGCAATGGAACCGCCTGGTGCTGGGCGTAACGTGGCGTCCGGAATCAGCGGCGCACTGTTCATGCGCGCGTCTCCAGCGCGGGGTCGATGGAGCGCAGGTACGTCCAACTAAAGATGCCAGTGGAGTGGCCGTCACTAAACCGGATACGCACCGCATAGTTGCCAACCAGTTCAGCGCCGAGCGCAGTCAGGGGACCGGTCGCGCGGCTGGCCGGTAGGACGGTCAGCGGATTGCGTGCCATTTCCTCGCGCAAGACTTTGGCATCGGCGCTGGGGCTACGGCGGCGCAGGTAGGCGATCGGAAAGAACGACTCGCGGCCATCGGCCCAGGTGATGGCAAGTCCTTTTTCGCGGTCAAGATCGAGGTGCGCAGGGGCGATCGCAGCCGCTGCCGCGGAGGCTGCGGCCGACGCCGCGGCTAAGGATTCTTCCGGTGATGCGTGGGATTCATCCGCGTGCATTTCCCGATTCTACGGCGCGGGCTGAGTGCCGCGGCTGGCTCTAGACTTCGGATGCGATGAACGCCCCAAACAACAACGCTGCACATGCTGCCGACCGCCTCCTTGCTCGGATTGAGGCTGCGGGCGCCCCGGTGTGCGTTGGGCTTGATCCGGTGGCGGAGAAACTTCCGGCAATTCTTCGACCTGCTGCTGGTCACGCGGCTGCGGCCATCGCCATCGGCGAATTCTCGCGCGGCGTCGTTGACGCAGTGGCGGGGATCGTGCCGGCGGTGAAGATTCAGGCGGCATGCTTTGAGCGGCACGGGCCCGCGGGTGTTGCTGCGCTTGCCAGTGTTCTTGAACACGCGCGCGCGGTTGATGGCCTTGAAGTCATTCTTGATTTCAAGCGCGGCGATATCGGTATCAGCGCCGAGCATTACGCCGCCAGTGCGCGCGACGCGTACCGCTCTGATTGGACCACGGTGAGTGCATACCTCGGAGCGGATTCACTTAGCCCGTTTGTTGGTAACGGCCACGGCGCATTTGCCTTGGTGCGTACTTCCAATCCCTCCGGTGATGCGGTGCAGTCATTGCGATTGGCTGATGGCCGCACGGTGGCAGAAGCGGTGGCTGACCTGGTTGCATCGGTTGGCGCGGCTTCGCTGGGAACCGCAGGATTTAGCGCGCTTGGCGCGGTAGTAGGTGCAACCAAGCCAACCGATGCCGCCGCATTGCGTGTTCGCATGCCGCAGCAGATCTTCTTGGTGCCGGGATTTGGCGCGCAGGGCGGTGGAGTTGATGATGTCTTGCCATGTTTCCGCTCGGACGGGCGTGGCGCGCTGGTCACTGCCAGTCGCTCAGTGATCTACGCGTTTGAGCCAGCTGATCGCGCGTGGCATGAATCGGTGCGCCGTGCTGCGGAAGACCTTCGAACGCAGATTGGTGCTGCTCTGGGCGCCCGAGCATGAGTCCCCGTGTGGTGGGTGCATTGCTTGCGGTAGTGATGCTGTTGCTCCTGGCAGTGCCAGTGATTGCGCGGCGTGCTGAACCGACCGTCCCTGTGGGCGCGGCCACAGTAATCATTGTCACGCCCAACAATGAACAAATTCGCGTGGAGTTTGCGGAGGGATTTGCGCAGTGGCATCGTGAAAAATTTGGTGTGCCCGCGCAAGTGATCTGGAACATGCCGGGCGGCGCTACGGAAATCCGCCGGATGCTTGAAGCCAGTGCCACCGCGTCGCTGCGGGATGGAACTACTCCAGGCGGCAGCGCAGACTTGCTGTTTGGCGGCGGTAGTTACGACTTTGAGCAATTGACCAAGCCGATTACTGTTGAAGTGAATGGGGAGTTCCGCAGCACCACGGTGTTGATTCCAATTGACTTTCCTCAGGAGTGGCTCGATACGGTCTACGGTCAGAACTCGATCGCGGGCCGCACGCTCTATGACCCCAACCGCGCGTGGTTTGGTACCGCGCTGAGTGCGTTTGGAATTGTCTACAACGCGGAGATGTTGCAACGCATGGGCGTCGCCTATCCCACCGAATGGTCAGCGCTTGCAGATCCGCGTTTGCAGGACAGTGTGTCCTTGGTAACTCCCGCGCAGTCGGGAAGTATTGCATCAGCCATGGAGACCATTCTTCTTCGCGAAGGCTGGCAGCGTGGCTGGGCCATCTTGCGGCGCGCTGCTGGAAATGCGCGTTCCATCGCAGCGGGCGGACCACGCACCCCGATGGATGTTTCGCAGGGCGACGCCGCCGAGGGTCTATGCATTGATTTCTATGGTCGCTATCAGCAGCAAGCAGTGACTGACGGTGGGTCGCCGGGGCGGGTAGGATATGTTGACCCCGTTGGAACGACAGCGATTGATCCGGACCCGGTGGCCATGTTGCGCGGCGCGCCGCACCCAGAAACTGCGCGGCGTTTCATTGAGTTTGTCCTTTCGCCGGAAGGTCAGCGTCTCTGGCAGTATCCCGCTGGTTCTGCGGGTGGTCCGCGGCAATTCTCCTTGCGGCGGCTTCCGATCAGCCGGGCCGTCTACGCAAGCGACATGCCACGATTCGTTGACAAAGTCGATCCTTGGAAATTGGCGCGGGAGATTCCGAATGCGAATCCACACGTCCGTTCGTTTGTGGTGCCTATCTTTGTTGCCATGGCGATGGAGAATCGATCACTACTGCGCACTGCATGGGCGTTGATTGCTGCGCATCCGGAATATCCGCGTGACGGTCGGATGTTGCTGGCGTCTGACGCAACAGATCCCACACTACGTGCCATGCTTACCGCGTTCGATGCCATGCCAGTGGTGCCCGGCCCGAACGGCACAACCTTTGATCTTGCTGACGAATCCGCACTCGCGCAAGTGCGTGAAGGTTGGATGCGCGGCAAGTGGAAAGATGCTGGCCTGTGGGGCGCAAACGACGTGCCAACCGATGTGTTTCGACG
>CAMDCW010000239.1 GCA_945890745.1 Phycisphaera mikurensis NBRC 102666
TCGAAGGCGATGCGCGCATCAAGGGGCTGCTGATTGGTCAAGATGTCGCGCGCTGAAGCGTTGGCATACGTACGCGTGTACATGATGGCCCCGAACGCCTGACTTGCTTGCAGTGGGTTGTAGGTGGCCTGTGCCATGTACGGGCTGGAGTACACGCTGTACGCGCGCCAGGAACGGTTGTCATCGGATCCAGTTTGACCAGTGAATTCCGACTGCTCGCGGTAACCGACGCTGCCACGGAAGCCACGTCCACCAGCAACGTCACCAGTAACAATCAGGTTTCGCGAGAAGTAATCTTCCTTGGCACGAGCGCCATTTTCGCCCTGGCCACCAACCCGCGAATTCGCATCAAGTACGCCTTGGTTTGAAGTCATCCGCGGATCGGAATGTCGCGTGTCACGCGAAAGTGCATCGCCACCGCCCAGTGCGTTCTGCGCATCGGCTGCGCGCGCGCTGGCAAGGAGGAGGATCGCCACAACCGAGGCTCGGAGCGTGATCTGCTGCATTACTCAAGCGTAGCATTCATTGAGAGCACAACCAATGCACCAGATGCAAGAAACTCCGGATGACCGGGAATCACCCACGCCACAGCACCGGACCAAGGTGAGCCCGGTTGCCATTGGCCTGACGTTCGCCACGGTGATGTTTGCGGTGGTCATTGGACTCACCGGTCCGCGTCTACGCGAACGCCAAGGCACTACCCAGCAGGACCTGCCCATCGGGGATCTTGCCACCATCGCCGCCATGCACGAAATGCGCGCCACCACGGAGATTGCCGATGGTCGCGACCGCGAAGCCGCACTCACCAAGTTGCCAGAACTGATGCGCGAAGCACTCGGGGCACGTGCCACATCCGCCCCCGATCTCTCCACCGTTGGCTGGAGTGCAGATGACGCGCGCAATGTGGAACTCGCCCCGGGCGTCTTGGGCACCATGGTGCTGTACAAGAACGACGAGACCACCGCCATCCTCTCGGTCATCATGATCCCCGACGACGGTCGCCCGGTGCGCTTCGATGGCTTTGGCCGCGCCATACCGATCGCCCCTGGTGACGAATGGCTGCAGCTCCTCGCCGCCGACGAAAGCGGTCATGCGCGCACGGCGTATGCGCTCTCGGACGGCCGCGTGTTGTGGCTTGTCATTGGAAACGGGCAGTCAGCCATCGCCCGGGTTGCCAAGCTCCTCAAGTAGCCACCGAACGCGTTGGTGCCACAGCATCGGACACGCGCTCGCGGGCGCCGCAGCCACCCTGCTGCCGCGGACTACCATCCGCACCTCTCATGCCCGCTTACATCACCACGCCCATCTACTACGTCAACGACCGGCCGCACATTGGCCACGCCTACACCACCACCGTGTGCGATGTCTGGGCGCGTGCCATGCGCCTGCGCGGCGAGGATGTCTTCTTCCTCACCGGCACTGACGAACACGGCGTGAAAGTCGAAAAGAGTGCGGCCGCCAAGGGCGTCACCCCACAAGCGCTCGCTGATGAAAATGCTGCTGAGTTCCAGCGCGTTCTCAAGGTGTTCGGGCTCACCAATGATGATTTCATCCGCACCACCGAGCCGCGCCATGAGAAGCAGGTGCAACATTTCGTCAAGCGGCTCTTGGATGCTGGCAGCGTCTACCTCGGCACGTTTGAGGGTTGGTACGACGAAGGCCAAGAGGAGTACTACACAGAGACGCGCGCCAAGGAACTGGACTACAAGAGTCCGATCAGTGGCCGGCCGCTCACACGTGCAACCGAGCAGAACTATTACTTCAAACTGAGCTCATTTCAGAAGCAGCTCGAAGACTTCTTCGCCGCCAATCCTGAATTTGTGCAACCTGCTGCACGCCGAAACGAAGTGCTTGGCCGACTGCGCGACGGTCTACAAGATGTACCTGTGACACGCACCAACTTCACGTGGGGCATTCCGTTTCCTGGCGATGAGAAGCACGTCATCTATGTATGGATCGATGCGCTCTTCAACTACATCACTGCGCTCGGCCTAGGCGAGCCGGGCGGCGCGCTCGCCACCGAACGAGCAAAGTACTGGCCCGCTGCGTACCACGTGATCGGTAAAGAAATCCTGTGGTTCCATGCGGTCATCTGGCCCGCGCTGTTGATGGCGCTGGAGCTACCCATGCCGCGCCGCATTCACGCGCATAGCTTCTGGATTGCCGACGGACAAAAGATGTCCAAATCCATGGGCAACTTTGTGGATCTCCCCACCATTGAGGGTTACTTCGCAAAGTACGGCTGGGATGCGTGGCGCTGGTACATGGCAACCCAGGGACCGCTGCAAGCAAGCGACTCAGACTTCCGCGCGCAGCACTTCCACGAGACCTACACCAGCGATCTGGTGAACGTGGTTGGCAATTGCCCAAGTCGGGTCACTGCGATGATCAACAAATACTTTGAAGGCAAGATGCCCGCTGACAGCCAAGCAGGTGGCGAATGGCCAGCGAAGTGTGCAGCAGCAGTGGCGCAATGGAACGCCTCGATCGATGAACTTGACCTTGTCGGTGCCGCGCAAGCTGCCATGGGCTTGCTGCGTGAAGTCGACGCGTTCATTCACCGCACCGAGCCATTCAAGTTGGCGAAGGACCCAGCGCGCACTGATGAGTTGTGCAGCATCCTGGCACAGTGTGCTGAAACGGTGCGCATTGCGGGCGTGATGCTCGAGCCGTTCCTGCCGCAGAAGATGGCTGAACTGCGCGTGGCGCTCAAGCAGAACGACGGCGCGCCGCTGTCCAAACGCGTTGCCTGGGGCGGCCTCACCGCTGGCACTGTGCTGGACAAGTGCGCGCTGTTCCCGCGCCTTGAAGCGTGAGATAGGACCTCATTCACACCACACGATGCCGCCTGCGCGAGGTATTGCTCGGCCTCAGTGGAAGCGGAATCGCCGATGCATGGGAATGCACCGGCGACTTGGTTCCGAGCAGAATTGTCGATAGCGCCAACCTTGGACTACTGCTCGCCAACTAGGGACGATGCGGTAGTTCGCCGGCCTGGCGGTCGCTTAATCCAGGAACCTGACGCGACCGTTGTCCACGTCATACATCGCGCCCAAGATCACCAATTCGCCTGCCTTTTCTGCATCGCGCAACACAGCGCTGTCCGCGCGCAACTTGTTCATCTGGTAGCGGACATTCGCTTCACAGCAGGTAGTAATCAACTCTTGCGA
>CAMDCW010000240.1 GCA_945890745.1 Phycisphaera mikurensis NBRC 102666
TGGACTTCTCATGCGAGTCCATCACTCGGACTTGGTAGTCGCCGGAGCACTGCAGGAGACTTGCAACCATGCGACCAATTTTTCCAGCGCCGAGTACGAGAACATTCTTCATAGGGGGAGACCGTGTATCTATCGAGTGACGAATGAGAGTGGGAACGAAGAGTGAAGGGCCATGATCATGCCAGTGATTATGCCGGCGAAGCAGCGATGGTTTCGCCCACTTCGTGCATCAATTCACCCATGGTTTCTGGTCCAAAGGAGAAATTCAGGCCGGCGGCCTTGAACAAGGCTGGGAGTGGTTGACTGGAGCCCAGTGCCAAGCCCTTCTTGTAGTTGCCGAGCGCATCGCTGGGGTTCCGTTTTGCCTGCATCCACATCTGCAGTGCACCGAGTTGCGCGATGCCGTACTCGATGTAGTAGAAGGGAAGGCCGAAGATATGCAGCTGGCGGTGCCACATGGTCCGCAGCGAGTCCTCGTGACCCGTCCAGTCGATGGCGGATCCAAAGCGGTTATTGAGGTGCAGCCAGTACTGTTCGCGATCGTTGCGCGTGTGCGTGGGATTCAGATAGACCCAGTGCTGGAACGCGTCGATGGTTGCGACCCATGGGAGCATGGTGCTGAGCGACTCAAGGTGATCGCGTCGGGCACGCGATGCGTCGTCTGCTGAGTAGAACTCTTCAAGGTAGGGGAAGGTGAGCAGTTCCATGCTCATGCTGGCAACTTCCGCAAACTCCATTGGGCTGCTTCGGTAGGCAACCAAGGGGTCGTGTGCAGCAAGCAGGCTGTGGAATGCGTGGCCGGCTTCGTGCACCATGGTGATAACGTCGCGGTGCAGTCCGGCGGCGTTCATGAAGATGAATGGTGATCGGGTGCGCTGCCGCTGGTATTGGTAACCGCCCGGCGCTTTGCCCTTGCGGCTTTCAAGATCCAGGCAATCTCCGCGGCGCATGCTGTCAAACATGGTCCCGAGTTCAGGATCCATGCGGTGGAAGATGGCGCTGGAACGATCGACAAGTTCTTCTGCACCTTCGAAGGGCTTGAGCGGCGCGCGGCCGTGCAGATCAACCTTGATGTCCCAGGGCTTCAGTGCAGGAATTCCGAGGACCTTTGCACGTTCGGCGTTGAGTTTGCGCAGGAGTGGAACGCACACTTTTTCTGCGCCTTCGTGGAAGGTGGTGCAGTCGGCGGGCGTGTAATCAAAGCGTTGCAGGCGAGCGTGTTGGAAGTCTCGGAAGTTGGAGTAACCGCCGTTCAGCGCCATCTGATGACGGTGTGCCAGCATCTTGTCAAAGATGTCATTGATGCGATCGACATCGTTGAGGCGGCGGGCGGAGACGGCCTCCCAACTTGCCTGTCGGCGTGGGCGATCGGTCTCTTCCAGGTAGCGCGCCATTTGCGGCAGCGTGCGCTCTGCGCCGTCAAAGGTGACGGTCATGGCGCCGTTGATCTCGCTGTACTGCTGGTCAAGCTTGGTGACTTCGGTCTCAATGGGAATGTTCACTTCGCAGAACATCTCAACTGAGCGACGCAGGCTGCGAAGGAGAACGCTGTAGCGCTGCGGGTCCAACTGTTGGGCGAACGGGCACTCGGCGATCTTGCGATCGAGGGCAAAGCCGATCTTCTTGAGTTCGGGCTCTACGTTCTCAACGAAATCCAGGTAGCGCTTGCGCGCGAGTTCATCGTCGGTGTGACGCGTCATCTGGATGTAGAGATTGGCGGCTGATTCTTCGGCGGCGGCATCGAGTTCGCTGCGGTCAAGGAGCAGGCGCTCAAGCGCTGCGCAATCATGGATGGTGCGACCCACCAGCTGCGAGTACAAGGGTTCAAGCGCCGACCATTTGCTGCCGTCAATGACGGCGGGAACAAACGTGGATGCGGGGGGATGGCCGGTGCTGGCGGTGCTGTTGGTCATGTTTGAAATTCCGGATGTGAGTGAGGAGTCATGGTAGCCCTCCCCGGCGCCATGAAACTTATTGGTCGTGACATTTGTGGCGCGGCGAACCGCAGATTTCAGTGCCCCCGGACAGTGACCGCAATGGCGGGCAGGCCAGCGCGTGAGTGCACGAGTTCGGCGATGAGATCGGCTTCCAGTCGCCCAGCGCACAGAACGAAGAGCGTGCTGCCGCTACCGCTGACATGGACGGTGCGAGCGGCGGCCTCGTGTACTTCTGCGATCTCGTCTTCGAGGGCGGGTGCAGCGGCGATGGCGGCTGCGGCCAGGTCATTGAAGGGCGCGTCATGGGTGAGTGAATCCATGGCGGCGAGCGCACGGACGCGGTGGGTCTGCAGCGCCGCATCTGGGCGGAGCGTGTCAAACTTTCCGTACACGGGGCCGGTGGGGCAAGCGATGGCTGGGAATACCAGTACGGCGTGGACGTCGGGAAGTTGTTCGTGGTGTTCCAGTCGTTCGCCGAGACCTTCCACGATGGCGCTACCACCGCGCACCAAGAACGGCACATCACTACCGAGGCCGCGAGCGATCTCAGCGAGTGTTGCGGCGTCGAGGCCGAGTTCGAAGAGTTCGTTCACGCCGCGCAACATGGCGGCAGCATTGCTTGAGCCACCACCGAGACCGCCGCCGACGGGAATTCGCTTTTCAAGTTTCATTCGCAGCGGGAGCTTGCGGCCAACGTGGCGTTCAAGTTCCAAGTGAGCGCGGACGGCGAGATCGGTTTGGATGGGCCAATCAATGAGCGACGTTCGGGGCGCATCAGGGGCCCAGATGATTGCATAGAGCGAGTCACGGCCTTCATCAAGACGACGCAGATGCAGATCATCTGCAAAGTCGGTGGTGACCATCCAACTGGCAATGGGGTGCATGCGATCTGCACCGGGCGCACCGACGGAGAGCGCCAAGTTGAGCTTGGCAGGGGCACGCACAATGATTTCGCGAGGCTCAGACATGGCACGAAAGCGTAGCGCGAAATAGGTGCCGTTCACCCCTGTCCCCATTTTCGGGGGGCGTTCGAAGTGAGTTGAGTCGTCCCCCGCCCCCTTCGTTGCGCGCGGGACCCTCGGACGCGGATGGCTGCGCTCCACAAGGTTCCGCTTAGCCTCGGGCGAATCTGTTCGTCCGGTTAGCACCCACGGGGCGTACGTCCAACTGCCGGACTTCTCAGTTTCACACGCCGCTTACCGAGGATCCCGTGCTCACT
>CAMDCW010000241.1 GCA_945890745.1 Phycisphaera mikurensis NBRC 102666
GTAAACGCAGCCAACGCACGCGCCTTTGCAGTGGATCTTCCCGCGGTCACGGTGCAAGTGACATCGCTGAATGGCATGTTGGTTCGCGGCAGCGCAGCGGGTATTGCCTTGATCTTCATCATGTTCTCATCCGCTTCCATTGCGTCGCGGAGTCTTGGTGATGATGCATCGGGCTTGCAGGATCGGTTGCGATCACTTGGCGTCAGTGCGGCCGCTTCCACTGCGGCGCGCATCGTGGCTATTTCAGTCATTGCTTGGTGCCAGTTGGCATTGACACTGGCATGGGCAGCGCTTGCCTTTCAGTTGGTTCCTGGATCCGTGCTTGCCTTGATGTTCGCTAGCTTGGTTGCATCAGTCACCAGTGCGGCATTCTTCGTCGCACTTGCCGCACTGTGCGGATCTCGCGCTCGATTTGTTGCCATCGCTCCAGTGATCACCTTGGTACTCAGCGCGCTGTCAGGAAGCATGATTCCACGCATATTGCTGCCTACATCGATCGCCTCCGTTGGCGGCTGGCTCTTTCCAGCATGGGCGATCGATGCGTGCAGTGCAGCCATTGACGGGCGATTTGATGGGCAGGCGATCGGCTTGCTAGCGGCCATGTCCATCGCGTCAACCGTGGTGGCGTTGGCCATTGCGCCGCGGAGTGCGCGCTGATGGGCGCCGCCATCGCCATTGTTCGCGCGGCAGCGTGCGGCGCCATGGGTGCTGATATTGCAGCCATGGTGGATGCATTGCGTACCGATCGCAGCGGTGTTGGACCCTCGGACCTATTGGAGCAGGTGCCCGCGGTGGCGGCGGGCGTCGGGGAGGTTCCACTTGGGAATCGGCACGGAGCGCACGGCAATATGGCGCGCGGAGATGCCAGCGCTCCAGAGGTCGTTCATCATGATGATCGCGCCGAGCAGTTACTCCGGCGCACGCTTGAGCAGTTGCTTGGCGATGACCCATCGGCAACCATCGGGGTGGATCCAAGCCGGACCATGGTGGTGGTCGGTACCACGCTCGCGGGTATGCGTCACTGTGGCGCGGCCATGCGATTGGAAGGTGCCGATCGTGCAACAGAAGCTTTGCATTCGTATGCGGGAATTCCCGCTGGATCCGTGCTGCGTCGAGCTATTGATGGTCTGCCCATTGCCGGCGGTGCCATCACCGTGTCCTGTGCGTGTGCCTCGGCGCTGAGTGCCCTCGCGCACGGCTGTGCGTTGCTTCGCTCCGGAGAAGCCTCCTGCGTTATTGCTGGTGGATACGACCCAATTTCTGAGTTTGCATACGGTGGTTTCTCAGCATTGCAGTTGGTGGCCACCGGACCGCTCAGCCCGTTCGCTGAAGAGCGTGAAGGCATGAAGCTTGGCGAAGGGTGTGCGTTGGTCGTTCTTCGGCTGCTGTCCGACGCACATGCGCGCGGCAAAGTTCCAATAGCAGTCATAGAGGCCATTGGCGAGTCGAGTGATGCGCACCACCTGACGCAACCGCATCCAGAGGGGCGGGGCGCTGCGACGGCGCTCGCAGTAGCGGTATCTCAGGGACTTCCTGACCTGTTGATTGCTCACGCCACCGGGACTGCAGGAAATGACGCAGCGGAGTATCAGGCCTACCGCACAGCGTTTGGTGCGGACCTCCCGCGTGTGGCAGTGACTGCGCTGAAGAGCCGGTTCGGTCATCCGCTCGGTGCAGCGGGTGCGTTGGAGTTGCTGGCGGTCCTTGCATGCGCGGATGCTGGATTTGTCCCCGCAGGGCTCGGCCGTCCGGTTGATCGAAATGCATTTCCTGACATCGACCTCTTGCAACAGAGTCCGCGCCACAGCGAACCACGACGAGTGACCGTGCTGGCTGCTGGCTTTGGGGGCGCCAATGTTGCCGTCTCAGTGCTTCGCGGCGACCAAGCGCTGGTGGCGGCGCCGTCCGCTCCCGTGGGATGCGCTCCCCGCGTGGTGATCCGAGCGATCGGGTGCGTGACTGCCGGTGGTCGTGGATTGTCTGGGTTGCAGCGACTTGCTGATTGCGGCGCTCGCGACGTTTCCGAAGAAACGCTCGCGCCGCTTCTTGATCGCTCGCGAACGCGCCGATTTGCGTTGCTGCCTCGATTGATGCTCGCGGCGTGTCGTGATCTGTGTGACGCCGTTGGTATGTCCGCGCATGACCTGGCATCCATGCCGCTCCTTGCAGCATCGTGGCATGGTGCGGCGGCGTTCACTGAACAGTACTACCGTGATCTGCTTGCTTCCGGCATTAATCTTGCCAATCCGATGCTGTTTGCTGAGTCGGTTCCCAATGTTGGCAGCGCACACGTGTCCCTTGGATTGGGCATGACTGCGGCAAGTGCAACAGTGATTGGCACACGAACCGCTGGCATGGAGGCGATGTTCTTGGCATCGTGCCGCATTCGCGCCGGCGAATGGAACAAGGCGCTGGTTGTCATGGCTGATGAATCGCATCCCACCATTGACGCCGTACTGAGTCACTGCACTGGCAACCAAGTGCAAAGCGGATCAGCGGGGATGGCATTTCTCATCGAACGAATGGACGCAAGTCATTCGGAATCGTTCCCTGAGATTGTGAAGTTTGACCGTTCCATGATGGAGCGCGGAGCGTGGCGTTCCGGAGTGCTCGGGCTTGGTGCCGTTGCTATGCCGGAGATCGGCTGTGTTGCAGGTCCCGCCGCGCTCGCCCTACAGATAGCTCGTGGCGACTTGGGCAGGTTTCCAGTTTCTTGTACTGATCCGAACGGGTTTGCGTGGACTCTCCATGCCAGCGCGCACGGAATTCCGAAGGCATTTGCTACAGTATGAAGGTGGTTCCCTCGTCATCGGTTTCGCTTTCGCCTCCGCCGCAACTGGGAGATTATTCCGGCGAGTGGCGCGCTACCGGTGATGCAATCATTGATTTGCCCTCGTGGGTTGCTGCAGAGTGCGATCGCGGCGCCACCGTCGCATCGGTGTCTGTTCCCGCGCAGTCATGCGTGGGCGAACAGTTGTCGCAACTGGCCCATCAGGCGTTTTCTGAAGCGTTGAGTTCACTCGGCGCTCCGGCAACGCGCGTGTGGGCGTTCTTGCCATCGATTACCGCGCATGATTCCCACGGGCTCGACCGCTACATGCGGATGAACATCGGTCGCACGCAGGCGTACGCCGCGGCGCGATGGCCATTGCCA
>CAMDCW010000242.1 GCA_945890745.1 Phycisphaera mikurensis NBRC 102666
AGGGCGCTGAGTACCCGGCGCTGGTGAAGCGCGCGCAAATGGTGTTCACCGAGGCCAAGGGATACAAGCCAAGTGCCAGCCGCGCGGAGAGCGTGGAGATGTTCATCGTGTGCCGCGGCTACCGCGGACCGAAGGACACTGGACCTGGACCGCGCGATCCTTCGCTGCCACAACGCGCGCCGAGCAAGGGCTGGAACTCGTAACCGATCAGTCTGCTTGCGCGTTCGCGACATGGACGGCAACTGCTGCCACACCGGCACTACCGCAGCGCTTGCAGTCGCTTACCAGCTTCAATCACATTCTCGCGCGAGTTGAACGCGCTGATCCGGAAGAAGCCTTCGCCGTGGCGACCAAAGCCTGCTCCTGGAGTCACTACCAGCCGCGCTTTACTCAGGAGCGCATCGAACGCGTCCCAACTTCCCATGCCAGCCGGGCATGCCACCCAGACGTACGGAGCGTGTTCGCCGCCCCAGACCTTCAGGCCCTCGGCCGCGCATGCTTCCCGAAGAATGCGCGCGTTTTCCATGTAGAAATCGATCAACGACACTACTTGGGCGCGACCAGCGGGCGTGTACAGCGCGGCGATCGCGCACTGCACCGGCCAACTGACACCATTGGAGCAGGTGGCCCAACGGCGCATCCATAGGCGATGCAGCGAGACGCGTTCGCCGCTGCGGGTGCGACCCTCAACAGCCTTTGGAACAACGGTGTAACCCGCGCGGACTCCGGTGAAGCCGCCGCTCTTGGAGAAGCTACGGAACTCCACCGCGCACCGATCGGCACCGGGGATTTCATAGATCGAACGTGGCAGTGATGGATCGCGCACGTACGCCTCGTACGCGGCGTCGTAGCAAATGAGTGCATCGTTGGCGAGTGCCCATTCCACCCAACGTGCAAGTTGCGGCCGAGTGATCATCGCGCCGGTTGGATTGTTGGGATAGCAGAGATAGACCATGTCCACTGGTTCAGTGGGTGGCTCTGGAACAAATCCATTGGCGGGAGTGCCGGGCAGATAGACCAGCCCTTCGTAGCCGCCGCCTGCAAGCGCGGGGCCCGTGTTTCCCTGCATGACATTGTTGTCTACGTAGACGGGATACACCGGATCACATACAGCAGTGCGGTTACCGCCTTGCGCTGGAGTACCGGTGGCCATGATTTCCATGAAGGCGCTGGCATCTGGCTTACTTCCGTCGGAAACAAAGATCTCGTCCGGCGCGATAGCAATGCCGCGATCACGGAAATCACCCTGCACGATGGCCTCGCGGACAAAGTCATAACCAGTGGCGGGGCCATAGCCACGGAACGTCGCGCGATTGGCGAGTTCATCGACCGCTGTGTGCATCGCCGCAATGACCGCGGCGGGAAGCGGCTCAGTGACATCGCCGATGCCGCAGCGGATGATCTCTTTCGCAATGGCAGGGTTGGCCTCGGCGAACACGGACACGCGACGGGAGATTTCCGGGAACAGGTAGCCGGCGGCCAGCTTCAGGTAGTGGTCGTTGATGAATGCCATAGAAGTCAGGGTAGGCGCGCGGCGCGCGGTAGGGAGTGAGCGGAGCGGTCAATCATGGTGCCGAGAAAAGCGATCCGTACTCCATCGGCTCGGGAACAATACTCAGCGTGACCGGGGCGTCGACATTGCGAATCAGAATCTTGTTTGTGCACGGGCCAAGTGCGGCATGCAGTGTGTCGTGATCGTTGCGCTTATCAACGACGCGCCAGTCACCAGCTTCAACGCGGGTGAGCACCTTGCCATTCACGCAGTCGATATCAAAGATGCCACAGGTCCCCGTGAATGCGCGAAACACAATCTCCCCGCCGCGCGTGACCAGGGTGACATCTTCGGTGATTGCCCATGGAGTAATCATGCGGATATCGCCGTCGGAAGTTTCTACGGAACATGCACCGCGATTTTCGTAAATGTGCACCTTTCCAGAGCGCGTCTTCACATGAACGCGGCGCAATTCCGGGAGTTCAATGTCGATGTCTGTTTCATGGAGCCATGCCTCATCATGCTCGGTGGTTCCGCGCAGTACCAGCGTTGGGACATCGCCACCGCGACGGATTTCTGCCTTGACCGCTATCTGCGCCAGTGATGATGTGGCCTCATCGGTGCGATCAGCACCATGACTCGCCGTCACGACCACGCGCATACGAATCTCGTTCTTGGTCTCGCGACCAGAACGAATCACTACATCGCCACCGAACGTCTCCAGATCGATGTCGATGATGCCATCAACGGGCAGTACGTAGTTACGCTCTTCAGTAACCGACCCTGCGAAACTGGCGGCGATACTGCTGGCGGATTGGTCAATTCCACGCTCCACGGAACTGTGACCCGCGCAGCCAGCGGCACTGATTAGCGTCATGGCTGTGGTGGCGGTGCTGACCCAAAGCGTGGCGCAGGGGTGAAAGGCCCCCACAGAGCGCAGGGAGGAGGTAAGCAGTCTCACGGGTGCTGAAAGACCAAGATGTCGTCGGGCGGGCATTCCAAAGATTCTACGATGCCGCCATGCTTTCGCCCGAGATCCTTCGTGCCCTGCCCATGCTTGCGCTGACGCTGGCGTGCATCAGTGTGCGCGGATTCGCGGCAGCGCAAGTGCCTCCGGCACAACCGGCACAGGCGACGCCGGCGGTGGTGGATGTTGCAAAGCCCGCGCTGCCAGCGGTGCCCACCAAGGATGTCATCCGAGTCACCCTGCCGAAGGAATCGGCTGCGCTCCTTGGATCAGAGAGCCGCGCCGGGCGAATGTTGGTCTTCTTGGCGGCAGAGTCAGCGTTGCAGCCGGGTGAAGAGCCGCTCGATGCTCCATTCTTTGACAGTCCGCAGCCGATGTATTCCGTTGCTGTCAGTGACCTTGTGCCGGGCGCCACCGTCACACTGGGGGCGGATGCGATTGCATTTCCAGAGCCGATCGCCATGCTTGATGGGACGTACCGCATACAAGCGGTGTTTGACCGAAATGACACCGAGCGCGGTCATCTTGCTGCAGGAAATCTGATCAGCGGGGTGTCCACGGTGACCTTTCATCGCGACCAATCCGATCCGCACGAATTGGCGCTGACTGTCCGTATCCCCAAGCCGGAACTGCCAACGGAGCCCAACCTCCGGTGGTTTGAAATGAAGAGTGCCATCCTGA
>CAMDCW010000243.1 GCA_945890745.1 Phycisphaera mikurensis NBRC 102666
GCCCAAGCGTATGCCCTTCCATCGGGTTGGTCGCAGCAAACGCTGGCGAGTTCGTTCGCGGCCGGCAGCAACCCTACCGCCAATCCCAGCCAGTACGGATTTGTGCGCGGTGGCGGCGGCAGCACCTATAGCACCGCCAATGGCCACAACGTTAACTATACCACCGGCGGAACTGGTATCGGATACACGGTCACGTGCCTCCTCGATGCTGGATATACGCCTGTAAATGGCAACCAAATCGTACTGTTGACGACCATGTTCAAGGGAACGGACGGTGGTACCTTCATCCAGACGAGCAATACTTTCACGTTCGACGGGACCAACTGGAACCGCGTAGGAAATTCCACCACCCCTTCCGTTTGGGTTAACGAGGTCAGCGGCACCTTCAACGAGTTCTCTGCGGCTGTGGTCCCCGCTCCAGGCGCACTCGCGCTCCTCGGCGTTGCTGGTCTTGCGGGCGGCCGTCGCCGTCGCGCCTGATATCACTCTGCACTCCACGTTGGCTTCGGCCAGCGTCCACACTCCACGCCCCCATGCGCACCCGCGCCTGGGGGCGTGTGTGCATAAGCGCGCTCCACCATCCGCAGTCATTTGATCTTCGCCAACGCATCCTGGCCGCAGGCGCCGGAGAGGACAGGGCCGCGCTCAGCGGCCGTCCTCGTAAGGCGAATGCGGGCCAGTACGCAACCGTGTTGCATCAGGGCCACCACAAACCGGTGATGCCTCAACACCCCGCGCCTTACTCCAGCCGTGCCAACCGCTCCGCAACATCCATCCGGTGCAGCGCGTCGAGCAACTCGTCCATCTCCCCAGACATCAACTTCTGCAACGGAAACGAAGCATCAATCCGGTGGTCCACCGCGATCGCTTCCTTCCAGCGGTACGTGCGAATCTTCTCCGCCCGCCCGCCGCTCCCCATCATGCTGCGCCGCTCCGCACTGCGCGCCGCTTCCGCAATCTGCCGCCGACCTTCATGCACGCGCGCACGCAACAGCCGCCATGCTTTCTCGCGGTTCTGCAATTGACTGCGCGTCTCTTGCATGCGCACCTCAATCCCGGTGGGCAAGTGAATCAGATGCACCGCTGTTGCCACCTTGTTGACATTCTGTCCGCCCGGCCCTTGCGCGGTGGTCATCATCTCCTTGACTTCCGCGGGATCCACCTCGCTCTCTACTTCTTCCGGCTCGGCCATCACCGCCACCGTTGCAGTACTCGTGTGAATCCGCCCCTGCGCTTCCGTTGCCGGCACACGCTTCACTTGGTGCGTGCCAGCTTCGTAACCAAGCGCAGTCCACACACCGTTGCCTTGCACTTCAACAATCGCCTGCGTCACACCACCCGCGTCGCCGTCACGCACATCCATTTCATCCCACGACCACCCGCGTCGATGCGCCAGTCGTCGATACATTTCCACTAACTCCCCAGCCCACAGCGCGGCCTCGTCGCCGCCAACGCCTGCTCGGACTTCTAAGATCACTGCGCCCACGCGGCTGTCATCGCTGGTCACCAACAGTCGCTGTAATTCCAAGAGCAGGGCGTCCGCGCGTCGATGCACACTGGGCAATTCCGCCGCCGCCACTGCCGCAAGCTCCGGGTCACTGTCTGTCGCTAACAAACCTAACTCGGCGCATTCACGCTCCGCGGCGCGCCATAAATCCCATCGCGACACTACGGCCTCCAGCGAGGCACGCTTCAACGTCAGCGCTCGCACGCGACGATGGTCCGCAGCCACATCCGGATCGAGCATCGCCTCCGCGGCAGCGTGGAATTCGCTCGCCATCGAATCAAGCATGTGCCGAAGGTTGTCTGCGATCGGTTCGATGTGTTCCTCGCAATCCGGAATGATTCGCGTTGTGCGCGCTCTTCACGCAGCAACATCAAAAAGAACAACCGCGCCAACAAAGGCGCGGTTGCCATATTTCAGAATCAGTGAACTACTTCTTGGCTGGAGCTGCAGGCTTCGCAGCAGCCGCAGCCTTCGGAGCAGCAGGGGCCTTGGCCGCAGGAGCTGCCGCTGGCTTTGCAGCCGCGTCAGTCTTCTTCTCTGCGTCCTTCTTGAAGTAGTCGCCAGCGAACTTGCGCTGGAAGCGCTCAACTCGGCCGGCGGTATCGATGAAGGTCTTCTGACCGGTGTAGAACGGGTGCGAACCCGACCACACTTCAACATTCATCTCAGGCACGGTCGCGCCGACGGTCATGACGTGCTGACCGCGATAGGAGACCTTGCACTCGGGGAACCACTTCGGATGGATTTCGCTCTTCATGTCTGCTGTCCTTACCTTGCTTGCATGTTTATGCCCCGGACAGGGGCAGATCGAGGAGGATAGCGAAAGACGGCGCCCAAGGGAAGTCATTCCTTGTCGGATCTGCTCGTTATGCGCCCCTTTGGGCTTACACTCCCGCCGTGAACGTGCCGAACAGACCTCAAATCCCTCTCGGTGACCGCGGATGGTGGCGGGAAGTACGCGTTCCTTCGCTGCCGGAGGTGAATTCATCTATTGCGGTGGCTCCAAGCGGCGCCCCCCTGTGGCGCAAACTGTGGGCGTTCAGCGGCATCGGCATGATGATCGCTGTGGGCTACATGGATCCCGGCAATTGGGCCACGGGTTTAGCGGCCGGGTCCGGTTGGGGCTACTCGCTCCTCTTTGTGATCCTGGCATCCAACTTGATGGCGATGCTGTTGCAGCACCTCGCCGTGCGCCTCGGAATCGTTGCCGGCCGCGACTTAGCACAAGCGTGCCGCGATCATTACTCGCGTCCAGTATCGCTCGCCTTGTGGTTCCTGTGTGAACTGGCCATCATCGCCTGCGACCTCGCCGAAGTCATCGGCTCCGCTATCGCGCTGCAATTGCTCTTTGATATTCCACTTGTGTGGGGCATCATCATCACTGCGTTCGACGTGATGCTCATTCTCATTCTGCAGCGCCGCGGCTTCCGCATCATTGAAGCGCTCGTCGCTGCACTGGTATTTACCATCGGCGCCTGCTTCGCCTACGAACTGTGGGCCGCGCGCCCCGATGCCGGCGGAATCATCCGCGGCTTCGTGCCAACATCGCAGATTCTCTCTGACCCGGCGATGCTGTATGTAGCGATCGGCATCCTTGGCGCAACGGTCATGCCGCACAATTTG
>CAMDCW010000244.1 GCA_945890745.1 Phycisphaera mikurensis NBRC 102666
CTCTATCCTCTGTCCCCATGAGCACCACGAATCCCGTGTCCCCCAAGCCCTCCATGAGCACCACGAACACCCTGGTTTCGCTCAACCCCGCCACTGGCGCGCCCGCAGGCACGGTTCAGACCACCCAGCCCGCTGATATCGGACACATCGTTGCGCGCGCTCGGGCGGCGCAGCCAGCTTGGGGGGCCTTGGGTTTGGAAGCCCGCGTGGCCCTGATTCGCGCCGCAGTTCCGGATCTCAAGGCCGCGGCGGACCGGATGGGCGAACTGGTAACGCTCGAAATGGGGAAGCCACTCGCCGAAGCGAAGGGCGAGGTGCACTACGCCGTTGACATCTTGGGTGAAGAACTGGATGAAATGCTGCAAGCGCTGCGCACGGAGATGCTGACCGATGCGCGCACCGTCACGGCACTTCATCATGATCCCTTTGGAGTCTGCGCGGCAATCACTCCGTGGAACTTTCCGATTCTCATGCCGCAGCAGTGTGTGATGCCGGCACTTGCAGCAGGCAACACCGTGGTCTTGAAGCCGAGCGAAGAGACTCCGCTCTCTGCGGCGCTATGGGCGGAAGTGCTTGGGCGGCACTTACCGGCGGATGTTCTGCAGGTCGCGCAGGGCGCCGGCGATGTTGGCCGTGCGCTTGTCCTGAGTGATGTTGATCTCATCGTGTTCACTGGCAGCCGCGCCACGGGGATTCGCATCATGCAGGATGCCGCTCTTGGCTTAAAGCGCGTGATTCTTGAACTGGGCGGCAAGGACCCGTTGGTCGTTCTTGCCGATGCTGATCTTGACGCAGCCGCTGCATTTGCCGTGCAAAACAGCTTTCGAAACGCGGGGCAGGTGTGCGTCAGCACGGAGCGTATTTATGTTCAACGCGCAGTCGCTGATGCATTTGTCGACCGCGTCGTTGCGGGTACGCGTGCATTGATCCAAGGCGACGGAATGCGTGAAGGCACGATCATTGGGCCGATGGTCAATGCCAAGCAAAAAGAAAAAGTAGTTGCGCAGATCTCCAGCGCAGTGCGTGCCGGCGCGCGCGTCTTGGCAGGCGGGCATGACGCGCCGGGCAATTTTATTCAGCCCACCGTTCTTGTTGACGTCGACCACACCATGGACATCATGCGTGACGAAACGTTTGGCCCGGTGGCATGCATCATGCGCTTTGATACAGATGCCGATGCCGTTCGACTTTCCAATGATTCGCCGTATGGACTTGGCGCAGCAGTCTTCGGCGCCGCTGCGCACGCGGAGTTGGTGGGTCGACAGTTGACCGCTGGCATGATTGGAATCAACAAGGGATGTGGCGGCGCGCACGGAACACCGTGGGTCGGCGCACGCAACTCTGGTTATGGATTCCATAGCGGTAAAGCAGGGCATCGACAGTTCGCACAGGTGCGCGCGGTCAGTCATCCTGCGCCCGTCACCGCCCCATGATTTCGTCTGCTTGCCCCAGGATGAACCGAATCCGAACCAATGCTCCCGGCTCCAGTGGCACCTTGGCGGCGTGTGCAGCCACCCGCAGGTTGGCGCGGGTTCCTTCGCCGCCGCCCTCGGCCTCAAGAACGATGCTGCAGTCGAAATACCGGTCGCCGTGGATGAGAACTTCGCGGGACTGGGTGATTTGCGCAGGGTGGACGCCAACAAAGGGGAGCATGGGAAGGGAGAATAGTCACTTCGATGGCTCGACCGATCACTCCTGAACTTGTTCTTACCGGATACCTGCGCGGTGCGTTTCCGATGTGCGAGCCCGAATCCGGGCGCGTGGAGTGGTTCACGTGTGACCCGCGCGCGCTGGTTCCGCTGGATGAACGATTCCGCGTTGCACAATCGCTTTCGCGCGTGGTCCGTAGCGGACGATTCCAAGTGCGGGTGGACACGGCGTTCGAACAGGTGATGGCCAATTGCGCCAGCGACCGCGGCCCGGACAATCGCAACTGGATCGGTCCGGAAATTACTGAGGTTTATTGCGAACTGCACCGTCTTGGTTTCGCGCATTCCGTGGAGGCCTGGCGCGACGGCAAGCTGGTCGGCGGGCTCTACGGTGTGGCGCTCAAGGGCGCGTTCTTTGGGGAGAGCATGTTCAGTGTGCGCGGCACGGGCACCGATGCCAGCAAGGTGTGCTTGGTGCATTTGGTGGATCGCCTGCGTCGCGGCGGATTCCTTGTTTGCGATAGTCAGTACGCCAACGACCACATGGCCCGATTTGGCGTGTACGAAGTCTCGGCCAAGGAATATCTATCGCTTCTTGAGGACGCGGTGGAGACGGATGCCCGTTGGGATGTGGAAGGCGATCCGTTACAGGGTCGCTGAAGCAGGCACGGCTGCGGTGGCAACTTCGCGAAGGGCGGCGCCGCGTGCGATGACGGTGAGCGCAGCCAGTCGGGTGCGGGCATGGCTTCGTCCGCCAAGAGTCATCACTCGCGGAACGAACATCGCTGGCGTGCGGCGGGGGGCCGTTGGCTCAGTGGTGTTCATGCGAATCTGGGGCTTGGCTGCGAGCATGGTGGGTTCCGAAGGATAGTGCTGTCTTCCGCACAGTCAATCGCTTCAGTTGCAACTTCCGTAGAGAGAACGTGTTACGACAGCAATAATCGTCAGTCAAGCCCTGATTTGATGGATTATCAGACGTTAAACAGAAAGTGTGCCACATCACCGTCATGCATGACGTAACTCTTGCCTTCACTGCGCATGCGACCAGCTTCGCGAATCAGCTTCTCGCTGCCATGCTTCTCAAGGTCCGTCACGGAGTAGATCTCCGCGCGAATAAAGCCGCGTTCAAAGTCGGTGTGAATGACGCCAGCCGCTTGCGGGGCAGTGGAGCCTTTCAAGATCGTCCACGCGCGAATTTCCTTGGGACCAGCAGTGAAGTAACTCTGCAGTCCGAGCAACTCATAGGCAGCGCGCGCCACGGAGTTGAGAGCGGGTTCATTCATGCCAAGACCGGCAAGCATCTCGGTGCGATCGGCTTCGGTGAGTTCAGAAAGTTCGCTCTCAATCTTGGCGCACACCACCACCACGTTGCCGCCGTTGGCCTTGGCGTAGTCGCGCACTTTTTGCACCAGTGGACCGGTTCCGTTGGGATCCTTCTCGTCAACGTTGGCGACAAAGAGGACCGGCTTGGCGGTGAT
>CAMDCW010000245.1 GCA_945890745.1 Phycisphaera mikurensis NBRC 102666
CGATCGGATCAACTCATCAGGAGCTACTGCCATGAACGCTAAGAAGTTTGCACTCATCACCGCTGGTCTCTGCGCCACCATGTTCTTCGCCGCTTGCGACTCCACCGAGAAGCAGAACACTGCTGCCGGCGCCATGGGCGAGAAGTCAGCCTGCTGCACCGACGCTAAGAAGTGCGACACCAAGTGCACCAGCGACGCCAAGACCTGCACCAAGGGCGAAGAGTGCTGCATGAAGAAGGCCACTGCAACCACCCCAGCGGTTGCTCCAGGCGCAGTCGGCGAGAAGAAGGAAGGTTGCTGCTCAACCACCACCAAGACTTCGGCCAAGACCGAGAGCTGCTGCCCATCCACCACCACCAAGACTTCGGCCAAGAGCGAGAGCTGCTGCCCAGCCATGACCGAAGGCGCAAAGTGCCCAGTGACCGGCACGACGAACGGCTAAATCGCTTCGGGGCCAGTTGGTCCCGATTCATTGATTACCGTTTCATTGTTTGAATGTTCCGCACGCCCGCCTCAACCGCGGGCGTGCGTGTTTTTGCGGCGCATCCACCGGCGGTGGCGCCACACCCGGCGTGCTACGCGCATCCACCTGCGGCGCTGAACCGCCCCGGTTCGGGGTAGCCTCCATCGCGATGAGCACCACCCTCCTGCGCGCTGGTCGAGTGATTTGCCCGGACTCTGGAATTGACGGCACCGGGGACGTGCTGTTGGTCGCCGGTCGTATCGCTGCAGTCAGCATGAAGGCTGGAGAATTGTCCGCTGCCGGCGCCGAAGTCGTCGACTGCGATGGCCTCATGGTCTGCCCCGGGCTCATCGATCCGCACGTGCATTTGCGGGAGCCGGGCGGAGAGCACAAGGAAACCATTGCCACTGGTACAGCCGCCGCGATTGCCGGCGGATTCACCAGCGTCTGCTGCATGCCCAACACCACGCCGTGCCTTGATTCCGGGCCACTGGTGGAGTTCGTACGCCTGCGCGCACGCGAGGCAAACTTGGCGCGTGTCTTTGTTGCGGGCGCTGCAACGGTTGGACGTGCGGGCGAACAACTGGCACCCATGGCCGCCATGAAACAATCCGGCGCCGTGGCGTTCACTGATGATGGCGACGGGATCGCCAACGCACAGATGATGTTGCGCGTACTGCAGATGGCCAAGGTGGTCGGTTGCGCGTTCATGCAACACTGCCAAGAGCCAACCCTCACCCAAGGTGCCGCTATGAACGCGGGTCCTCTGCAAGTCAAACTTGGACTTGGTGCGTGGCCTGCGATCGCTGAAGAGTTGATGCTGGAGCGTGACGTCATGCTCAACCGCGCTGTTGGAGCCCGGTACCACGCGCAACATGTATCCGCCGCAGGGAGTACAGAAATTCTCCGCCGTGCGCGCGCCGCCGGGCAGCCCGTGAGCGGCGAGGCCAGTCCGCACCACCTGCTGCTCACTGACGCCGCATGCGATGACTACAACACCCAAGCCAAGATGAATCCGCCCCTGCGCACCGCCGCGGATGTCCAAGCACTGCGCGCTGCAGTCGCCGACGGAACGATTGATGTACTGGCCACGGATCATGCGCCACATACTGAAGCCGAAAAGGCGCGCGACTTTGCGCAAGCCTCGTTCGGCATCATTGGCCTTGAACACGCGCTGCCCCTCTATGTAGAGGCACTGGTGACGAGCGGTGCTGTCGGTTGGCCGCGCCTCATTGCGCTGATGACCATTCAACCCAGCAAGTTGCTTGGGCTTGATGCCTCCGGTTTGGGCACGCTGCGCGTCGGCGCACCCGCGGACGTGACAGTGATCGACCCGGCGGCACGCTGGACCGTGGATCTTGCGGCAAGTGTTTCTAAGAGTCGCAACAGCCCGTTCCATGGGCGCAACCTCACCGGCCGAGCCGTGCATGTCTTTGTCGACGGTGTGTCACGACAGGGATCGTTGGCTACCATTTCGCGCCCGTGACCATGCAAAGAGAACAAGTCGCTTCCGCAGTACGTGAAATCCTCCAGGTGGACCTTAAGTTCGCCGGGATGGATCTTCCCGATGATCTGCCACTGATCGGTGGCGGACTTGCGTTGGATTCACTTGATCTACTGATGTTGGTGACCGGCATTGAGAAGCGCTTTGGGCACAAGATTCCACCAAAGAAGCTTGGGAAAGACACCATGTCCAGCGTTGGAGTGTTCATTGACTTTGCGCACGCTGAATTGTGGGCGGCTGGCAAGTGACCGACGTTTCGCCCGAACAGCTGCTGCCGCATCGAGCTCCGTTCTTGTTCGTGGACACCATTTGCCAACTCGGCGACGGCGCGGTGCGCGCCACATGGAACATCCGTGGTGATGAGGACTTTCTGCGTGGGCACTTTCCCGATGATGCGATCATTCCAGGAGTGTTGATCGGCGAAGCGTTGGCTCAAGCGGCTGGTATTGCCCTGACTTCGCTGCCCGGCGAAGGCACCGGGCCGCGTCGACCGGGCTTCTTGGCGCATATCAATCTCCGATTCCATGCACCGGCGCGACCGCCCTGCCAGATTGAACTCACCGCGAAAGTCTCGGGCGGAATGGGTTCGCTGCACCAATTTGACGTGACGGCACACAGTCAATCGGAGCGACTGGCATCTGGAATCCTGGTCCTGGCAGTTCCGCCGACTACGGCTGCAGAAACCTGAAATCGGTTGAGTGTTACAGCCGCGAAACGCCGCGGTAGTAACTCATCACACCGAGTTCGGTGGCGTGGCGAACACCAACAAATCCTGCTGATTCCAAGGCGGAAACGATCACCGCGGGTCGAACGGCGTCCTCAATGGTGTCCGCCCAGTAGCGCATCATGGGAAACGTGGAAATGCGCCCGCTCGCTAACACCCCGACCGTCGGTGCAACGTGCCGCATGGTGAATCGAAAGAGTGGCGCAGTGATAGCGCCCCGCGCGGAAGTCACCTCAAGCAGCACAATCCGGCCACCCGGGCGCAACACCCGCAGGACCTCTGCAAAGACAGTGTGCATGTCCTCAATGTGCCGCAACATGTAACCCATCGATACGCAGTCAAACGATGCACTCGGAAACGGCAACTGCTCAGCACAGCCAATGATCGTTTCCCGAACCCCCCGGGCGCGGGCCACCGCCAGCATTCCGGAACTCGG
>CAMDCW010000246.1 GCA_945890745.1 Phycisphaera mikurensis NBRC 102666
CAACAACGGCGTCGTGGACGCTGCGGATCTCGGCTTGATGCTTGGAAGTTGGGGTCAAGCGTCCGCGTTCGACTACAACGGCGATGGCACCACCGATGGCGCCGACATGGCCGTGGTCCTGGCCGCATGGGGACCATGTCAATGATGACGATTACGCCCCGACTTCACCCCCAACGATGTTCCTGAGCGACATGATCGACTCACGGAGAATGGAGGCCGCCTGCGAGAATTCGCTGGTGGCCTCCTTTGCTCGTGTGGCATTCTGTGCCAATGCATCCATGGCCTGGCGGATCTGATCTGCACCCTGCACCTGGCTATGCATGCCCTCGGTGACTTCAGCAAATCGGCTCTCCACGCTTCCCACCTGATCGATCACCTGGGTGAGTCGCTGTCCAACATCGCCGACGTTGCTGACGCCGCGGCGCACTTGCTCACTGAATCGGTCCATCTCCATGACGCCGCCGGATACGGCGGCCTGCATCTGTCGAACCATGTTCTCAATGTCCAACGTAGCGGAGGCCGTCTGATCGGCCAGTCGGCGAATCTCGCGCGCGACCACCAAGAACCCGCGCCCACTCTCGCCAGCCTTTTCCGCTTCGATGGCGGCATTGACGCTGAGCAAGTTGGTCTGATCGGCCACCTTAGTAATGGTGTCAACGATCGTATTGATACTGGTGGCCTTCTCGCTGATAGCGGACAGACGCTCGGCCACATTGGTGGTCGCTGCAGCCAGGCCATCCATGGTGCTTCCCATGGCCTGCACGCCGGCACGTCCCGCCGTGGCGTTCTGTGCGGATTCGCTTGCGGCCTCCGCCAGTTGCTCCATCTTGCGAAGGAGCTCGGTACCCGTAGCAGTGATCTGTCGAACCGCTGCGGCAATTTCTACGCTGCTTGAGCCAAAGGTTTGTGAGACATCCTCTTGCTGGCGGCTGGAACTTGCCATTTCAACGGCGGTGCTACTGATACCCACCGTGACCCCACGGACTTGCGCTACCACCTGCGACGCAGTTCGCATGATGAGCACTGCCATGATTGCAACGCCAACGAGTCCAACGACGAGGTCGACCCACAGGTCAGCCCAGATTTCGCCAGCCAATCGCGCACGAGGCACTTCCACGACAACTCTCCAGCCACCAGTCGGAATATGCGCCATGACATGAATACCTTCATCGCTCGTCAAGGGGTTGACCGCACTGGTAACAATCGTGCTACCTGACTGGGAGAGCACTGGTTGCAGGCTTGCAGCCCATGGGGTCTTGTCCAAAGGTTTACCGGCGGCCGCATCAAAGCTTGCGCGTGCTTGACTGCTGAGCGTCGGGTCGCCTGCTGACGCGGTGATGAAATTGTTTTCATCGGTCAGCAACATGAGATTCAGCCCCGTCCGCTCCGCAGTGTCCATGGCCGCCTTGCCCGCGAGGGTGAGTGGGCGGGCTACACCGACGACCCCCATAAAGCGCCCGTCGATCACAATTGGAACAACGATCTCTGTATCAAGCGCGCCGTTGTGCTCATGTGGTTCGGTGATCACGGCCTTGCGAGAGTTGTTCACAAGGAACTGTTGCTTGGCGGTCCGGTAGTACTCGGCGTTGTTGATTTCCGGATTGGCCTGCAGCGCTAACGTATTCGCTGCGGTTCCGTCTCGATTGAAGCGTGGAACAAATCGTCCGCTCTTGTCGATGGACTTCAGCTCCGTTGCAGGATTGGCAACGGCAGCTGCATCCTGGCCATCAGCATTCGGCTCGAAGCCGACGAACACGTCGTATTCAGGATTCGCATCTGCGATCGAGCGCAGATACTCAATGGCTTCCACGCGATTGTCAAAGAGGCAGCACTCAAATGCAAGCGACATCGCCGTCACAGTACCGACAGCCTTCTGCTGCCGACCTTCAATTTCATTGGCAACGCGCTCTGCTTCGGAGGTTGCGAACGAAGCAGACTCTCGCTTGGTGGTACGCGCACTGAGATACGCACTGATACCAATGATGGACAGCACTACAACTGCACTTGGAATAACGCCGAAGTATGTGAATTGTCCAAGCAGACCCTTGCGAAAGTTCTTAATAACCATAATGGGAAGATAGTCGATGTCCATGAACGCTTGGATCGTCTGGCAAGCGTTAAATCCCCGATTTCGATAGCGCTGTGGGCGATGACGCTACCGTTGTGGTGCAGCGTCACGCACGCAGCGAAACCCAACATGTGACATCCCCGTGTCCGGTGAGCACGCCATCCGCGCCGCAACGCGGTAACTCGCACAGTAACTGTCATTACAGAGGAACGAACCACCGCGATGAACCCTGCTGACGGGCTCACTTGGATTGCGCGGATCCATGCTGGAATCCGGCCCTTTGGGATCGATCGTGATTCCGTTATTGCCTGCAATCACAACTTGGCGCGCGTAGGTGTCCGGCCGATAGAGGTCGCTGCACCACTCCCAGACATTTCCTGCGGTGTCATACAGGCCGTACCCATTGGGTGAAAAACTACGCACGGGCGCAAGCCCCACATAGTGATCTTCGCCAGTGTTGCGGTCAGGAAAGTGACCTTGCCATGTGTTGGCGCGCGTTGCATCAATGGGTTCATTACCCCAAGGATTCACTGATTGTTCGCGTCCGCCACGCGCGGCGAATTCCCATTCGGCTTCGGTGGGTAGGCGCTTCTTAGTCCACTGGCAGTACGCAACTGCATCTTCGTAACACACTTGAACTACTGGAAGCGCGTCGCGGCCTTCAATGGAACTGCCTGGTCCGTCGGGATGCTTCCAATCTGCGCCGCGCGTCCACTGCCACCACTGCGCAACATCATTCGTATCAACGGGCGCGCTCGGAGCAACAAACACCAACGATCCCGGCAGCAGCAATTCATCGGCGGGCTTTGGTGTTCCCGCTGGCACTTGCTTCTGCAACTCTTCCCAATCAACCGGGCGCTCGGCGACGGTCTTGTATCCGGTGGCCGCAACAAAGGCGGCAAACTGCGCGTTGGTCACCTCGGTGATATCTGCCCAGAATCCATGCACGCGCACGCGGTGAACCGGTTGCTCATCCGGCCGCGCCAGGGGATCGGTACTGCCCATACTGAACTCTCCGCCGGGAATCCAGACCATTCCTTCGGGTGCC
>CAMDCW010000247.1 GCA_945890745.1 Phycisphaera mikurensis NBRC 102666
AATTCCCCGAGGTTGCCTACAAGCGTTGGGGCGACACGCTGTTTGGCGATTCCATCGTCTGGCAGCAGGAATACAACTTGAACCTGATGGCGCTGGAGTTCGGCCGCGGTTCGCAAGACACTACTGGCGTACGACCCAATACGTTCAACCTGAACGGCCAAACCTATGCGCCAGGCAAGACGTTCACCAATGCCACCACGTTGACCGATCTGTACGAATCCAGCGGATACAACGGCGATACGGTCTCGCGCATCTTCACCCGCCAAGAACTCTCCTCAACATTCGGCGGTAATGGCTGGAAAATCACGCCATTTACATCCGCGAACGTCTTTGGATACATCAGCGGTGATCGCACCAGTTACAACACCGAAGCTGAAGATTTCCGTGCCATCATCGCTACCGGCTTCCGCTCCAGCGCAGACTTCACTTCTAACTTTGATAAGTTTGAAGTGGCGACACTTGATCTGCACCGCATGCGCCATGTGCTGACTCCGTATGTCAATACCTGGGCTGGTTACAACTCCACCGACGACCTTGCCTACGCCATCTACGACCAAGAGATGGAAGGGGCAACCGGCGGTGCTGTTGTGCAAGCTGGACTGAAGCAACGCTTGCAAACCATGCGTGGCGGTCCAGGCAATTGGCAGTCCGTCGATTGGTTGATGCTTGATGTTGGCATCATGTGGAATGAAAGCGGCGACGACTTAGCACGTAACTACACCGACGGTGCCAAGTACAAACAGAGTCTGTTCCCGCAGTATTTCGCCTGGCGCCCAGAATTGAGTCAGTGGGGTCGCAATGCTTACAGCAGCTTCCAGTTTGCTGCGAGTAGTTCGTTGACGCTGCGTGGCAGCATTACCTATCTGCTTGCCGATGATCTGCCCTCGGATGGCACCGGTGCGTTCGGCCTTGCCAGCGCCGGCCGCGGCTCGATCGGCGCCACCATGCAACACGCCCCGGATGTTTCAACATTCATCGAATACCGCGGCATCAACAACTTTGCGCCAGAGAGCGTGTACCTCTCCGACTCGTTGCTCTCGGGCGGCGTGAACTACCAAATCAGCAAGGCTTACACCGCGTCATTCGTTCCGACCTCCGACCTTGAAGAGAATGACTTCCGCCTGTTCACCGCCAATTTGAGTCGTGAAATGCCTGATTTCACGCTGCTGGCCACCTTTGGCTATGACGCTATTCAGGACCAGTATTTCGGTGGAATCAACATCGCTATTGGTGGCAAAGCAAGCGCTATGCCCTTCACGACGCAAGCGATCAACCGCTGAGCATGCTGCAACCCGCACCACGCGGATGTGTCAATCAAAGAGTTCTTCCGAACGCGCGGGCGGTTCGATGCCCACGTGTCGGAATGCTGCGTGGGTCAACCTGCGACCCTGCCGAGTGCGCGCCAAGAATCCCACCTGCAACAGGTACGGCTCAACGACATCTTCAAGTGTGAGTGCATCGTCACCAATCGTGGCGGCGATCGCTTCCAGACCGGCCGGACCGCCTTCGTACGTGGTCGCCAAGGTCCGCAAGTAGCGACGATCAAGTTCGTCAAGGCCCAGCGCATCGACGCCCTCAAGTGCAAGGGCGTCGTCGACCACCCGAGTGTCAAGCCGCCCGGCGGCGCGCACCGCGGAGAAATCGCGCACACGTCGCAGAAGTCGAAGCGCCACGCGCGGTGTGCCGCGACTCCGTTCGGCAATCGACTGCAAGGTGCTTGCGGGAATTCCATCCATCCGCAACAAACCGGCAGCGCGCGCCAGAATGGCAACAATGTCCGTCACCGGATAGAAGCCAAGGTTGTGCGCAATTCCAAAGCGTGATCGCAGCGCCTGCGTCAAGAGACCAGAGCGCGTCGTCGCACCGATCAACGTGAACGGCCGCAGCCCGATGGTCACCACCTTGGAGTTCATGCCGCTGTCGACAGTGAAGTCGATGCGGAAGTCTTCCATGGCGGGATAAATGTATTCCTCAACCGCGGTGGGCAGACGGTGGATCTCATCAATGAAGAGGACATCATGCGCCTCCATCTTGGTGAGTGTGCCAATGAGATCAGCCGCCTTGGTGAGCGCCGGGCCGCTCGTCACATACGCGCGCGTGCCCATTTCTGCGGCAATCACATGGGCAAGCGTGGTCTTACCAAGCCCCGGGGGACCATGCAGAAGTACATGCTCCATCGGTTCGCCGCGACCCTTGGCCGCTTCGATAGCAATGCGAATCCGTTCAATCAGATCACGCTGACCAACGTATTCATCAATGCGAACAGGACGAAGCGCACCGGTTGCCTGCTCGGCGTCAGTGGCTTGTTCTGCTGCAGAAACGATGCGTTCGCGTGCCATGCCAACGAAATCCGTCAGAACTGAACCTGCGGAGCATTGCGCTGCGCGGGATCATCCACTTCAAAGAATGGCATGTCTTGGAACCCGCACATGCGGGCAATGAACAGTGCAGGAAACTGCCGTGCGGTGGCGTTGAACGTCTGCGCCGCGCCGTTATATCCGCCACGCGCTCCAGCGATTCGATTTTCAATCTGCGAGAGCTCGCCCTGCAATTGCAAGAAATTCTGGTTGGCCTTGAGGTCTGGATACGCCTCGGCAACAGCCATCAGACGACCAAGCGCACCGCCCAAACCTTGTTCTGCCTTGAGGCGCTCGTCCATATTCATGCCGGGGCGCACTGCCGCAGCGCGCGCCGAGATGACGCTTTCAAAGGTCTGCTTCTCGTGCGCCGCGTAGCCCTTGACTGTATTGACCAAGTTCGGCACCAGGTCATGGCGACGCTTGAGTTCAACATCAATACCACTAAACGAACCCTGCGCAGCAATGCGCGAGCGCGTCAGTGAGTTGTAGACACCAATTCCCCACAGCACGAGCCCGAGCGCCACCACGGCGATCAAACCAATGATTCCCAGCGCGATGATTCCGATTCCTGCACCCATCGAAGTCCTCCTTGCGCCAGCGAATGCCGGCGACACGTGAACGATACCCCAATCAGCGCTTCCGGCCTTTCGATGATTTCGCAAGTTGCAGCACCGCAGCAAACTCCGCGGCAGTGACCGGCGTCACGCTGAGGCGATTTCCCTTCTGCAGCGCAACCATGGACTGCAAGGC
>CAMDCW010000248.1 GCA_945890745.1 Phycisphaera mikurensis NBRC 102666
TCTGGCATCACCGTGGTCATGTGTCTTGGGCTGCTGGCGTTGTCACTGTTGATTGTGTACGCATTGCCGCCCGACCTTTCGAATATTGGCGAACTCACGCGATCCATGGCCGGCGCGCGTGTGGTCTTGTGCCTCAGTCTCATGGGCGCGTGTCTGGGTTTCTTGGTTTACAACTTCAATCCCGCCACCATTTTCCTGGGGGACGCAGGAAGCCTGCTGATCGGCTTCCTTTCCGTCACCATCATCATGACCTTTGCAAATCTGCAGCCGTTCAGCTGCCCGCTGGTCGTGCGCGCTGTTGCAGACAGCGTGCCGACCTTGCCTGGCATGCCCCCGGCTGTGCCGTTGCGTCCCGATGCTGGTTACGAAGGTCATTCCACGTTGCTGGTCATGTGCGGCCTGGCGATGTTCGGGCTACCAATTCTGGACACGGCACTTGCCATGATTCGGCGTCGGCGTGCTGGCGTTCCGTTCTCTACGCCTGATGCCAACCACTTGCATCACCGCGTGAAGCGCGCGTGTGGAGATTCGGTTCGCAAGGCGGTGTGCGCTCTGTATGGCATGGAGTTTGGACTCGTACTCATTGGTACCGCCACTGGTCTGTACTTACTTGGTCATGGCGGTCGATTGTTGTGGCCGTTCTTGTTCCTGGTGGGCGTATTCATTGTGTTGCTCGCCGTGGCAACGCGCGGTTCCGGTGCAACGCCAACGGGTGGGCGCCGAGTGCCGCGCTCATTGGCGGCCGATGGCGCCAAGCGCCGCACATGAGTAGCCCCGCGGGCCATCTTCCGGTCTTACTTGAATCGATCAGTGAGTTGCTTGGTCCGCCCCCAGGCGGCACGGTGCTCGACTTGACTGCCGGACGAGGTGGTCACGCCGAGGCCTTGGCGCGGGCAGCCGGCGCTGGCGGTCGAATCATGTTGTGCGACTTGGACGCCGGGAATCTCGCCTTTGCCGAGGCCCGGGTTCGGGGCATCGCCGGGGCGGAGGTTCGATCGATGCACGGCTCGTTTGCCAACGCGGACCGAGCCATGCTGGCGGCCGGATGGGCTGCCGATCGCGTCCTGGCGGACTTGGGGTTTGCCAGTTCGCAGATGGATGACCCTTCGCGTGGCTTCAGCTTTCAGAACGATGGCGCGCTCGACATGCGGCTTGATCTTTCCCGCGGCGAGACGGCGGCCGATCTGCTGGCCCGGATGTCTGAATCGGCCCTCGCAGACGCGATATTCCAACTGGGCGAGGATCCGTTTGCCCGGAGAATTGCGCGGACCATTGTGGAACGTCGGAGCAGGGCGCCGTTTCGGACCACCCATGAACTGGCCATCGCCGTGAGCGCCGCCTATGGGCCCAAGGCGCGCGAGAGCCGCATGCACCCCGCCACGCGGACCTTCATGGCGCTCCGCATCATGGTCAACGACGAATTGGGGGCTTTACGGGGCCTTCTTGAGGCATTTCGAGCGACCGCAAGCAAGTTTCCCAGCACCACCTGGCTCAACCCCAAGGCCCGTCTTGGGGTGATTTCGTTCCACAGCCTGGAAGACCGTCTGGTGAAACACGCGTTCGTGGAGTGGGAGACCGCCGGGCTTGGCCAGCGTGTCACCCGCAAGCCGGTCGAGGCGTCCGATGCCGAGTTGCGCGCCAATCCGCGCGCCCGGAGCGCCAAGTTGCGCGTCTTTGAATTTGCTTGCGAAATCGGCGCCGTGCGCTGATGGATTTCCGCTTTCCCTGCCGATGAACTCGATGGCGTGCAGCCATCGGGTGGCATGCATTGCCGCAACGGATTTCGGCTTTATTCAGCCAAAAAGGTACGTCATGACTCGTGAGAACAAGCTGGCCCTCGTCATTGGTTTCGGACTCATGCTCTTTGTCGGGATTCTGGTCTCCGACCATTTCTCGGCGCAGCGCTTTGATCCGGCAACTGTCGCGCAGGTAGAGGATTCGGCCGCGGTCGAGACCATTCAGCTTGACGCCTTCAGTACGGACGCGCTGGTTGCCCAAGGCGGCGGCGTGGATCTTGCCAAGGACGGCGCCAGCGCGCTGCCTGATGCAGCCGACCTGAACACCGGCGAACAACTCGCTCTCGACCCGGCTCCGCTCGCCATCGAAGTCGCCAAGGCCGACGGCACGCCCGTGCGTTTCCATAAGGTTCAAAAGGGTGAGACCTACTGGTCGATCGCTGCCCGCGAGTACGGCGACGGCTCCCTGGCCAACAAGCTTCAGGAATACAACAAGGCGGTTGCTCCAGACGCTGCCAAGTTGGCGCTCAACTCTGACCTTCGCATTCCTTCCATCGAAGTGCTGAAGCCTGGTGCGACTGCGCGAACGGTTGTTGATAGCGCAGTGGCGCAGGTCACCCCAAAGGCAACAGTCGCTCCTCGGGTTGCCGCGACTTACAAGATTCAGAAAGGCGACACCCCGTACGCCATCGCGCGCAAGCAGGGTGTCAAGGTTGCCGAACTCCTCAAGTACAACGGCATCAAGGATCCGTCCGCGCTCAAGCCAGGACAGACGCTGAAGATCCCGACGAAGGGTTGATGGGTGGATGGGTCGGCGGTTTGCTGACCTGATGACTGGTCGTGTCGAGTGTCCCGATCATTAATGGATTGATGGCCCCACAGAGCATTGCCCGCCATGCGCCTCTTCTCCAAGCTCTTTCTCATCATGATTGCCCTCGGCGCGATGGGCCTTGGCCTGCTCGCACTCCGTCAGCAACGCTATGAAGTCTCCAATGAGATTTCCCGAGCGCACAATCGGATTGTGGAGCAAGAACGCGCGCAGTGGCGCATGCGAGCAGATGTTGCAAGTCGGAGCGACCCCGCTGACATTCGCGCCTACGCCAGCAAATGGAATTTGGACTTGATTCCTGCCGGCAAATCCACGGTGCTGGCGTCAACGCCTGCCGAGGGCGCGCTTGGTGAGCAAGTAGTGGCCAAAGTGGTGAGTTCAGAAGTTGCACCGAAGGTGGTCGCTGCAAAGAAGTCGCGTGGCTCCAAGTCATCCACTACTGGCAAAGCGAAGGCAGGCACGCGTGAACGCTGA
>CAMDCW010000249.1 GCA_945890745.1 Phycisphaera mikurensis NBRC 102666
GTGCCGCGCGCCTTCATGTCCATCGTGCGCTCGGGGATTGCAAAGTCGATGTTGGGGAGCGAATCAATGTGCTTCAAGACCGCATCAGCCGCACGCTTCATCGAAACGTCGGCGTTGGTGCGCAGGGCGCGAACCTCTTCTTCGATCGCCAGTCCGAACATCGAGCAAAGGTGTTCCACCAAGCTCATCTCATAAGCCAACTGCTCGCCACTGAGTCCGTTGCGAATATGACTATCAAGCTTTGCAAGCGAGCACGTCATTGCGTGAATGTAAATGGCGCACATGGAGAGGCGAGCCTGAATGGTCTGCTCGGTGACAAGCTTGTCTTCCCACTCCTTGAACATCAATTTGACTTGATGACTGAATTCACGCACGCGCATCATCAATTCATGCATCATGCCATTGAGGCGCGGATCCGTGCCTGTGAACGATGGAAGCGGCCGACGAACACCCAAGAACAACTCGCTGCCGATTTGCATCGCCGAACCAAGGTGCTTGGCTGGGTTCTTCTTGATGCCCAACATCCACTCACCAAGCTGCTTGCTGCCGTATGCAAAGATGAATGAGTGCATCACTTCATTTGCACCCTCAACAATGATGTTGATGCGGCTATCACGCCATGCGCGTTCCACGTGATTCTCTGTCATATAGCTCTCGCCACCCATGACTTGCAGAGCGTCATTCACGGTGCGATAGCCAAATTCGCTGCAGAACACCTTGCACACCGCGGTCTCAAGCATGATGTCTTCGTCCTTGCGGTCAAGGAAGCCGGTGGTCATAAAGAGCATTGCTTCCATGGCGTAGGTGTACGAAGCCATGCGCGCGAGCTTCTCCTTGATCAGGTCAAACTCACTGATCGGACGCTCAAACTGGAAGCGGTACTTCGCCCACTTCGCCGCTTGTTCGTAGGCGAATTCTGCTGCGCCCAGCATGCCGGCACTCAGTGTGCAGCGACCGTAGTTCAGGCAAGTCAGTGCAACGTTCAGGCCGCGACCTTCCTTGTGCAGCAAGTTCTCCTTCGGAACCTTGACGTTGGTGAGTCGAATGCGCGCCTGCCATGTTCCGCGAATGCCACACTTTGAACGGTTGCGGCTGAAGATCTCCACGCCTTCCATATCCGGCGTGCAGATGAGCGCCGTGACAGCGTCCTTCTCCTTGCCGGTCTTGGGATCGGTGATCTTCTGCTTCGCCATCACGGTGAAGAGTGCGCTGATTGCCCCAGATGTCGCCCACTTCTTCTCGCCATTCAAGATGTAGAAATTGCCGCAATCGCTCAAAACACAGCGGGTTTCCTGGCCACCGGCGTCGCAACCGACGTTTGGCTCGCTCAGGCAGAACGCACTCAGTGCATCCTTCGCCATGCGTGGAAGGAAGCGGGCCTTCTGCTCCTCATTACCAAAGAGCATGAGTGCCTTGCAGCCGATCGACTGATGCGCCGACACGAGCACTGCCGTGGATCCACACGTGCGACCAATGCGGCGCAACACGCGGTTGTAACTCGTGATGCCGAAGCCGAGACCGCCGTGCTCCTTGGTGATAGTCATCCCCAGCACGCCCATATCAAAGAGGCGCTTCACCACCCACTCCGGGATCTCTTGCTTCTGATCGATCTCGACGGATGGATGTTCGTTGCGCAAATACACATCAAGCTCAGCGAGCAGTTTCTCGCAGCGCGCGTTCTCGTCAGCGGTCTGGGTTGGGTAAGGGAAGACCAGGTCTTGCCGGAAATTGCCCCAGAAAATGTTCTTCACAAAGCCCATCGTCTTGGGATCAGGCCCGAGCATCTCCTGCGCCTGCTCAATCTGCTTGCGATCCTTCTCAGAGATGTTCTTCAGGTCCTTGGCGAGATCGGTCTGGGTCATAGTGGTCTGCGGCTCCGTGTTCGGGGGAAGGGCAGGATTGTAGGCAGTGGCTCATGTAAGCGAAACTCCAACGCGTCGGGCTTCCTTCATAAGGCGCTTATCTGCGCTGTAAAGCCGCGTCGGGCGATCAGCCAGTGCACACGCTGCGATAAGACGCGAGTCGACCATCCCCACGCCGGTGCAAGACAGTTGGTGTGTCCGAATAAATGCCAATACCGTGTCATGGCTTACATCTGTTACGTGTCGAAACATTCCGATCCGCTCAGCGGTGGCTACCGCTGTTGGCCCACAGCCAAGTGTGATTTCGCCAACAACGTCTTGGTGTGTGACCACGCAACCCTGCTCGATTGCTGCGGCGATGAGCGCATCTGGAATACGACCGTGATTGATCCAAGAAGCTGTATCAATGAGCACGTCACATGTATCGCCCAACGATGATGCCGTTACTCCGCTGGATTCTCCGGTGCGTCGTTCAGGAATTCCGGCGGGCGACGCCGAGGCGGGGCTCCGAGATGTGGATCCCACCCGCCCTTCGTGAGTGTCTCCAACGAAATCACCCGGACGAATTGATTGAGTACGTGGTTTAGCAGCGCCTCTGGATCCGAAATCCCAGTCATCTCCCGCGCGCGATTGAGGTCCCGCTCGTCGATATTGATGCGCAATTCCATAATCATGAGTGTATTCCTGACTGCCGCTCATTCGCGACACTTCCTTTCTTTGTCCTTGCCGGTTGTGCCCCCCATCATTTCACCCCTGCGAAACCGCCCGCCAACTTCCGCGGAACTTCACAACAAATTTCCTAACCCGCGCGCTTATCCTCTCCACGCATGTCCATCGACCACTTTCCAAGCACGCACGCAACGTGGATCGATGCGCAACTCACCATCGCTGAAGATGGCCTGCGCGCTGCTGCCGCGGGTGATGCCGGTGGACACGCGCGCGCAAACAACGCGCAAGACGCGCTTCGCCGGCACGTGATGAATCGTTACACCCCTGCGCTGACTGCATATGTGAGCACACCAACGCTACGGCGGATCGGCGAGCGTGATGAGCTGGTTTCAGGCTTCTACGCACGCACGATGGGCGACCCTGCATTCTTCACGCGCTGGCGGCAAAGCAACATGCCGCTGCGACGTTGGTTGATGAATGCCATGGCATTTCATTGCCGCGGCGTGAT
>CAMDCW010000250.1 GCA_945890745.1 Phycisphaera mikurensis NBRC 102666
ACGGTCACGTGCACCCCGATCCGCCAATTCGAAGCAACAACTCCATTTGCCGACGGTTCGGCGAGCGAGGTCATGGCGAAAGTCCTGTCGCAAGGAATCGTGGTTGATTGCGTGCCGGTGCCGCGGTCGCCGGGCGATCCGCGGTGAGCGTGATGCCTATAGGCCCCCCACACTTACGCCTTGGGGGCGAATCGCGTTACCACGAATCGTCGCCTTACTCATGTGAATATGTGTCACGATGATCGAACTGAGAGCCACAGTTGCCGGCATCTTCTTCAGCAAGCCGGCGCGGTCTGGCGCCGCAACGGCGTGCGTGGCGCTCGGCGTCGGTATTGTCGGCAGCTACGTGCTTGGCGTCGGCCTCTCGGCGATGCACGCGGTCGCTGGATTGGACCACCAACAAGTGGGAGCTCTATCAGACATCCCGGAAGAGCTGATCTACGGTACGCCTCAGCCAAGCATCTCGGTACTCGTTGGCGGAGAGCGGCTCGCGTTCTACTGGCGAACGACCTGGTGGCATGACTACACCGAGGTCATTCGCTACTCGGAAGCGGAACTGAAGGAGTTTGGTGACTCGGCGTTCCCGTGGCCGTGCGATCTGGAGCGAAGGGTGCAAGCCCTCCGGGCATCACCCGCATTCAACGTGGTTGGGCCCCTGCGTTCCGATCTGCGCACATGGGCGGACAGTGCGATGGACCTTCGCCGTGAGCTGCCTTTCTGGGCCGCGCACCCCGCGCCGGGGTCGAACGAATTCGATATGCGTTCGTGGCGCTATGGCTGGCCGTTCCGGTCTAACGCGCGGTGGCTCACGCTGCACCGGGATGCCGGGACGGGGGTCGAGCCCCCCCCAGACTGGGTGACAACCACTGACGTAGTGCTTGGTTCGCTGGCGTTGGATCCGATCATCCCCGGGTTACTCGGCGATGCGGCCTTCTGGAGCGCATCGGTCTGGTGCGCATGGTGGATGCTTGCCACAGGTGTCCGGCGTTGGCTCTTGCGAGGCGGACGATGCGCCTATTGCGCCTACTTCGCCGGTGTCGGGGATGTCCGTGCTACGTCGCGATGCCCAGAGTGCGGGCGTCTATCACCGGTGTCCGCGGCGCTGGCGGCGTTGCCTGCGCCGTGCTCCCCAACGTCGCGGTGATGTGCCGCAGTGACCTTCCCCAGGATGTGTGCCACTTCTTACGTCCGATTCGACTTCGTTGGTCTTCATGGCATCTTCATGCCATTCGAAGCCACAACTCCATTTGCCGACGGGGTGGCGATCAAGGTAGATCCTGTTCGCACCGCCGAAGTCGTTGAACGTCAGACCGCCGCGACCCACGCCGAAGCCGATCGGACATGACACGGATTGAAGGCTCTTGAGCATAAATCCAAATCAGCGCTTTGACGTCTTAACGTCAGTAGCTATTCTGTGTGCATGGCCACCGCCCGTCGTTCCACCGTCTACTTCGATCCCGCCGTGCACCGGGCGCTCAGGCTGCACTCCGCTGCCAGTGACCGGAACCTCTCCGAGGTCGTGAACGAGATGGTTCGCCGGGCGCTGAAGGAGGACCTGGCCGACCTCGCCATCGCTCGCAAGCGCCGCAACGAGCCGAGGCACTCCCTTCAGTCCGTCGTGAAGGAGATGCGGCGTCGTGGCAAACTATGAGGTGAGGCTGACACGCCCGGCGGAGAGCCGGTCGTCGTACTCGCGTTGGTGGCGCTTGAACGAGTGGCTCAGGTATAGGATCGGCGACCGCATCACGCTAGGAAACGATCGCTTCCTAGTCAATGGCGTAAAAAAACGATCGTTTCCTTACGCCGTTGGCTTCATAAGAAATTGTGCCCAACATTTCTTACAAGCTTTCGCTCGAGTGCCGAACCGCTCGCGTTTCGCTCGGCGTCACTCGTCCAGCGCTCCCTGAACAATCATCTCCATCCGCGGATAGGGCAGGACAGGTGACGCCCCGCCAGTGATTGCTACTTCTTGGAGTCGTTGCCGCACAGCTGACCTCCACTCTCGCCGCGCAGCATCGAACTCTGCTTCGTCCCACTTCGGGTTTGCACGTGCGATGGCGGCGACTTGAGCGAGCATTTGCTCAGCGCCAATTCGGGATGTCTTGAGGTAGCCGAGGAGTGATTTCCCAAAGCGATCGCTGGCGGCTTCGTCGCGCACTAAGCCGCGCTCGATGAACTTGCTTCTTTCCATATCGAAACTCTTGAGCATTCGCTCGCGCAGCACCGCCCGTTGACGAGCGGAGTCGAGGACCAGCGCGACGCATGTTTCCCGATCTTGATCCGGCACGAGTGGAATGAGCACGTGCGCAACGGCGTCTGTACTGAAGATGTCGAATGCCAGTGCGCCGTACGTGAGGCGAAGCAGACTGTCGTCGAGTTTCTTAGCGACCTCGGGCGTCAGTTCGGCTCGCGCCATGGCGGCAATATCTTGGGTTGTGGCTGCGACGCGTGCCGATCCCAGAGCAATGGGGCGAAAGACGCTCGCCATCGAGCCGGTTGTGGAGTTTCCGGAATCAATCGCCCGTTGGAGAGCCTCATTTCCTCGATAGCCGCACTTCTTCATTGCCTCGAAGACAACTCGTCGCTGTTCGCACATGCTTGGGGCGTTATCCAGTGCCAATCGCCTGATTGATGCGCTGGCTTCCGGACTGGTACTGCGATCAGTAGCCGCAAGGTGCAGGAGGCGAAGAATGTTCGCGACCAGATGCGGTGAATAGGTTGTGTCGGGCGCGCATGCTTCTGCACGCCTGACCATCAATCGCGCCCATCGTGGCGGCCCAGTTGCTCACGATCCCCGACGACTTCGTTTCGGTGCCGCTGATCCACGCGAAGTACTCCGCGTCGCCTTCTTGCGCGATGACCAACTCATGGCACAGCAACACGAGTAGCACGGCGAGCCACTTGTTGCGCCTTGCGGGCAACATCAAGTTGGCAACTCGTGCAGGCAGAGTGGCGATGGACCCGACTGCGGAGCCGCAGAGATGAGTGCGGCAAGTACGACGGTGAAAGTGGAGCTCAT